>JANLVJ010000009.1:0-20162 GCA_031363945.1 bacterium | reverse complement strand
TACTTCCGGACAAATTACAAACGATGAATACCAGGAACGTAAGCGCATAATAACCGATGACTTAGCCAGATAAAAAGATGACCAATCAGAATAACCCGACCTTCGGTTACTCTTCATAAATGTTTAGCCCAATGAAAACCAACAGTCAAGATGGCATTAAAGTACTTACAAACCATTGAAACTGATTGCCCTGACGATATTGAAAAGGTAAAAATTGAACACGTGATTTCGCGCAACTGGCTTCTACAACCAGGATGTTCAGGTTAAAGTTTCAGTTAATAAAGTCATTCTGAATGGTATCGTTCATTTTTTTCTATCAAATGGAAAAGGCGGAAAGAATGGCATGAAACGTCCTTTGTGTATGGGGGGTTTACAATAACCTGTTAATAGACTATACTGATTAGCTGAGGTTAGCATCTATAATTTTCTTATTCCCCTTTTACGTTTTAATTAAAAACAAATGAGTACTACAGAAAACAACGTCAATCCTATCCAGCACCGCAAAGTTCATCTTATAGGTAGCGGGATCGCTTCTTTAGCCAGTGCAGCATACTTTATAAGAGATGGGCGTATTAATCCCACCAATATCACCATTTATGAAGAAATGGATATAGCCGGGGGCAGTCTTGATGGTGCCGGATCAGCGAAAGACGGCTACATTATGCGTGGAGGTCGGATGCTGAATTTTAGCTATGTGTGTACTTACGATCTTTTTTCCTTTATTCCATCGCTTGGCGATCCCGGTATAATGGTTCTTGATGAAATTAAAGCATTTAACAAGAACATCAAGACACATTCCCAAGCCCGCCTAGTTGAAGACGGACAAATATTGGACGTTTCCACCATGGGATTCAACACCAAGGATCGGCTTGATCTGGTTGAAATGATGGCCGCAAGCGAAAGCCATCTCGGCACCAAACGCATCAACGAATGGTTTGAGCCGGATTTTTTCAAAACCAACTTCTGGTTCATGTGGGATACCATGTTTGCGTTTCAGCCCTGGCATAGCGCCTTAGAGTTCAAACGATACATTCACCGTTTTATTCACGAATTTAAACGTATCGACACGTTGGCCGGTGTTGACCGCACACCTTATAACCAATTCGATTCGCTGGCCCGGCCTTTGATTGAATGGTTGAAAGAGCAAGGCGTTCAATTTGAATTGGGCACCAGAGTAACAGATCTTGATTTTTCGTTAACTGGAGAAAAGAAAACCGTTCAATCCATTCAGTTAATTAAGGATGGTAAATCGAAATCTGTAAAAGTTCGTTTAAACGATTTGGTCCTGGTAACCATAGGATCCATGACGGCTGATTCAAGTTTGGGTTTAATGGATTCCGCTCCCAGGTTAATTACTGACAAAAGAGACGGCAGCTGGAAATTATGGGAAGCTATTGCTAAAAACAGTGACCAGTTCGGGCATCCATCAGTTTTTGATAGCCGTGTTGACGAATCGAAATGGGAATCGTTTACAGTAACCTGCCAGGGCACAGAATTTTTTGACCTGATGGAAGAGTTTTCAGGCAATAAAGCCGGAACCGGTGGACTGGTAACTTTCAAGGATTCCAATTGGCTCATGTCAATTGTCCTGGCTTATCAGCCCCACTTTATCGGCCAGCCGGATAACGTAACCGTCTTTTGGGGATATGGCCTGTTTCAAGACAAAGAGGGTAATTTCGTAAAAAAGAAAATGGCTGATTGTACAGGTGCTGAAATACTGACTGAGTTATTTTCACATCTTAAATTTGACGAAGTCTCGGATAAATTATTAAAAACATCAAATTGTATCCCTTGTATGCTGCCTTATATCACCAGTCAGTTTTTAACAAGGACAACGGGAGACCGACCGCAGGTTGTGCCGGAAATATCAGAAAATTTAGCCTTTATAGGCCAGTTTGCTGAAGTACCGGATGATGTTGTATTTACTGTGGAATACTCCGTAAGGACAGCGCAGACAGCTGTTTACGAACTGTTAGAGCTGGATAAACAACCAACTCTTATCTATAAAGGCGACCATCATGTAGATGTGCTGTTTAATGCTATGAAAACAATGTTTAGGTAACTCAAGGTTTTTGAATAAACCCCGGTTATAACTAATAAAATTTTTTATGACTATGACTTACGGAATTCTTAAAATTAACATCCTGGTTATACTTTGCAGTGTTTTAATAAGCAGTTGCGGGCAGGAAGTGAAAAAAATAACGCAGTCTGATTCTTTGATCAAGGATTGGGATAAGACGATAAAAGGGAACTTTAATAAACAATCAAGCCTAGTTTTTGACAGCACCGAAGTCATTAATTTTTATAATAAATACCCTGATATCAAAGCTTATGAAGCACAGATCAGGGTTTTTTATCGCAAACGGAACTACTCATTTGCATGGTTTAGCAAAGATAAACTCATTGAACAAGCCGGCAATTTATCCATGCGGATGGCCAATCTGGAGACTGATGGCATTTACAAACTGGTTCCCTACCAAAAAGCATTGGATTCCTTAATAGATGAAGTTAAAACTAAATCTAATAGAACGTCACCATCCATCTTTCTTGAACTGATGCTGACATCCCAATACTTTGAGTTTTCCAAACTTGCATTTGAAGGTATGGATACCTCTGTAAGTACCGCATCAGGATGGTATGTACCCAGGAAAAGTATTGATTATAATCAATATCTGGATAGTCTTTTGAAGAAACCAACCACACAACTAATTGCTAATGAACCAGTTTACAGGCAATATGAACTCTTAAGAACATACTTAAGAAAGTACAAAACATTGGATTCTGCAGAAAACTGGCAGCCTATTTTAATTAATAATAAACGCCCCCTTCTGGGAGATTCTGTATCTGTTATTACCGCGGTCAAAAAACGTTTATACCAGCTGGAAGATTATAAGGGAGATACAACCAACCGCGTTTACGACAAAGAACTCACAACATCCATTAAACAATTCCAGGACCGTAACGGACTATTTATTGATGGCTTACTTAATAAGTCAACTATGGCTGAGTTGAATATTCCGTTAAAAATGCGGATCAGGCAGATACTGGTAAATATGGAAAGAAGCCGGTGGCTACCGATAAATTTAACAAAAACCTATATAGCTGTGAATATCCCGGAATTTAAATTACACGTTTACAATGGCGATAGCCTATTGTGGAGTTGTAAGGTAGTAGTTGGCCAGAAGGTTCACCCCACTACTGTATTCTATGGCCAGATTAAATATGTTGTATTTAGCCCATATTGGAATGTCCCAGAATCAATCGTAATAGCAGAGGTACTACCTGCTATAAAAAAAGATAAAGACTATCTGGCTAAACATCATCTTGAAATAATAGGATCAAATAATAATACACCTGTAGTGAGGCAGAATCCGGGACCAGATAATTCATTAGGGCTTGTCAAATTCCTGTTTCCAAACAGCTACAATATTTATTTACATGATACGCCCTCCAAATCCTTGTTCAAAGAGTCGTCCAGGGTATTTAGTCATGGCTGCATCCGTATTGAAGCACCTGTTAAACTCGCGAATTTCCTCTTAAGTAATAATAAGCTATGGACCCCAATAAAAATAGACAGTGCAATGGCGTCAGGGAAGCAGCATTTTGTGACCTTAAAGAACAAAGTTCCGGTTTTCATAGCCTATTTTACCGCATTTATAGACAGGAAAAACCGTTTAAATTTCAGGAAGGATATTTATCATCTTGATGAGCAATTGGCCGACATGATCATTTCCGGCAATGGAGTTTATCATAAAGAATAATAAGCTTACCGCTAATCATGCAGCCTATATAGTGTTAAATTTCAAATATTGAAAAAATGGCTTTAATAAAAGATATCCGAGACTTTTTAGACGAAACGGGTAGTATGGCAAAGTTTACGGGCCACTTTTTTTCACATGGTTTAAGGCCCAGGTTCGAAATAAAGGAACTGCTTGTCCAATGTTATACTATTGGCTACAAATCATTTCCTTTGATCGGGCTCACTGGCTTTATAATGGGTTTGGTGTTGACCATGCAATTACGCCCCTCCCTGGTGAGTTATGGCGTGCAGTCAGAACTGCCGGTGATGGTTGGCATAGCCATAGTCCGGGAAATTGGCCCAGTGATCACTGCTTTAATTTTTGCCGGTAAGATCGGCAGCAGTATCGGCGCGGAACTCGGCTCTATGAAAGTGACCGAGCAGATAGACGCGATGGAAGTAAGCGGGACAAATCCTTACAAATACCTGGTGGCTACAAGGGTGCTTGCGACGACCTTAATGCTGCCAATCCTGACCATCTTAGGCGACGTTGTTTCTTTGTTCGGTGCTTATATCGGTGTTAATCTCAGTTCAGTAACCAGCTTACATTTCTTTTTCACCCAGGTATTTCATAGCCTGAGTTTCAGCGATATCTTACCGGCCATAACTAAAACATTTTTCTTTGGTTTCGCTGTCGGCATCATCGGCTGTTATAAAGGTTTTAATTCCAGCAAAGGAACCCAGGGTGTTGGTATTTCAGCAAATTCAGCCGTCGTATTATCTTCAGTACTGATCTTTATCATCGATTTGCTAGCGGTTCAGTTCACCAACGTATTAGGCTTAAATTAATCGGTATGACAACAGCAGTAAAAAATGAACCTACCCCTGAAGATAATGTCATTAAAGGAGCCCCGGTAATCGTTATTGAACACCTGTATAAAAAATTTGGGAAAAATATTGTTTTGAAAGATTTTAACCTAACAGTACAACAAGAAGAAAATGTGGTGGTGATGGGAAAATCGGGTGCGGGTAAATCAGTACTTATTAAATGTATCATCGGTTTGTTAAAACCCGATAGCGGTAAGATATTGGTTTTCGGTGATAACGTGCCGGATTTAAGTACAGATGACCTTGACAGGGTAAGAACTAAAATAGGGTTTCTGTTTCAGGCAAACGCGCTTTATGATTCTATGACGGTCCGGGAAAACCTGGAATTCCCTTTACGCAGGCACTGGATTAATTTGACTCAAAAGCAAGTAAACCAAATAGTATTGGAAGCGCTTGACAATGTGGGCTTAAAAAATACGGTTGACATGATGCCCTCAGAACTATCAGGAGGTATGCTTAAGCGGATTGCTCTTGCCCGAACACTAATCCTGAAACCGGAGATCATTTTGTATGATGAACCGACAACCGGCCTGGATCCGGTGACTTCGAGGGAGATCGACAGCCTTATCCTTAAACTGCAAAAGAAATACCACACCTCGTCAATTGTAATTTCACACGACATGAACTGTGTTAAAAATATAGCTGACAGGGTGATTCTCCTTTTGGATGGCAAATGCTACGCGAACGGTACTTATGATGAGCTGGAGCATTCATCTGACGAGAAAATAAAACAATTCTTTGAACAGTAGGTCATGGCAAAACAGGTTGAGAATAATATAAAATTAGGCGTATTTGTATTCGCCGGTTTAATCGTAATGATGTTTTCTTTTTACATGATCGGGAATAATACAAGTATGTTCGGCAGCAGTTTTAAACTTAAAGCACGCTTTAATAACTTAAATGGATTGATGGAGGGTAATAATGTGTTGTTTTCAGGAATACAGGCGGGCACCGTAAAAAGCATAGAAATTATTAATGATACCACAATAGAGGTTACTATGCTCATTGACAGTAAAGTAAAATCTTTTATTCATACCAACGCAGAAGCAGCAATAGGAACCGAAGGATTGATGGGGAATAAAGTGATCAATATCCAGCCTGTAAAAGTGAATAGTCCCCTGGTAACAAACGGGGATTTACTGATTGCCCAAAAGCTCACCAGCATGGATGCAATGTTACAAACGTTGTCTAAAACCAACAATAATATTGCTACTCTATCGGAAGCTTTAAAAAATACGGTACTTAGGTTAGATACCAGCGCAATCTTTAATGTACTCAACGATAAAAATACCGGCATAAGCTTAATGTCATCGTTGAAAAATATAAATGATGCCAGTAATAATGTCAGCAAAATGACAGGTGGTTTGAATCAACTTGTTATACAAATAAAACAGGGAAAAGGAGCCGCCGGTTTATTGCTGACCGATACTTCATTTTCAGACAATTTAAAAATGTCGTTGGTTAAACTCAGATCAGCAAGCGACAATGCCAATAAGATGAGTATGCAGCTCAATAACATCGCCACCAATGTAAACCGTGACCTGGGATACGGCAAAGGACCGTTACATGCTTTGTTAAGTGATTCTTTGATTACCCAAAGATTAAATACCAGCATATACAATGTTCAAAAAGGTACAAACGGTTTTAACCAGATCGTTGAAGCTTTGAAACACAACTTTTTAGTTAGGGGCTATTTCAAAGCACAAGCAAAGAAAAAGGCGGACAGTTTACATAATCAGCAAAAGAAATAGAATTAACTTCGATTTGAGAACTAAAGTCCCGCAAATTTAAGTTGTACACCCACAGAAGGGCTATATTGTTTTCTTTAAAAGCGGGTTTTAAACATTTGATTTAGTGATCGCTATCACTTTTACCAAAGTCTCTATGATTTAAATTTGATTAGCAGCAAATGATATTGCCATTTGCTATCTAACTCAATAATGAAAACATTAAGATTTAATTTCCCACATCCATTTAAAAGCCGGGCCATCAGAAAACTGATTGGCAGTACAAATGATTTACGCAAACGTCTTTTGCTAGACAGCAAAGACAGTAATATTATCAAAATCCCTTTAACCGATTTTCAAAAGGGGAACTACGAAATGAAGCTGGATTGGGAAGTTGATCAATATTCTTTCATCCATCAGCAGACCGTCGAAATTAAGGGACAACCTAATTTAATTCCTGGAATCACATGAAGATTTACATCAAAAACATGTTCTGCATTCGCTGCAAAATGGTCGTTAAAGAACAATTGAAAAAAATAATGTCAGATAGTGCTGTCGTAAAACTGGGCGAAGTTGAAATTGCAGGAACGCTTACGAATGCTCAATTAAATGAATTTAGATCAGCCTTGCTGAAATTCGGCCTGGTGGTTTTGGATGACAGGAAAGGCCTGCTCATCGATAAAATCAAAAAGGTGATCGTCGAATTGATAGATTTTGAAGGAGAGCCTCTAAAAATAAATTTTTCGACTTATTTAAGTAATAAACTGAATTATGAATATACGTATATGGCCAATTTATTTTCCGAAGTGGAAGGAATAAATGTTGAACACTATTTGATCAGTCATAAAATTGAACGCGTTAAAGAATTACTCGTTTATGACAAGTTATCGCTTACTGAAATATCTTATAAATTAAATTACAGTAGTGTTGCTCACTTGTGCAATCAATTTAAAAAAATTACCGGGACAACGCCTTCCGTATTTCGTAAAGCTAAAAACGAACCTTATCTACAGGTTGGATAAAATGCAATATCCCAAGTGTGAATTAAGCAACTAATTACTTGAATTTTACAATACTTAATGCCTGATATATGGCAGTTTGTACAAAGAATTCTGCGATAGCAATGAAAAATACTCTTTCAGCAAGCGACCTACAGCAAGTTATACCCCTTACGATGAAGGCCATGGTTATGGAAATCCCCGGCCAATCGTTAGTCAGTACAATACTGCAGCTACCAGTTCCTACAGCAGATCAGGTGCTTATCAAAGTAATTGCCTGCGGAGTTTGCCGCACCGATCTGCATATAATAGACAGTGAACTGCCCGATCCTAAACTCCCGCTTATCCTTGGCCATGAGATCATTGGAACAATTGTAAAAACAGGCAGCGGGGTTACTCATTTCAAAGTAGGAGATTTGGTTGGTGTTCCATGGGTGGGTTATACCTGTGGCTATTGTAAATATTGCTTAAGAGACCAGGAAAATCTTTGTGAAAATGCGCTGTTTACGGGTTACACTATGAATGGAGGGTATGCCGAATACACCGTGGCATTCCAAAAATACTGTTTTCACTTGTCGGCGCAATATGGCATTCCTTCGGCTGCACCACTGCTTTGTGCAGGCCTGATCGGCTATCGGTCATATAAAATGATCGGGCCTCATGCCAAACAACTTGGTTTTTACGGGTTTGGCGCGGCTGCTCATATTTTAATTCAAATTGCGTCATACCAAGGTAAAGAAATATATGCTTTCACACGTGAGGGTGATACAGCCGGGCAGGAATTTGCGACACGGATGGGAGCAGTATGGGCCGGAGATTCCACTGTTACTTCTCCTAAGAAGCTAGATGCTGCAATAATTTTTGCTGCTGTCGGGCAACTGGTGCCTAAAGCACTAAAGGATATTGATAGAGGAGGGAGTGTAATTTGCGGCGGCATACATATGAGTGATATTCCTTCCTTCCCTTATCAAATACTTTGGGGAGAGCGGATCGTCCGCTCGGTTGCTAACCTCACCCGTCAGGATGGGGAGGAGTTTTTTAAACTGGCATCTGAAATCGAGCTAAAGACAGAGACGCGGTTATTTCCATTGCAGGAGGCAAATGAAGCAATAGCTGAGGTAAGAAGGGGAAAAATACATGGTGCTGCAGTATTGGTAATGTGAACACACGATTATCTGATTTTTAACTCAACAGCTTCTTATCGCGGCGTTGCAAGCTTCTATAAATCAATAATCCTATAGGGATGGAAAGCCAAAAAGTTAAAAAACGATAGAGTAATGTAATAATTAAGGCTGCATGAATCGGCGCACCAAGTTTGGTAAAGAAATAGGTCATCGCACTTTCATATACAATAAGTGATCCCGGCGAAATGGGTAGTGCCCCAGTCAGGCCCTTTACTATTTTCGCCAAGTTTTTTTAGTTCGTCTTCCACAAGGAAGGGGACAACATCAGTTAAATGAACGGCCTCTTCTTCTGTGTTCGAGAAACCAGTTACAACTTTACTCTCTACCAGAGGTCTGCCATCCGGTAATTTTACTATCATTAGCACACCAGGTGCATGACAGACAAAAGCAACAGGCTTATGATGCGTGTAAAAATCTGTAATTAACGCGATAGAAGCATTATCATTGGCAAGGTCCCATAACGGCCCATGTTCGCAAGGATAAAAACCGCATTGTAATGCATCTCGTTGATTGTATTTAGCAGCAGTGTATGTGCCAGCTTTTCTTTAAGCTCCTTATCATGGTCAAACCTTAGGAAAACCGCTGTCTGTGCATCGGGAAATTCGCTTTTAGGATCAATGGGCGGCTGCCCTCCTTTTAGCGATGCCAGCCTAATTTCTGCCCCGGCATCAGCCAGAACATAATAGGGAGCTGCAAATTTTTCGATCCAGAATCCTGTTCTTAGTCCTGTATTTCCCAATTCGCCGTGAGATGTTAATACCATTAATACTTTCATCCGATACCTGATATTCTTTCCACTCCAGATTGCCGGAAACCATGTCGTCTGTACAATACAATTACCTTATTTATAATTGCCTTAATTAACTAACATATCCTAAAAAAAAATCTTTTATCCCCGGGCTTCTTCTCACTAAGCTACTGTCAATACAATTACCTACCGCCATCAATGTGATTTCATCTAACCAATTTTCATTGTATTGCCGCCATTCGCCACTATGCTGATATAACATGGCTTCTTTGCCATCGTCGAATTCAATCCGCCACCCAGTAATTGTGTTTAAATTTGCAGCTGTAATGTGAAGTATGTGCAAGCCTTTTGCTGTTCTTAAAATTTCGTAACTCATTTGCTCGTATTTAAAGAACCCAAAGGTGCTGACAATAAGAGTTATTCTTATTACATAATACCCGAAATTACTTACATAATTTACAGGTTTTCAGTAATTTATTTTCGGTAAAAGTCATTAAAAGACGAATTTGATGTTTGTTACTTAAGGCCGGCATTCCTAATCTGATTAGCGTAAAATTGTTGTTAATTGATGCATCAATAAGACAAGGAAGCCAGAAAAAATGATGTAAAAAATTAAATGTTCACTCGAAAAGCTTTGCTGACGTGTTGTTTCAATAATTCTTACAAATGACTGTAAAGGCCTTGGGCTGATCACTATCATTTTAAAATTAAAAGTAATTATGCCTGAATTTGATGTAAGTGTCAAAAACAACGTCTCTTTTTTTAGTGAAATAAAAAAATAACAGAGCTGTAATCAATACAACTATGAATACGGGAAAACAAAAAACGAAGTTGTAAGCAACAGGAAGCTTATAGACTGTACTCCTACTGCAATAAGCGGGATGCTTTTTTGCTTATGGGTAATTATCATTTTTTGATAATGGCCCCATCAAGCATTTCAATAACCCGGTCAGATTTTTTAGCAAAATCATTATCGTGGGTTACTACAATAATACTTTGCTTAAGCTCATGTGAAAGTTGTTGAAAGGTATCAAACACAATCTCAGAATTTTTTGAATCAAGATTACCGGTAGGTTCATCACCCATGATGATCAGAGGATCATTAATCAGGGCTCGCGCTATTGCAACCCGCTGCTGTTGTCCGCCGGATAGTTTAGATGATAATTTTAGAGCCTGATCTTTTAAGCCTAATAAGGTAAGCTTTTCATAGGCTCTTGACTCTATTTCTTCCCTGGACAGGTTACCAAGCTTTAAAGCAGGTATCATCACATTTTTAAGACAACTGAATTCAGGCAGCAAATAGTGAAATTGAAAAACAAACCCTATTTTTTCATTTCGCAAGACGGCCAGATTATCCTTATTTTGACCAGTAATTATGTTGCTTTCAATACTTAGTTTACCCTCATAACTCGTATCCATCGTGGAAAGAATATAAAGCAAGGTCGATTTACCACACCCCGATTTCCCTATCAGCGTTACGAACTCACCCCGGTTTACGGTGATCGATATGTCATTCAATACTTTGAATTTCACCGGATCATAGAAGTACTTTCCTATTTTATCAGCAATTAATACGGGCTCTGCTACCATCTTATTTTCTAAAAATTGTTACAGGATCAACATTGGCTGCATTTATTGCCGGAATAAACCCAGCTAATAGGGTAATTGTTACGCCAAGCAGGATGCTTTTAACATAAACAGCAGGTTCGAACCTAATAGGGAAATAGCCAATGTCTCCGCCTACATAAGTTTTAGATAATTCCCAAACAAAAAGCCAGGATAACATGCAGCCGGCACAAAGTCCGATAAGCCCAATAATAAATGCCTGCAGTACAAAAATCCTGATCACATCCTTCCCCTGGAAGCCCATGGCTTTCAAAATTGCAATATCATTGATTTTTTGGCTGATCGTCATATTCAAAATGTTATAGATCCCAAATCCGGCCACTAGTAAAATAGAAAAAGATATACCGGTAATGACTATCTCCCGCATCGCAGAACCGGCTACCAGCGTTTGATTTGCCGATTGCCAGTCTTCCGCTTTATAACCGGTAAGGGCCGAGAATTTGGAAGCATATAAAGGAGCATTATTAAAATTAGTCACATCTAAATCTATATCACTAACGTAGGCCGGGCCTTCGTTCAGCAGTTGTTGCGCAGCACTGATATTTACATAGGATTTCGTCTTATCAATACCGGAGTTCTTGGTTTGAAACAAGCCAGTAACTTTCATTACCTTGACCACATTCCTGGAGGAGGTAAGGGTGATATGATCCCCGGGTTTTACGCTCATTTTGGCGGCAATACCTGCACCAAGTAAAATTCCGTTCGGAATATTATTCAGATCGCTCATATTCCCTTCAACCATTGTTGATTGGATATTGAACATTTTATCTGCATCCTTAATATTCACCCCTGAAGCGATACCTGTAATCAATGATTGTCCATTATTATAAAACACATTGACAGTTACTTGCGGACTAACAACGGTAACGTTTTGCTGCTGTTTTAATAACATAACAATTTCATCCGGGTTAACGATCCTGTCACTTTGGGGTATCACTTTAGGGTTAATGATCAAAGCCAACTTTTTATCATTGGGATCACTTGTAATTAATGACCGGCTGATTTCATCGTCCTTATAAATTCGGATATGGGGTGTGGTTTTGAAGATGGACGCGTCTGTAGATCTGGAAAAACCAGCGGTCATCGAACTCATAAAAATATAAACAGCGATACCAATAGTTACACCAAGTGCAGCTACAAGGGTCAATTTCTTTTGATTGACGATATAGGTGAATGATATTTCAGAATCGATATGATGGTTGTATTTCGCGCTCATCGAATTATTATTGCTTATCATCAAGAATTAATATGTCTTTGTCATCAATTCCGCCCAGTATTTCTACCCAATCAGTAGAAACGATACCGGTTTTAACATTTATGATTTTTTTACTTTTCAGGGTCACCTTGTTTCCGTACACTAAATAATTACGTGGGATAACCAAGGCGTTTTTCTTTTCGATCGTAATTATATTTGCTTCCAATTGTGTCCCGGTAATACGAAAATTAAGGCTGTCCGTAAAAAAGGCTTTGATCAAAAATGACTGTGTCTCCGTATCAAACGATGGCAAAATTTCATGTAAAACAGCTTTATAGGTTTTGTCTTTATCGGTATTTAGCTTGACTATCACTTTTTCCCCCGTTTTTAGTTTCGCCATATTGGTTTCGTCAACGCTTAGTTTCGCATAGATGAGTTTAGGGTTTGCAATTATGGCAATCACATCCCCCTTGCGTACATAATCTCCCAGCTGCTTTTGTTTTTCATACACCTTTCCGCTGATAATAGCCCTGACCCTATTTTGATCTTTAATAATTGTGTTAACAATTGCCATTGATCGTTGAGATACTGCCTGCTGTTGCGCAATTATTCTTAAGTTATTGTATTGTTGCTGCAATGCATTCAGTGTGGCCCTCGAAGTTGTCGCGGTCAAAATGGTATTTTCATACTCCAATTCAGAAACGCTCTTACTTGCATATAATCTTTTATAACGGTCAGATTGTAGCTGGTCTAAGTTATATTTCGCCTTAGCAGATGATATATTCGCCCCTGCCTGTAATAATGAAGGTGCATTGGGTAGTGTGTTGCTTTGTGCTATTTTGCTTAGTAACTGTGCGCTTCTTGCGTTAGCTAAGCTTTGGCTGTTATCAATTACAGCAAGCAATTCACCGGGATAAACGGTGTCACCTTCGTTAAAATTCATTTTGATTAAGAAACCATCAGTTTGAGCGGTCAGTTTATTTTCATCATCTGCTTCCAGGACCCCTGAGGCAAAGACCATCTCTATAAGATCCCGCCTTGTTGGTTTAATTTCTTTAATAGCTTTATTGCAAGAGCCGATGAATAAGCTGATAGCAATAATATTAAGTACATGATGCTTTTTCATTGTACGTTTTAAACTATGTTTTGTCTGAGATTTTTGATCACTTAACCGAATTATTAATATTAATTTTGGCTTTAGCATATGCACAGGCAGCAAACTGCGAAGCGGTGTTAAGGCTGTTATTCAGCCATTCGTTTAAAGAGTTGAGTAAATCTGTTGCAGATAATATTCCTTCTTTATAGATGTTCAGATTTTTGCGATAGGAGTCTTTTTTTAAAGCTTCGATTTGCAAGGCTAAGCGATAACTGCTAAATGCCTTTTGATAATCCAGTTGCAGCTGAATATTATTCACCCTGTTCTGAAGCCTGGCATGTTGCAGATTGTCATCAGCAATTATAACATTGATACGTGCGTTTTTAACCGCGACCCATTTGGTCGCATCTGGCACTAAAGGGAGCGTAATACGAATACCGACGTAATTACTTGCGAACCACTGGCTATTATCAAATAAACGGTTGGATGTGTTTTGTTGAAAAGCAAAACTACTGAATAAGGTAACGGTAGGTGATAACCATTTTTTACTGGCATTCAAGTCAGCTTGCTGATATTGCTTTTGCCAATCCTGCTGCTGCTCTTCCAGATTTCCATTAGCGTTTAATAGAGAATCAAATTGTTGCTCAGGGTATTTTTTATCATCGATATTGATCCGGGTATCAGTATCAATATCGCAAAGTAATTTTAAACTAGCGTATTGTTCATCCAATTGAATTTGTAACTGCTGAAGTTTATCTTCAGTTGCCAACTTAATAGCCAATGCATCATTTACATCTTGCGAACGGGCTACCCCTTCACTAAGTTTATTTTGCATGATTTCTATAAGTGTATCCGCATTGAGTAAACTATTTTCAGTAATTGTTATCTCCCATTTATAAGAAAGGATATTAAAGTAAGTCCCGGCCAGGCTTTCGTATAGATTTTTTTTTGTGATGAGATTATTGTACCGGGTAAGTCCTTCATTAACTTTTGAGAGTCTTATTTTTGCTATAGCATATAAATTTAAAATGTCTATTTGAGGTGTAATATTGAAGTTAGTGACGAATTGCTGACCGAAGGTTACTTTTTTAAAAGTACCCGCCTGGCCCCCAAAAATTTCCGCAGGAATAAAGGTCGTTGCCAGTTTAGTATTATCTATAGCTGAAAAATTAGCGTCACTTTTTAAATTCCAAATAGAAAGTTTTGCAGCTAGGGTTTGATATTTCGCAAGGATGGCCTCCTGATTTGCATTCTTGAAGACACCGCTATGTCCATCGGCATAGCTAAAAACTTCATTAAAAGAATTAAAAGAAAGCTGCTTTTGGGCTGACGATGATAAGCCGCAGCCAATTAACATGAAAAACATGAATTTACCCAGAAATATTGGAAGACTATGGATGAATTGAAAATGCAGACTCATTCTTAAATGTAGTAACTATAAATAAACTTGTGGTTACCATATGATAAAATTGGTCATTTGATTCAGTTCACCAATTACACAACTCTGTCATTAGGTTACATTATTCACACATTAATAAGTAACTAGTTCCTTACAAAAAGGGTGTGAATAATGTAAAAGATTTAAAGAATTGCGCAAAACTTTGATTATTAAACGATGTGACTTTGCACCCTTTATATCACTTCAAATGGAATATTTCTTATTGGAAAGAACTATTGAGGGTGAACATGTTGGAATGACCAATGAACTTGGCATGGCTTCAGTAGAAATCACACTGATGACCCAGGGAAATGATTCAAAAAGGTATTAAAAAAAGCTACATAAATAATTGTAAAAAAGAAAAGATCGATTGCATAGCATATAGTGGTTATTATCGTCATAGTGGTGCAAAAGTCAAACCATCAAGCTGTTTTTCGCATAGCAAATCTGGCTGGTTTTGATTGCATGTAAAGTGTGAATCATGTAATTAATAAAAAGAATTGTATAATACTTCCCGTCCTAAAAGCGGGCAATTTTGTAGTGTAATTATTTTTTCATTCAAAAAATTATCATCATGTTTTATTATAACTATTTCTGGGGTATGGACCTTATCTGGTGGTTCCTTTGGATCGTTCTATTAGTTTGGATATTCGCTATCCCATACGATATCCCCGGGCAGCGAAACAGGAGAAAAAGCCCGCTTGATCTCCTACAGCAACGTTTTGCAGCCGGTGAAATAGGTCCCGATGAATATCATGAAAGAAAGAAAATCATTGAAATGGATTATATCAAGCAAAGCTGAATTAATGCTATAAAAGAGACATTAATGTTTCAACTTAAATTTAAATAAAATGAAAGACAGTGTAAATCTATTAATAAATCCTGTTAAAGGATTTCACTCGAATATCGAAAGAGATGTCATGGAGAATGTCAATTTTCGACAAGTGCTTTATACAAGTGTACACATGCAGGTCGTGTTGATGACGCTTAAGCCAGGGGAAGAAATCGGCGAAGAAATTCATAACGCCAACGACCAGTTTTTTCGTTTTGAAAGCGGGAATGGGAGATGTACGATTAATGGTAATGAGTACAATGTCAATAATGGCGACGTTATAGTTGTGCCGGCGGGAGCGAAACACAACGTTATAAATACAGCCGAAGCTGGCGAGCTGAAAATGTACACGATTTACGGACCTCCAAATCATAAGGACGGAATCGTAAGGGCCAATAAAGTGGAAGCCGAAGATTTCCCGGAAAAATTTGACGGAGAAACAACGGAATAAAAGTATCCGGTTACCGGATTACCCGTTATGAAATCTGGCAAAAGATTTTGATGACTGGTAAATTTAATTTCAATATTTTATTAATTAAAAACGTTAATCATAAAATCAAAATGAAAACAAATCAGGATTTGCAGAAAGATGTTCAGGATGCCATTAAATGGGAACCTTTGTTGAATGCAGCAGAAATTGGCGTAACTGCAAAAGATGGGGTAATTACTCTAACTGGTACTGTTGATAGCTATTCTAAAAAGCTAGAAGCCGAGGTGGCGGCTAAGAATGTTTCTGGTGTGAAAGCTGTGGCAGAAGACATTCAGATAAAATATAACGATTTCGGCAAGAAAACGGACACTGAAGTTGCTAATGAAGTATTAAACGCTTGGAAATGGAACTGGGAAGTGCCGGAAGATAAGATAAGGGTTAAGGTAGAGAATGGCTGGGTGACTTTGGAAGGAGAGCTTGGGTGGAACTACCAGAGAGAGGCCGCTAAAAAAGCGATCAAAAACCTTTCAGGTGTAATGGGAGTGATCAATAATATTAGAATCAAATCTGATACGCATGATGCCATTGAAAAGGCAGATATAGAATGTGCATTGGAACGTAATTCATCGATTGATGACCTTGGTATTCTAGTTGACGTGCAAGGAAACAATGTTACCCTAAAAGGTACCGTCAATTCCTTTTATGCGAAAGATGAAGCAGAGCAAATTGCCTGGAATGCACCTGGCGTTTGGACTGTTGATAATGAGCTGATCATTGAATATTAAAAAATTTATATTATATAGCAAACCAGTGGAGATTACCTCCACTGGTTTGTCTTTTAAAGCCGTTTTACCGGCCACAAAACACTTAAAAAATTTATAAAAACGATTATAATGATAGAAAAAAGCTTAGGCATATGGATGGACCATAAGGAGGCCCATATCATGGAATTTACAACCGATCCTATTAAAACAACAACTGTTGAATCGAAATTCACACATCAGGAAAAGGAAAATACACTGCATAGAGGTGAAAATCTGATGCACAACAAAGAGCAGCATGAAGAGGCTGAATACTATAAAGCGCTGGGAGAGATTATCAGGAATTACAACGATGTTATACTTTTCGGGCCAACTGAAGCAAAAGTTGAACTTTATAATTTTTTGCGAAAGGATCATCATTTTGCTGATATCGTAATTGAGATTAAATCAGCAGATAAAATGACGGAGAACCAGCAGCATGCTTTTGTAAGGGAATATTTCTCCAAAAGACTGTTTCTGATTTAAACAGCAACAAAAACAAGATACTTGCGACTTTTTACATCTCTCTTAAATTGTGTAATTAATGCAATTATAAACTGGAATTGCACAATATCTGGTTAGTAAAATTAAGTGGCTTAAAGTATTTTTTAGATAGCAACTGCAATGAAAACAAACCAGGATTTACAAAAGAATAGTAAGAACGCACTCCGGTCGGAGCCACTGTTAAATTCAGCAGAATCTGGTGTTATAGTACAGAATGGCATTTTAACACTTACCGGAACAGTTGACTGATATTCCAAAAAAAAAGGCTGAAGGTGATGCAAAAACAGCGTCAGATCTTAAAGCCGTTATTGAGCAGATTATGATCGTGTTAAGCAAAGATGTTCCCAAAACAGACCAATATATTACCTTCGGAATTTTAAATACACTGGCAGAAGGCTGGGTTTATGTGGGGAAACTGGCGATCAAGATATGCTAATAACGGTTTTGGGCAAAAAAATCTCTTTAAACGGCGTTGTCAATTACTATTATCAATAAGAAGAAGCAGGAAGGATAGCCTGACAGGCACACGGCGTTGTCACTTTAGTTAATGAACCGACTATTGACCTTAAAAACTAACCGATATTACTTTACTGAAAGTAAGGCGCTATTTCTATTTAATTCAGCATCCTCATTTATTTATAATTCATTACCGATAAAACACTATGATAATTTCTACGCAGATTTCATGGCTTTTGTTACTGGCTGTTCCAATAGCCTGTGTTGCCTGGACAGTGACTCATGAGGAAGTGTTCCGTGAGCCAAGGGAATATTGCGTTAAACGAAGTAAGGAAGGAAAGACTTTATTGATAAGGAAGTTTTTTTATTTGTTCACCTGCGAATACTGCTTTAGCCATTATGTAACCATTGTATTTTTAATACTAACGCGCTATAAACTATTAATGGATGACTGGACCGGGTACCTGATTGCCGGGTTCGCCCTAGTTTATGTAGCTAATGTTTATATGAGCTTGTTCGGCCTCATCAGGCAGGACATAGTAAAAGAAAAAACCGAGTTAAAAATAATGGAGATTACCACGAAAAAGCCAGTTCACCCAGATTCAAGAACAAAGTGACAATTCATGAAAAAATACTTTCCGTTCTTTTACAAGTATAATAAAGCTCTGATCCTAAACCAATGAAATACATAAGTCTACCAAACCAAAGAAGACCAGTACTGTAACCTATGCAATAAACTTAGCCACTTGGACTAAAAGCCATTCAGGAGTTGATAACTGGTAATAACTCGGGTATTTCCATTTTAGCGACACCAATACAATCATCTGCCATACCGTAATATACATCATAACGGCTGGGTTGGCCTAAGTCATTTCGGCAGTCTATACCAGTGGGAAAAACCACATTGGCAATAGTACCTATTCTTTCTTCCGCTAGTTCTGGTTTTAAAACCGCCTCTGTAGAACGGTAGCAAATTTTATTAGGTTCCGTTTCTGACAAAATCATTACACCTGCTGAATAACATAAATAAGGCTTATATTTTGTTGATCCTTCCAACTCATGCACGCCGTGATAAACCATCATCCAGCCATGTTTGGTAAGTACAGGGGGAGCACCGGCACCGATCTTCAATTGTTCCCATGGCTGTTCCGGTCTAGCCAGCCTGTGATGTGAGGTGAATATAGCATGGCGGTAGTTAGAGTCAGTTTCGTGTTTTAAGTGGCAATAGGATATCCAGATACTTTCACGATCGAGATCAACATGATGCTTTTTATCTAGTTTAACAATCTCCTCTGGGCTTGTGCCCGGGAACAGTGGCCTATGCAACATCGCAATGGAAGGGTGCCCATGGGGACTTGGGATATTAATTGGAAAAAGGCTGGCATCCTTGTCGTAAACTCCATTGAAATTGATATGCTTATATGGCGAAAAACTGACAAGCCCCAGCCGTTCCCAGTTAAATAAATCTTTAGACTGTGCAATAGCGATCCGGGGGCCGTCAGGACCATAGGCGGTATAAGTCATCTGAAAGAATTGTAAAGGTTCCACGTAAGTAATCCGCGCATCTTCACAACCGCCACCACCATCGGGCCTTTTTTCATATGGCTCCTCAGGTTCAAGGGCAATACCCAAACGCTCTACCCCAGATGGGTCACCTGATTCGTTAAAAATTACCCGTGCAATACCAATTCTTGAGTAGTTCCCCTTCGCAACTAATCTCGGAAATAAATATAAGTGGCCGTCAGGGCCACGGACTACCGCCGGATTACATACCCCTTCTACTTCCAGAGGATTACCAGGTTGAGATTTCATTATCGTACCCAAGCGATTCAACTTAAATGGATTCATGCTTTTTTTTGTAATCCATATTTAAACAAGCAATGATGGTTCGTATAACTCTTTTGGTTTCAATTGGGTTTTTTACTTCGATACAAGCCACACCGGTTGTAGTTGCCGGATGGTCGTTGCCACCTTCAAACAAAGCATCACCAATAAATAAGGTTTTTCTGATTTTAATATCAAGTATTTGATGAAGTTTATTAATACCATAAGCTTTATCAATCCCGCGTTTAGTAACATCAATAGAAGTTGCGCCGCCCATTTCTACTGAAAAATCCGAAAGTGTTTTATCGAGTATGGATTTTATTTTTCTGCGTTTGGCAAAGTCCGGATCGAATTTGTTTTTATCATTTAGTGGCGCCTGCTGCCCCAGCGCCGAAAAAGTGATCTGGCTTCCCCGGTCTTCAATTTGCCTGCCCCAAGTCTTTTCAACTATTAACCCCGATTCGCTCACCGCTTGCTGAAGTCGGTTAACGATAGTTTTTGCTTCTTCTTTTGTAAAATTTTCAGCATACGACTTTTTCCAGCCTGACCGGTATTGGTAACACTTAGCACCGCAGGTAGGCAGGATTACCAGATTTTTTAAATATTCTTTTATTTTGAGCTTTGACAAAACCTGCTTTTGAAACTGAGGCCAATCACCACCGGAGATGATCGACACT
>JANLVJ010000080.1:0-5948 GCA_031363945.1 bacterium | reverse complement strand
AAAAGGTTTTTATTTATTTGCCCAGTGGAATTAGCAATATGAAAGCCATGAAAAGCGATATGCTGTCACTTTTATTTTGACCTCAATGATTTTGATGAGGGTATTTTAGGCATGGTAAGTTATGAAATAAACATTGATCTCTATATAAAAGTGACAGCATATCGCTTTTCATGGCTTTCATATTGCTAATTCCACTGGGCAAATAAATAAAAACCTTTTTAATCCATTATTATGAGCGTCTTATCATCTGATGATAAAAATTCAAATCCGGTTGCTTCTGACTCTTCGATTAAAGAATCTGGCGATGACCGTCAGATAGCCCTGCCTGAAATACCTGTAGCCAAGAAGAATGAGGTTTCCGAAATATCAATATCATCAGCTGAAGAAAAAAGGAAAAGTATTGACCGCCTTAGCGCTGCAGGAATATTAATTTCAATCGGAATCGTTTTTGGTGATATTGGAACATCTCCGCTATATACCTTGCAAGGTATAGTCAGGGGGCAGCCAATTAGTAAACTAATTGCACTCGGAGGCGTATCAGCAATTTTCTGGACTTTGTTTTTCCAAACAACCTTAAAATATGTTTTAATTACCCTAAGAGCCGATAATAAAGGAGAAGGTGGAATTTTTGCGCTTTATACTTTAATACGCAAGTATCGCAAATGGCTTCTATTTCCGGCAATCGCAGGAGGCAGTTTCCTGTTAGCCGATAGTATAATTACACCCCCGATTTCCGTATCCTCAGCTATTGAAGGTCTTCTTCCGCTTTACCCTCATCTGCCAACTATTCCGATAATCATTGCGATTTTGATATTTCTTTTTTTGTTGCAGCGGGCAGGAACATCGTTTATTGGAAATTTATTTGGGCCGGTGATGATTGTCTGGTTCACCATGATTGGCATTCTGGGTTTTGTTGCCATCGAACAACATCCAGCGGTTCTTGAAGCGCTTAACCCAATCTACGCTTTTAGAATGTTGCATGACCAGCCAAATGGATTTTGGCTTTTGGGTGCTGTTTTTTTATGTACAACAGGGGCAGAAGCTTTATATTCAGATATGGGCCATGTCGGGAGGCGTAATATTCAAGTCAGTTGGATTTACATAAAAATAACCCTGGTTTTATCTTATTTCGGTCAGTCAGCATGGCTCATGAATCACCTGGGCGAGCGAATTGGTGATAAAAGCCCTTTTTTTGCATTAGCTCCCCCATGGTTTCTATTCACTTGCATAATTATCGCAACCCTGGCCACAGTTATTGCCAGCCAGGCATTAATCAGCGGTTCATTTACCTTGATCAATGAAGCTATCAGACTGAATCTTTTTCCAAAACTTCGAATTGTCTTTCCATCAAATGAAAGAGGACAACTGTATATTCCGGCTATCAATTATTTACTTATGTCGGGCTGTATTGCAGCGGTTTTATATTTTAAAAAATCAGAAAATATGGAAGCCGCTTTTGGCCTGTCTGTCACCCTGACCATGTTGATGACTACCGTTTTATTGAGTTTTTACCTTTATGTGAACAAGACTCCCTGGTATCTTGTGCTCTTGCTGTTTCTAATTTACGTTTCAATAGAGGGCTCTTTTTTAATTGCCAACCTTGCAAAATTTACCAAAGGAGGCTGGATGACCTTATTGGTCGGTAGTGTGATTGCCATTATTATGTATGTTTGGAAAAAAGCCATTGACCTACAGGGTGAATTAAATGAAATGGTAGAACTGGCCCCACTTATCCCGGTTTTTCAGGACCTCAGCAAAGACCTGGAAGTTCCGAAATATGTGAGCAACCTGGTATACCTGACTGCTTCACCCGATCGTGATTCTATTGAAAAGCATATTATTCACTCTGTATTTTACCGGCAGCCGAAAAGAGCTGATATTTATTGGTTTGTCAATGTTGAAGTTGTTGATGAGCCTTATTTGATGAGTTATAAAGTTGACTGCATCGCTCCTGATGATGTGATTCATGTTTCTTTTAAACTAGGATTCAGAATTGTACCCCGTATAAATCTATTTTTTAGAATAGTGGTTGAAGATATGGCAATAAATAAGGAGATCAGTGCAGAGAGCCCTTACAGTTCATTATTGAAAAATAATATTTCAACAGATTTCAGGTTTGTGCTAATTAATACTTTCTTATCGGTGACAAATGCGCTTACCCCTTTTCAGAAAATAATTATGAATACCTATTTTTCGATCAAGAAATTTAGCCTTGTGCCCGATAAACAATATGGTTTAGACTATTCAGACACAGTAATAGAAAATGCACCACTTGTGATTTCAAGAGCGAAAGATGTTAACCTTGTGCGGGAGTATTAAATGAAGCTAATACAACTTAAGCATTCACCCATGAACATATTTATATAACACAATGCCCCGTTTAAACGTATACCTTTCAGACTTATCAATTTTTAAGGTCGCTCAAATGTTTAAGCAAACCCTAATTCTTTTTTGTTCCTTATTATTTTTTTCAGACAGCTTCGGACAGGTCTCGGAACGCATTGATACTGTACGTCAGATTGACCTTATCGATGTTCTTCATATGATTCTTCATTCAAAGAATGATACAAATACGAGAAAAAATCCTAAAAAGCTGAATTTTTCATTCATCCCGTCGGTCGGTTACACCCTTTCGACAGGCTTTGCTGCTGACCTTGCAGGCAATGTTGCTTTTTATACCACAGCTAATCACGCAGAAAACCTTTCTGAAATAGAAGGCGATCTGGCCTATGATACGAACGCCCAGCGAATTTTTGTTATTCAGTCGGTCATCTGGTCATTGAATAATGATTATAAATTTGTTTCGGATTTGCGCTGGGAAAGATTTCCTGAAAGCACCTATGGGCTTGGTGCAACGACTAAGGCAAAAAAAGAAAATCCGCTTGATTTTAATTACCTGAAACTTTATAGTACGCTGTACAAAAAACTGATTAAGAATGTGTTTGCTGGAATTGGCTATAACCTTGATTATCATTATAATATCAAAGCAGGTGAAAATAAAGATAAATCAGTTTCAGATTATAGAACATATGGTTTAATGGGGGTATCGACTTCTTCAGGTCTGAATTTTGACCTGCTGTTTGATAATAGGAAGAACCCGATAAATGCCTCACAGGCTTTATATGCTAATTTATGTTACAGGGAAAATAATACTATACTCGGAAGTCGAACAAACTGGCGATCAATACAACTTGATGTTAGAAAGTACCTAAAATTATCACCAAATTCTGATAATGTACTCGCACTTTGGAGTCTGGCATGGTTTACGGCAGGTAACGTTCCTTACCTTGATCTTCCCTTCACCGGTGGTGATGTGTTTAATAATACTGGAAGAGGCTATACTGAAGGTAGGTTTAGAGGCAAAAACATGCTTTACCTTGAAAGTGAATACCGGTTTGGCATCACCGCAAACGGACTGATTGGCGGTGTTGTATTTGCAAATGCACAGAGCTTTTCAGAATATCCCGGGAGTAGCTTTACCACCATTGCTCCTGCCTTTGGTACGGGCATCAGATTAAAAATAAATAAGCACTCAAGAACCAATGTTTGTATTGATTACGGGATCGGTATTTATGGATCCCGTGGCGTATTTGTAAATTTGGGTGAAGTATTCTAGCAAGAAAATATTATAGTACTCCTCACTAATTAGTGTACAAATCAGTATAAAAGCGATAAATGGCTCTATAGCTGCGATATTACGTATATGTAATGTTGAAAATATCAGGCTAAACAGTATTTTTGCCGCCCCGCAGGCATATATTGCGGCAATAGCATGCGTTACTTATTTTCATTTTTAGTTTTCTTTTTTTCAGCCGCGTCCGTCTACTCACAGGCAACTTTTCCCCCACCTTTAAATCGGGTTCAGATTGAGGGGCGCCGAACTCACCACAAAATAATAATCGATGGGATTCTGGATGAAGAAGAATGGAAGTCATCTACTTCTATAGGCTCATTTATACAGGTTGAACCCTTTCAGGGACTTGCACCGACTTTTAACACAGAAGTAAAAATATTATTTGATGATACATTTTTATACATAGGTGCATTTTGTAAAGATAGTATCAGGGGTATTCGTGACCTGCGCGTGCAAGACCTGAGTAGAGATTTTGAAGGTGACAGTGGTGATATTTTCGCCATACGCATTGATGCTTTTAATAAGAAAAGAAACTGCCTGATTTTTGACACCAATCCGTATGGTGTACAAAAAGATGCACAGGTTTTTGATGATCAGAACTTTGAAATAAACTGGAATGCTTTATGGCAGGTTAAGACATCTATCACAAGCAAAGGCTGGTATGCAGAATTTGCCATCCCTTTTAAAAGTATACGCTACCCAAAACCAACGGGGTCAAAACTAAGCGTATGGGGCATTAAGTTTCAACGTATCAACCGACGTTTAAATGAGTTTTCTGCCTTTCCAGCCTTTCCACGAACAGTTGATGGGGCCAGGATGAGTTATGCAGCAGAACTTAACAAGCTTGAATTACCCAGCCCCCACTCAAACCTACAGCTGCTGCCTTATGGTCTGTATGTAAATAACAGGCAGGCACTTCATGATACTGTGCAAAAAACTGGGAAATTAAAATTTGGTCTTGATGCCAAATGGGCTCTCACCACACATAGCCAGGTCGACCTAACCATCAACCCAGACTTTGCCCAGGCAGATGTTGACAAACAGGTGATCAACCTGAGTCGGTCATCAATCTTACTCCCTGAAAAAAGACAGTTCTTTTTAGATAATTCCGGCCTCTTTACAGCAGGTCTGCCTGGTTCACAATATCGATCAGATTTTATACAGCCCTTTTACAGCAGAACTATTGGCCTTAACACAGCTGGCCAGCCTCAACCAATTGAAGGTGGTATGCGCTATGTTGACCGAACCGAGGGTAGAACCATCGGGGCGATGTACTTGAGACAACAAGGATCAGACAGTATAAAAGCAACCGATTTCAGCGTATTAAGGTATCAGAAATCGTATGGGCAACAAAATAATGCCGGCTTCTTATTGACCAATAAATATGAGGAAACAGCAAGAAGCAATATCAGCCATATTGCAAATACAACCTTAACGTTTAATGGAATTAATAGGCTGACCCCTAATTTCAACACAAACTATATGGTTTCTGGCTCAAGAGAAGGTCAAAACTCGACCAATGGGCTGGCAGCACTGGCAAATTTTCATTATGAAAATAATAAGTTTTATTTGAACACCGAGCATTATATCGTCACTGACCATTATAATCCGGCGATGGGTTATTTTGCCCGCAGCGGTGTTGTTTACACCAATCTATCTTTCTCGCCGCATATCAGGGGTAAATGGCTAGGTAAAAATATACGTGAGTATCATCCAAGTCTGTTTATTGATATCTACCAGAATATTCATAGGCTAAGCTCCCAGGAACAGAGCTATGGTTTTAACACTGTTGCATTAGAATTCAATAATGGCGGGAATTTCTTTGTGGTTGATATTCTGAACAAACAATCAATCACTACGGCTTTCAGGCCAGTAAATGCTACGATCAGCCCAGGTAATTATTCATTTTGGCAACATATAATTGGTTACCGAAGTGATCAGTCCAAGCATTTTTCAACAGAATTAAATTTGACCATTGGTCATTATTTTAATGGCTCACAAGTAGAATACTCAGTAAATGCCAGATATACCCCTGATCCGCATGCGGTTTTCTTTGTGAATTATGATCACAATAAACTAGATCATCTCGGGCTTTACAAACAAAATATTATGGCCAAACTTCTTGCTGCAGGTGCCCGCATTTATTGGAATCCCCGACTCTTCTTTAACGGGCTCTTGCAATACAATAGTATCGATACTTCATTAAATTATAACCTGCGTATCTCATGGGAGTACCATCCCCTATCCTTTATTTACCTGGTGTTGACCGATATCAATGATAAATCAAGAGTATTTAATGAGCGGCAGTTCATTA
>JANLVJ010000025.1:0-9286 GCA_031363945.1 bacterium | reverse complement strand
CGATTTTATTAAAAAAATGAAAAAATTTGTCATTGCTTTTTTCCTGATACTGGGTACCGGGAATTTTATTTTTGCCCAAATCAGTGGTTTTAAGCTACTTGGACCAGCACCTGTTCGGTATTTTAAATCAGAATGGGTAATACTGATCTCAGATGAAGCTAAAAACCCTTTTTTGCAGGAAGAAATCACGCTGAACATGTTACTGACCAGCCCAACAGGTAAAAAGATTTACTTGCCTTGCTATTGGCAGTCAGACGAATCAATCACGCCAAAGTCTGAATCAGTCAGGATATTAGCTGTATCAAATGATCGTTCTGGCTGGCATGCCCGCTTTACACCTCAGGAGGCAGGCAGATACAGGTATCAGTTCCAATTAAATAGAAAAGGTAAAGCTTTAGTAAATTCTGTTAGGGGCCAATTTTTTGCTGCTCAGTCTAAGTGTAAAGGATTTTTACATCTCAGGGAAAAAAATGACTGGATTCTGGCATTTGATAATGGTCAGGCTTTTAGGGGTATTGGTGAGAATCTTGCCTGGGAGTCAAGACAGAATGATGATTCTAAATTCTTTAAGGCCTTACATGAAAATCCTAAATATAACTATGAATTCATGCTCCCTTCATTGTCGGCACACAGTGGCAATTTCTTTCGTACCTGGATTTGCTCATGGAATCTGCCTATAGACTGGAACAAGGGCTTTAATTCAACGCGGTATACCGCATCTGATGAGTATTTTAATCCAAGTGCTTGTAAACAAATGGACCGACTGGTAAATTTATCTGACTCACTCGGAGTATATATGATGTTAACCCTTGGAATGGGTGCCTATGAACTGCGTGATGGTGGGTTTTCACTTACTGACGCTGATTTTTTTGTGAATCCTGAATCAAGAATGCGGTATAAGAACAGACTCCGGTATTTTATTGCCCGTTGGGGTTTTAGCCCGAGCATTGCGGCCTGGGAATTATTTAATGAAGTTGATAATGTGCAGTTTGGTGATAAAAACAAGGTTATTTCTGCCGAATCGATCGTTGCCTGGCATGATGAAATGAGCACCTATATTAAAGCCATTGATCCATATAAGCATTTGGTGACTACAAGTATTTCTCACCGTGATTTAGCAGGCTTGAATTCATTGAAAAATATTGATATTAATCAAAAGCATATCTACAAGAACACCACTAATATTGCACCTACCATCAATCAATATGAGACTAAATTTCAAAAACCCTATGTTATTGGAGAATACGGTTATGAATGGGATTGGTTAAAGAATTTTGATGATTTCCCAACTGAAATGGATAGTGATTTCAAAAGGGGTTTATGGTATGGTTTATTTTCACCTACCCCTATTTTACCGATGTCATGGTGGTGGGAGTTTTTTGATAGCAGAGGAACTGATAAATATATCAGGCAGGTTCGTGCCATATCTGATGAGATGCTTGCAGCAGGCAATGGCTCCTTTGAGCAGGTAGTTATATAATCTCAGGCCTCAGGGATTAATACATTTGCTACAAAGTGCGGAAGTACAATTTTCGTATATGTCTATAATCCTGACTCATTAGAAAAAAATATAAGCCTTAAACTGTTGTCAGATATCAAAACAAATCAATTAAAAATAATTGGTGGAAATACTGCATTGACAAACCAGCCTCAGATGATAAATAGGGGTAAACAGCTTGAAATTTCAAATCTGGGTTTACCTGGCAATAGCGATATTGTATTGAGAATGAGTGCCCAAAAAAACTAATCTGATGAGAGTGAATTACTGTACCTGCGTTTTCTACCTATTTGCTTTAAATACTTTGTCAGTTAACGCGCAAAAAAACGAGGCTAAACGCTTTGTAGTAATTGGGTATGTTGGCGGTTATACGGGTCTTATTGATACTAATATGGTGCATGCTGAAAAACTGACTCATATAAATTATGCATTCGTAAATATTAAAAACAATAGGGCCTTTCTTGCGCATCCTGATAAAGACAGTGTGAATTTCGTTAATCTGAAAAAACTTAAACTGAAAAACCCCGATTTGAAAATTTTAATTTCAATTGGTGGCTGGTCATGGAGCGGTAATTTTTCTAGCGCAGCCTTATCAGACACCTCACGGAAGGGTTTCGCTGTAAGTGCAGTAAGTATCATTCGTAAATATGCATTAGATGGGGTAGACATAGACTGGGAATACCCTGATCAGTCTGGTGATGGCAATACATACCGATCGGGTGATAAGAAAAACTACACCCTCATGTTTAAGGCCTTAAGAGATGAACTTGATAAAGCCGGGCCCTGGCATCAAGACCGGCTATTGCTAACTGCTGCTGTTGGGGGCTTCAAGCAATTTCTTCAGCATACAGAAATGAACAAAGTTGCCCATTACCTTGATTTTGTTAATCTGATGACCTATGATTATTTTCAGGATAGCAGTGGAGTTGCTGTTCATCATACAGCTCTTTATAGTTCTAAGAAGTATAATATGCAGGATAATGCAGACAAGGCTGTTTCTGATTATGTTTCTGCAGGAGTGCCTTTAAATAAGCTGGTTATTGGAATGGCTTTTTATGGGCGTTCAGGTCGGTTGAGAACAGAGTCATTGAACGGTCTGGGCATGCCTGTTAACTCCCTGATGGGAAGTGGCGGTTATACTTATATAAAAGATAGTCTGCTTCATAAAGAAGGCTTTAAGTATTACAGGGACAGAAAAGCCAGAGCTCCTTTTCTTTTTAATGCATCTACAAGGCAATTTATTTCTTTTGACGATGAATGGTCGGTTAAAAATAAGTGCAAGTATGTTGAAAAGAAGAAAATGGCGGGCGTGATGTTCTGGGAGTATGCTGACGATAAAAAAGAATATCTTCTGGATAAAATCAATCAGGTACTGAGGTAATTGCTTGAAATCTTGCGACCAGTGTTATACCTTATAAGGTAGTATACTTGTTTCGCGATTAGCTTGCCCTTACAGGACTGCCGCTCCATTTAGTCTTATCAGGTAATTTCTCTCCTTTCATAACCAGGGATAAAGGACTGATATTTATATCATTACCTATTTCAGTATTATAGAGAATAATTGATCTAGCCCCAATACTGTTTCTCTCCCCAATTTTAATGACCCCCAACTTCATCACCCGATCTTCAAATAAATGCGTTTGTGGCCCTGAATCATCATTCATTGCGGTATCATCTCCAATACTGACGAGGTCAAATTCTGTAATATCAGTTGTATTCATCCATACCCGCCTTCCTGATTTAAGCCCAAATAGTCTTAATAGAAGTGGTAACCAGGGGGTACCTCTCAGGTAATAAAGTAAAAATGGAACAGCAAGGGCTTCATAGGTACTCGTAACGGCTTCACTGAACCAAACTTTTCTGGTCCACATTGGGTACTGGGAAGGGCTGTAAACACCAACTAACAGCCATTTCAATATTACAGTAATCAGGAATGCAGGTAAGGACAGAATACCTAGGTAATAAAATGGGGTTAGTATAATTATTTTCCAAATTGGCTCATCAACCAGCAGATCATGACCATATGCGATAAAAAAAACACTGCAACATAAAATCACCGACTCAGGAAAAATTATACGCAGAAATTCAATCAGACCGCGAGATACTTTTATTTTTTTTGTTGGATTAAAAGTTAATGCTGTATCAAATACCCCACTACTCTGTCTGTTAGGAATGCCTATTGCAGGTGATCCGAACCAATCTTTAACCGGACTATTTTTCAAGATGGCTACTTTAGGAGGTGTAGATAGCACCCCAATTAACATATTGTCAGGTAAGATGTATCCCTGAGGTATCAGCGCACTATTGCCGACAAAACTATTATTACCAATTACAGTGTTTTCCAGGATCAATTGCTGACCCCTTATATCAATTTCACCCAGTGTTACAGCATCTGCAATAAATGATCCACTGCCAATCATTAGCAACGAATGGGTCACGCTACTTGCAGTAGAGATTTCTGTGTTTTTGCCAACTTTTGCACCAAGTGCCCTGAAAAAACCAGAGATGAAAACGGTAGCAAATATTGGATGAAGGATTATCAGGCATAAAGCTATAAGTTGATCGGCCAGCCATTTGCGTAGATAAAACAAACTGTAGATTGAATGTTTGCCTGGTTTAATTCCTGACTGAAGCAGGCGTGTAAGTACTATGGTCTGAAAAGCAAAAAGCCCTATATATAAGATTGAAAGAAAAGGAACGATCCACAAATAGGTAAAATTATAGGGGTCTGCATTATCATCGAGCACATTCAGTGAAATAATGACAGGTAATAAGGGCAGTAATACAGAAAAGGGGAAGATTAGAAGGGTAAGTATAAATATCAGGCGATAGACCCCCTTTTTTGCAACAGATGTAACGAGGGGTACATGTAACTGGGAATCAGTTTTTATAGTACTAAGTTGTGCCGGGCTACCCACCCAGATTTCTCTTTCTTCAATTACTTTATCTCCTGGTAAAAAGCTCAAATCCTGTAATTCGCCCCAGGCTTTAATTAAAGCCCCTCCAGCCACTACTGAACCACTGCCAAGATACGCATGATCTTCTATCACGATTTTTCTCAGCTTAAGCAGACCATTTTCTACCCAGGCATTGTTTAAAATAACTTCTGAACTTATTGTGACATCCTTTCCAATACTTACCAGGTCTTCGGCCCCTATTTTGAAAGAACTCAACTGTGCGTCTGCCGCAACTTTTACGCCTAACAGACTTAAAAAAGTAGCATATATTGGCGTTCCATTCAAGAACTGGGCAGGCAGCAATTCCTGTACGGATTTTACAAACCACCATCGAAAATAGTAACCTCCCCATAATGGATAATCACCTTCTTTTATCTTACCAATTACAAGCCATTTGGTTATAATAATGATGGTTGAAAATATAGGGGGTAGCAGACAAAAAGATATCAGGGAAGTTGCAATAGCATACAAGATATTGTCATATGCCTCTTTTACATAATAATATCCCAGATAAGGAATAAAAATCTGTACCGCTACCAGGGCGAATATGAATAACAAGGCAATGGTTTGCCCAATCCAGCACGTAAAATATTTCCAGTTTTTAATCTTTTTAAAAACAGGAGTATAATCGGGGCTACTTTCTTTTTCCTGAGCTGACCAAAGCTCAACTGCTGCTGCCAATGGCCGATTCTGGTAAACATCTTTTAACGAAACCTTAAGCAAGCCCTTTTCTTTTCGGAGAAATGAAATAAAAATTGCGGCCAAGAGTGAATGACCTCCAAGGTCAGTGAAAAAATCATCTGTTAACTTTACTTCTCTGCCAGGAAATGTTTTTTGCAGACAGTAAAGTACTTTTTCTCTTAAAGTAGCCTGAGGGCCAGGATGTATAAATTCAATAAGAGTTTTTGTAAGGAATACCTCAGGCTCAGGTAATTTTTTACGGTCAATTTTCCCACTGATCTGTCGGGGTAATGCGTCTATCGGAACAATAGCGAAAGGCACCATATATGCCGGTAATAATTTTGCAAGTGAATTTTTTAAACAATTCTCGTCAAAACTATCCCTATCAATTACCTCAACATAGGCGATTAACTGCCCATTATCAAAATTATCTTTTTTAACTGCTACTGCTGCCGTGATTATACCCGATAGTGTCGAGAGGGAATTCTCAATTTCTCCAAGCTCAATTCTATAACCTCTTAATTTGATCTGATCATCAAGCCGGCCATGGAAATCAATACTGCCATCTTTATTCATAACCGCAGCGTCTCCGGTTTTATAAACATGAGAACCCGGTAGCACCGACTGATCAATGGGATTGATTATGAATTTTTCGGCCGTTAGTTCGACACGGTTAATATAACCTTTACTCACCCCCGGACCGGTAATGATCAGTTCCCCACTTTGGCCCAGAGGTAAAATTTCAAGTTGCTCATTAACAACTGCTATATTATAGTTTGACAAAGGCTTGCCAATAGTAATTTTATCACCTATTTCAAGTTCGGCCAAAGTCGCAGTGACCGTTGTTTCTGTGGGACCATAACTATTAAAAAATTGCAAACCGGGCCTTTTCCATTTTTCTACTATAGGGCTGGTACAAGCTTCTCCTCCTGCATTAATCAGACGAAGTTTTGGAACTCCTAATTCCATTGCGGCAAGCAAACTAGGAACAGCATGCAACACTGTTATTGAGTGAAGTTCTAAAAACCCTGTTAGTTCGTCTATGGCCCTGGCCGTTACTGAATCTGCCACGATCAGGGTAGCACCTACAAAAAATGAGATCCAGGTTTCTTCGCACCACATGTCGAATGAAACCGAAAAACCCTGGTAAACAATATCAGTACTGTTAATTTTTAAGAGAGTTTGCTCAGCCCTAATCAGATGACAGATCTGACGATGTGTAATCGGTATTCCTTTTGGTTTACCCGTACTACCAGAGGTATAGATCACATACGCATCATCGTCTGGTTTTGCCAATGAATAAAAGTCAGCTTTGGGAGTATCTCTTGATGGTATTTCAATCTTTATAATACTAGAAGGGAGTACAGTCAGACTCAGATAGGCAGCTGCCCTGATCTCTGAAAGTACGGCAAGAACCCGGTCTTCAGGTAATTCATAATCGAGTGGAACATAAGTTGCACCTGCTTTAAGAACCCCCAGAATAGCGGCATGTAATTCGAGGCCTCTTGGAAACATGATGCCTATATAGTCACCATTTTTAATTCCATTTTGCTGAAGTCTTGCGGCAATGGCGGTGCTCCATAAATCAAGCGATTTATAAGAGATTTTGTCATTGTTAAAAACAAGAGCTAATTTTTCAGGAAAGACAGATACCGAATGAGAAAATAATGTTACTAAAGTCTCATCAAGTAATATGGCCTTATCTTCAATTCCTTTCTGTACGCTTAGATTTTCAAATTCTACTGAACCTTTTGAAACCAGACTTAATGCATTACTCGACTCACTCATTTAAAAGACTGGAACAATTTTAGGGAACGAAGGTATCTAATTAGATACAGTTAACCCGGCTTTAAGGATTTTAGTATGTTTTAAAGACTATATTTTATGATTAAAGTTTTGTACTCTGTCGAAAAACTCTGGTCAGCAGAACTGCACCAACAAAATCTTCAACTTTTGCCCCTGTCAATGCAACAAAAAATCAAGCATTATCAGGATAAAACAGTACAACAACAGCGCATTATCGCTAAACTTATGCTAAAGCGGTCATTTGTAGAAATAGATCCTGGAAATCCTTATAGCCTTGAGGATATAAAGTACAATAGGTTTAATAAGGGGTATATAAATGGTTCAATCTATTTTTCTACTTCTTATACAAAAGGATTAACAATTTGTGCCGTATCAGTAAAAAATTGCATAGGAATCGATGCTGAAATTATTGTTCCGGTAGATGTTAGTTTGTTTAAAGATTATTTTACAGAAAAGGAGTGGGAGATTCTTCAGTCGAATAGATTTGATCTGACTCTCTTCTATTCTTTTTGGACACGTAAAGAGGCAGCACTAAAAGCGATTGGGAGTGGAATATTCGAGGATTTCAATAAAATCAATATTCTAAACGACAATCTATATTACAATGGTCAAACATGGTGTATTCAGAACATTAGCCTAGATTATTCCTATAGTATTTCAGTAGTAAGCCTTGTGAGAGAAGAAGTCAGCATTCAGCTTTTTGCTGATCAAAAGTGGTGAATGCGTCAATATATCATTTTTCACTCTTGGTAATATTAATGAGAAAATCATAGAGGTTAACTTCAGTGTTCAGTTGCATTTTTTTTCGAATTCTATAGCGGCTGATTTCTACTCCTTTTCGCAAGGAAATTAATGCATTCTCAGTTTTGTCAAGTTCCAGGCTGTGAAGATATTACTACTCTTGAAATTTAGAATTTCAGGTAAGCCAATTGATTCCTGAGAAACAGAACTCAGAGAAAAATAAAGAAGCCAACCTAGTAATAAACTGAATTTGCACATTTAGTAAGGCATGCCTGATTTTAAAGGAATGTAAAAAACCTTGTTCGAGATAATCAAAGAAGGGTAAATAAAAAAGGACATCATTGTGAGCCAAAATCATGCAGATAGTTTAATATTACAATAGATTAGTTATTAAACTGATAATTTTTATTTCAGCTGATTAACTTATAAACTATGATAGTCACCTCTCGAGTTTTAGCGCTGCTTTATTTTTTTTGTTGCCAGGTAAGCCAGCAAGCTTTTGGCAGAGGGGAAGAGCCTGAAATAACGCATACCGGCCGTTTAAATGTGCGGATAAATAAACCCCGGTTCAGGGTTATTGTACTTTACGAAAATGGGGGGCACCATATAGCCTATTCAAAAGCTGCTATTATCTGGCTTGACAAATTGGCTGCAGATAGTTGTTTTTCTATAGATTATATTCAGAACACTGATAAGATAGATAAAAAAATGCTTGACAGTTACCAGCTTTTTATCCAGCTTGATTATCCTCCTTTTGGCTGGACGAACACGGCGATGAATGCTTTTCAGGATTATATAGAGAGCGGAAAAGGAGGGTGGATAGGCTTTCATCATGCCAGCTTGTTGGGCGTTTTTGATGGCTATCCATTATGGTCATGGTATGATGATTTTATGGGGGGTATTATTTTTCAAAATTATATTGCTTCTTTCGCCTCTGCAAACGTACAGATTGAAGATAAATTACATCCCGTAATGAAGGGAGTTAAACCAGTTTTTAAGGTAGAACAAGAAGAATGGTATACCTACGATAAAAGCCCGCGGCATGGGGTGCGTATACTGGCAAGTGTAGATGAGAATAGTTATCAGCCGGAATCAAAAATCAAAATGGGGGCCGATCATCCTATAATCTGGTCGAATACTCGTGTAAAAGCACGTAATGTGTATATTTTTATGGGCCATTCATCTTTATTATTCAAAAGTGCTGATTACAGGCAACTTTTTAAAAACGCCATTTTCTGGGCTGCAAAAAAATAGATGTTGATGAAATAGAAGAATTTGCAGGTATTGAAAGTCCGTTGATCAATTTACGGGCAGGCATTTCTATATAGCGGTAAGTGAGAAAAGAAATGAATAATGTAATAATTATAAATGGTATGCTTATAATCCAATTTGTCAGCCGGTCAGGTACTGGTGGTGGTAATGATGGTAAGCTTTTTCTGATTGGTTGAAGATAGGTCGTAATCGCACCAAACGTGTAGAGCAGGGGCTCATGTATCATATAAATAGAAAATGACCAATCTCCTATGAGCTGAAGTGGCTTTTTAGAAAATAATTTATTAATTCCGCTACTGCCATAAGTGCCACATAGCAATATCAGCGGAAA
>JANLVJ010000073.1:0-75815 GCA_031363945.1 bacterium | reverse complement strand
AATGCCTTGAATGTTGCATCAGTTGCCGAATTTGTCTCAACCCATTCATTGGGTATAACACCCATCATCCAGTGATGACCATGAATTGAGGCGTCCCCGTCGCAGTAAAAATTATCACTTAGCGTGAATTCTGTTGCCAGCTTATGATGGTTGGGCATGACATTTACATTGCGCATAGTATCTTTCCTGTTAATAACAGTAACATGCATGCCATATCGGGCAAGGGTACTGTCTCCATTAGCACCTTTGAACTGCCCGAAAACCTCGTCATAACTGCGATTCTCCTTGGTTATATATACAATATGGGTAATTGGATTTTTTTGGGTAGGTTTTTTGACTGCCTTCTTTATTTTAAAGGGTGGTAATGAACCGATCTTATTTCCTACGGCGACAAACGTATTTGCCAGTACCTGTTTGGTATAGGCTGCGAGTTCTACAGCATCAGGCATTTTAATTTTCTGAAATGAGCCTAGTTGAATATCTCCGATATAGGTTCCCTGTATTGGTGCTACAAAATTCTTCCCCCCGTTTGGCCCGGCACCAAGACCACGGCATGAAATCACATAGAGTTCTTTCTCATCGGTTGAAAGCTGAACTCTTGACGCTCCCCATCCCGTAGGTATCAATCCTCTGGTTTTATGGGTATCTGCATCAATGACAGCTATGGCATTAGCACCCAATAAGGCTACGTACAACGTTTTTTCATCTTTACTCAGGCAAAGGCCAAATGGTAATAGCCCCCGGTAATGATCAAGTTCAGGTGCAAAATGAATCGGAATCGTACCGCTGATCTTATGATTTTTATAATTTATAATTGATATATTATCATTGGTTGCATTCGTAACATAGGCTAATTTTGATCCGACTACAACTGAATTGGGACTTGAACCCCCAACAACTTCAGCACCTTCTATCATCTGACCAATCTGAAGACCCGTTTTAAAACGGTCGACTACTTTATTCGTCAAAAGATCAATCGAATATAAACTCATTGCTTCAGGCGCCAGCGGGCTGCCAACACCTGGAACGACTCTTCCTTTATAGGTTGTACCATGAATTGATTCGGGCGTATTGTTCCCGTAAGGATGCCATGGTAATAATTTGTGGTTATAATTTTCAGGGGTGATATCAGGCATTAACGCATAACTATATAAGCCAACATTTGCAACAAACGCAAATTTCTTATCCTGACTTAAAGCAAGGCCGAAAGGAAGTCTGCCTGTGGGTATTGATGCCGTGATTTTATGAGTAGATAGATTAATACGTACCAGACGAAAATTACCTCTGTCTAATACAATCAACTCATCAGATGCTGCATTAAAAACCAGATCAGAAGTATAACTATCAATGAACGATTTACCATTAACTATGCCATTCAAACTAATAGATTCAACAAGTACCATTCGCTGGGTATCGTAAACGATTACTGAACCATTGTCTCCTCCACTCAGGTAAATCATTTTACTATCCCCAGCCCAGGCTACTCCAAGAAATGAACTGCCTGATAACGGTGATAATATTGATTTATCATATGCTGGTACCCTGGTAACTTTCAGATTAGCAAGGCTAATCAATGAGAAAACACCGTTATGTAAAGTAACAGCCCTGAGGCCATCAGGTGATATTGACATCCCAAACGGATCACGAGTTATACGAACCATTTTACCCGCTGGGCTCAAATACCGCCCACTAGGTAATATACTCAGGCCGGTTTCATTAATAGTATCCCGTTGATGCACTCCTGGAACAGACAGGTCAGCCCTCAGATACTGCGCGTTCGAGGCGACTGATGAAAGCAAAATAATGAAGTTTGAAAATAATATAATCTGAATAAATTTGGCATTCATACGTTCTGGTATAGTTTGGTGAAATTACCAAACGCATATTACCTCTGGATGATGTTTGTGTGACCTTTGATTTTAGCAGTCCTATGAAAATTTTAAAGTCTCGAAAGTCTGATAAAACCAGGAGCATCATCAAAGCGTGCGAATGTACTTAAGGTAAGTAGTCAGTCATCTCAAAATAACATGAAGTCAGGTAACCACACTTCAGATGTAAAATTCCAAAAAAGGAAAAAAGTAACGTTATTGCAGGTATTAACTCATTTGATGAAGTCAGCTTCGAAAAAAACCGCTTAAAGGGACTCCTTTCCCTATTTACAGCACGTGGAAGTTTCATATTTTAATTGAGAACCAGCATGATTTAATAGCAGTATGATTATCCCGGCACCATGAATTATCCGGGCTATATCTTGCTTTTTTCTAAAGCACCTTGATCAACCGGGTGATTTCATTCTTTCATTTAAGAGAAGTTTTTTTCCAGGAAGTATTTTCCTTATTGATGCTATAAGCCATCTTTAATTTCCAGGTGATTTCCTAAATTATTGATATGTAAAAGGTTGTCATGCAGGCTAGCCTTTGAATCTGACATACTAATGGTATTACTCAGATGACCAAGTCCGGTAACCTCCATTTCAACCAGATCACCAACTTGCAACCATTGTTCCAGGTAATTGACATCTCGTAACCTACCTGTTCCGTTCAGTTCAAGAAAACAACCTGTACCCACCGTACCTGATCCAATAATATCACCAGGATAGATATCTACTCCATAAGAAATACGTGCTATAATTTCAGCAAAAGTCCATTCCATGTCTTTGAGATTACCCTCGGACACGAGTTTACCGTTTACCCAGCATCGCATCGGTAAATCATAAACTAAACCTTTATGGCCGGGTCGGGGTACTGTCTGATACTGAGATAATTCATCAGGCGTAACTAACCAAGGACCGGTTATAGTACAAAAATCTTTACCTTTTGCTGGCCCCAGATTGAATTTCATTTCATCAGCCTGCAAACGCCGTGCACTGAGATCATTCATGATCATAAAACCAGCAATATGTTGATCAGCCTCACCAGCCTTTATATTGCGCCCTTTTTTGCCTATAACGATTGCCACTTCAAGTTCGAAATCTAATTTCTCTAAATGATCAGGCATACACCTAATATCTCCTGAGCCTTGAATTGCACGATGGTTCGAAAAATAAAAGACCGGGAACTGATCAAATTCTTCGATCATGCCCAGTCCTCTGTTTCTTCGTGCCGTTAGTACATGCTGCCTGAATGCATAAGCGTCACGTAACGAAGGAGGGTGAGGCACAGGAGCTAGCAATTCGTAAAAAACGATCGCTTTTGCTGCAAGTTTTCCGCTTTTTAAGGCCGCTTCAATTGGTAAAAGGCGTTCGATAAATTCATCATATGTTTCCAAAAACATCTCCATTGTTCGAGGTATTCCTTTATGTAAAGAATGAAGATTGTAGAGGTATTTGCCAATGAAGATGCCGAGTTGCTCTTCATTATCGTTCAGGTATGAAACTAGCTTCATGAGACCGTGATTTATCAAGCTAAATTAATAAAACTGGTGTATCGAAGAGAGAAATTCCTGATAAGTTTTCATAAAAAAGAACCATACAAAAATGTGACAATGAATTTAAATTTTGCTTTTTAATTGATACAATTTTCATTCAACGGGGTGGTTACCAAAAAAGCAAAATTAAGTTCCGCAAAACAAGACTTATTAATTTTTATACTATCTATTTACTTCATTTACAGGCATGATCTGTATTTATGTACATTTGATAATCAATCTAAATCTATATGCCGGTTTATCATTCCCTCGGAAAAATACCGCCAAAACGACATACCATATTTCGCAAACCAGATGGAAATCTATATGCAGAAGAACTGGTTTCTACTGAAGGTTTTTCAAGTACTTCATCTTTAGTTTATCACTGCTATGCTCCTACCCTGGTAAAACAAATTGGAGAAGCTTACAGCGTAGAACCTACAGTAGCACGTGATAAACATCTGCGACATACCAGCCTGAAAGGCTTCAAAATCGTCCCCGAAAAAGATTACTTGCAAAGCAGAAAGCCTATTCTTATTAATGATGATCTGCATATCAGTCTGGCTGCACCTCAAGAATCAATGCAAGAGTATTTTTTCAAAAACAGCTCTGCAGATGAACTGATATTTGTACATGAAGGTATAGGAAATCTACATACAGGTTTTGGCAGCCTTAAGTTTAAATACGGTGATTATATCATTATTCCAAGAGGCACTATTTACCAGCTTGAGTTTGATACTGAAATCAACAGGTTACTGATAGTTGAATCTTTCAGCCCCATTCATATTCCTCACAGGTATACAAACAAAGAAGGACAGCTTCTTGAGCATTCTCCCTACTGTGAACGTGATCTTCGGAAACCAGAAAATCTTCAGACTCATGACCAGCAGGGTGACTTTAAGGTTTTGATTAAAAAACAAGGGATGATTTATCCCTATACGTACGGTACCCATCCCTTTGATTTTATTGGTTGGGATGGTTTTCATTATCCGTGGATTTTCTCAATTCATGATTTTGAACCTATTACCGGAAGATTACACCAGCCACCTCCTGTACATCAAACTTTTGAGGCCCATAATTTCGTGGTCTGTTCATTTGTGCCTAGAAAATTTGATTATCACCCATTATCAATTCCAGCACCTTATAATCATAGTAATGTTGATTCTGATGAATTGCTCTATTATGTTGATGGAGATTTCATGAGCCGCAAATCAGTTGAAAAGGGGCAGTTTACCCTACACCCAGCCGGAATTCCACATGGACCACATCCCGGTCTGGTTGAAAAAAGTATAGGTAAAGAAGAAACAAAAGAACTTGCAGTAATGATCGATACATTCAGACCGTTAAAGCTAACTGACTATGCAGTTTCAATCGAAGATCCAGATTATTTTCATTCCTGGGCTTCCTGATTCAGTTTTAATTAATTCGAATAAAAAAATTATGGATTCTCTTCTTGAAGAAAAAACCAGTCTGCCAGCAACTCCCATTGATTTCCTGCCCATTAATGGAACTGATTATATAGAGTGGTATGTAGGCAATGCAAAGCAGGCAGCCCACTTTTATAAAACTACTTTCGGTTTTCAATCGCTTGCTTATGCCGGGCCTGAAACTGGTTTACGTGACCGTGCCTCCTATGTATTGCAACAGGGAAAAATCAGGCTCGTTTTCACGACTGCCCTTTTGCCCCAGGGGGATATCGCCTGTCATGTATTTGAGCATGGTGATGGAGTAAAAGTTGTTGCACTCTGGGTTGATGATGCTACAAGTGCCTTCAATGAGACGACAGCTCGTGGTGCCCGTGCATACTTACATCCTGTTCGTGAAGAAGATGCTGACGGTTATGTAATCAGATCTGGTATATACACCTATGGTGAAACAGTACACATTTTCATAGAGCGAACGAATTATCACGGGTCCTTTTTACCCGGATATGTTTTGCAGGAATCAGACTATAAACCTGAAACAACTGGACTTGAATACATTGATCATGTTGTGGGTAATGTAAACTGGCATCAGATGAATCGCTGGGTTAATTTTTATGGTACAGTGATGGGCTTTCATCAACTCGTTTCTTTTGATGATGCTGATATTTCAACAGAATATACGGCCCTGATGAGTAAGGTCATGACAAATGGTAACGACCGTATAAAATTTCCTATAAATGAGCCCGCTGAAGGAAAAAAGAAAAGTCAGATCGAAGAATATCTGGAATATTACAGAGGTGAGGGAGTACAGCATCTGGCAATTGCCACTTTCAATATTGTTGAAACGGTGACAAAACTTAGGGCGAGAGGTATAGAATTTTTGCAGGTACCTGCTTCTTATTATGAAACTGTCAGAGACCGTATCGGTGCAATTGATGAGGATGTAGATACGCTGAAATCATTAAATATCTTGGTAGACAGGGATGAAGAGGGATACTTATTGCAAATTTTCACAAAGCCAGCTCAAGACCGGCCGACCCTCTTCTTTGAAATCATTCAACGTAAAGGAGCCCGCTCTTTTGGAAAAGGTAATTTCAAGGCTTTATTTGAAGCGATAGAACTTGAGCAGGGTAAGCGCGGAAATCTTATTTAATGTTTTACCTTCATCTCAAATCAACTTTCCCCTGCTTTGAAAAGAATTGCGATTTTTGCTTCCGGCTCTGGTTCCAATGCCCAAAAAATAATGGAGCATTTCAAAAAAAATGCAGAAGCAGAAGTTGCACTGTTACTGACGAATAATGCCGATGCATATGTTTTGCAGCGTGCAGATAATTTCGAGATACCCAGCCAGGTTTTTGACAAAGAAATGTTCTATCACAGTGATACGATTTTAAAAATGCTTCATAATTTGAAAATAGATCTGATCGTACTGGCTGGGTTTCTCTGGTTGATTCCTGAGTATTTACTAGAAGCATATCCTCGCCGTATCATAAATATACATCCTGCGTTATTACCAGCCTACAGCGGTAAAGGCATGTTTGGTAAAAAAGTACATCAGGCCATACTTGATAATCATGAAATAGAATCAGGCATCACCATACATTATATCAATGAGCATTTTGATGAAGGTGAAATTATACATCAGGCAAAATTTAAAATTGAAAAAACTGATGATCTCGAAATGATTATGTACAAGTGTCAGCAACTTGAACACCAGTACTATCCTAAAATCATTGAAAACCTAATAAAAAAGATGGATTTGCGTTAAAAGCCTTTCCATCTCATCTCATTCATCTTGAAAACAGTTAATTCCGGTCTGTCCCATTCTCGATTTTGTTGCTTTATTATACTGGTGGCCCTGTGTATGTTATTGTTTAATACGATTTCAATTCGGGCACAGGTTATTGTTAGCGGCAAAATTTTTGATGGCACTGAACATATCGTTTTACCCGGAGTAAGTATTGAACGCCTCCATAGTAGTGACGGTTTGCAGAGTGATGAACATGGCAGGTATTATCTTCATGCAAATAAGGGAGATACTATCAGGTTCAGCTTTATTGGTTATGCGCCAAAAACACTGGTCATACCTTCGGGTGTTGAGTTTTTTACTGAAGATATTTTTCTTTTTTCAAAAGAGTTTTCTCTACCCGGAGTAACAGTTACAGGCATAAAAAACTACCGTAAAGATTCTATAGAAAACCGGGTAATCAATCAGGAATTATTTGATTACCAGCAGAAATCTGTTGGTAGTAAACTTACAGCTTCGATTCTCGAGCCGTTAGGTATTCACCAAAAATTCAACCGTGCTCATAGCCTGAATACAAAGAGCCGGTTTCAGGATATGCTTATAAGAAGTGAGCAGGAAGACTATATTGACAGACATTATACAAAAGAGCTTGTTAACTTATTGACAGGCCTAAGGGGAATTGCGTTAGATCAGTTTATGAAATTTTACAGGCCTGGTTATTCGTTTATAAAAACAGTATCAGAGTATGATTTTATGGAAGATATAATGAATCATTACAGGCTTTATGTATCCCAGGGGGCAGATGTTTCAAGATAAACCTGGGTGTCATTAATACGGAAATATTGGATGTAACAAAATGCCCATGAATAATCAAGAACGCAGCCCACTTATAAAATTAAGTCTTATTTCACTCATGCTTGGAGGCCTTAGCATCGGTATGACTGAGTTTCTTATGATGGGCGTATTGCCCGATATTTCACGTTCATTACTCATCTCTATTCCTGAAGCCGGGCACCTGATTTCTATTTACGCCCTTGGAGTTGTAATTGGTGCACCTTTAATGGTGGGTCTTGCTGGCTCACATCCTCCCAAAAAAGTACTCACAGGCCTGATGATGATGGTGTTGGTTTTCAATGGTTTGTTTTCAATTGCACCAACCTACGGGCTATTACTTGCCGCCAGATTTTTTTGTGGCCTGCCTCATGGTGCCTTTTTTGGTATGGGTGCTGTTGTCGCTAGCCGTTTGGCTGCCCCTGGTCGCGAAGCCAGGTCAGTGGCAGTAATGTTTGCTGGCCTTACTGTTGCAAACATCATTGGCGTTCCGCTTGGTACTTTTATCGGACATAACGTTAGCTGGAGAATTTCATTTGGGCTGGTCACTTTATTTGCCCTGATCAGCATCATTTGTATAAAAATATGGATGCCAATTTTAAAACCTGCTGGAGGAATCAGTTTTAAAAGCAGTCTGAAGATTTTTTCAAAAACAGAGCTTTGGCTGGTGATTGGAATTTCAGCTATTGGAACCGGTGGTTTTTTTGCCTGGATCAGCTATATCGCACCCCTGATGACAAATATTTCAGGTTTTAGTGGCAATATGGTAACAGTGATTATGGTTATCATTGGCCTGGGCATGGCTACCGGTAATTTTATTGGTGGCAGGCTTGCCGATAAGTTCTCACCCCTACTTACTACAGGAACTTTATTACTGGGTATGACGGCTGTTTTACTGGCATTTATTTTTGTGAGCCATTACAAAATACCTACCATTGGTATGATATTTTTAACCGGGGCAGTAGGGTTCAGTGTCATTGCGCCTATGCAGATTCTAATTATGCAAATTGCCAAAGGAGCTGAAATGCTTGCATCCTCTGTTTTGCAGGCCACCTCAAATTTCGGTAATGCGCTTGGGGCCTACCTTGGCGGGCTGCCAATAGCAGCAGGTCTGGGTTATACCTCACCTGAATATGTAGGTGCAGGTCTTGCTTTTATTGGTGTTGGTTTTTGCCTGCTCTTATATTGGAAGAGCCGAGGCCCGGGACAGGAATTAAATACCGTAAAGATCGCTTAGTTAAAAACATCTATAAAAAAGAAAGTATAAAAAAGACAAAATAATTAATTTTTAGTATTTATATTTAATATATATGATACTTGTATGAAACAACTCTTTTTCCTCCTGATGCTCGCTTTATCTATTAGTTTTTCCTCTGCCCATAGCCAGGCAGTTGAGACAGATAGCAGTTTTAATGATAGAACGGAGAATTCTTTACAAGATCAGACAGGCAATATTCACCAGATTTTTAGGGATCAGGTAACCAGAAAAAATAAAAATGACAGGCATTTACATCTTCCGTTAAGACAGGGCCTGGTTTGTTATGAATATATAAGCCCGATGGATAGTACCCTTGGAAAGGAGGTAATTTATAAAAATGCATTAAACTGGTATATGCGTTCATTCCCATATGCATACAAAAATCTGATCGTAAATGATCAATACCATGGTAAAATTATCGGTCGTTGTAATTTCCAGTTCACCTATTCCTGGCTTATGGATGAGTATGTGATGAAAGTAGATTTTGCTGTTGACATCACGGTTAAATATGGGAAATGCAGGCTCCGATTTTCTCAAATAGAACCCAAAGATGAAATTAAAGGAGAAGAATCAGCCTCAGGAAGACGCTCTTATTCTACCTGGGAAGACAGAAGTCTTGAACTAATGAATATACAATACCTGCAAACCTCTTCTCCTGCGGGCTTTGAAAAAGAAAAACTTTCAGGTATTGATGATTATTTCAGAGCTAAAATTGCAGCCTTTTCTCTTAGCCAGCATCAATTAAAGCGCTTTATAGGAGGTAGAGATTCATTTTAGAACTACCTACGTGTCAAGAAGCTCTACAAGTTTTGGAACGTGTCGGTTAATAGTATACATTCGCAGATTTTAATTCAATTTATGGAAAAGCGTAGGACTATTAAAAGTGCATTAGTATCTGTTTATTATAAAGATCATCTTGAGCCAATCATAAAAAGCCTTTCGGAACTTGGGGTAAAAATGTATTCCACCGGTGGAACTGAAAAATTCATTCGCGAATGCGGGGCTGAAGTAACTGCAGTTGAAGAACTTACTTCATACCCCTCAATTCTTGGCGGCCGTGTAAAAACTCTTCATCCTGGTGTTTTTGGCGGTATTTTATCAAGACGAGATAACCCTAATGATCTTGAGCAACTTGCACAATTCAATATTCCTGAAATTGACCTGGTCATAGTAGATCTTTATCCTTTTGAAGAAACCATGGCAGCAGGTGGTAGCCATGAGGCCCTGATTGAAAAAATTGATATTGGCGGTATTTCGTTGATTCGTGCAGCGGCCAAAAATCATAACGATGTTTTGATCGTTTCTTCGAAAAACCAATACACCCAGTTAGAACAACTGCTGAAAGAAGAAAAGGGTGTAAGCAGTCTTGAGCAGCGAAGAGATTTTGCAGCCCAGGCCTTTCAAATTACTTCACACTATGATTCTCTAATATTTAATTACTTCAATACCCTTGCTACACCTCAGGATACTCTGAACCTGAATATTGCTGAAAGCCAGGTCTTACGTTATGGTGAAAACCCGCACCAAAAAGGGGTTTTTTACGGGCGCATGGAAGACCTCTTCACTAAATTAAACGGAAAAGATCTATCCTACAATAACCTGGTCGATATAGATGCAGCAGTCAGATTGATCGCAGAATTTACAGAGCCAACTTTTGCCGTACTTAAACATACGAATGTATGCGGCATAGCAAGTTGTGGCACCCTGGTTGAAGCATGGACCGCTGCCCTTGCTGCCGATCCGATTTCTGCCTTTGGCGGTGTACTTGTCTGTAATCGGGAAATGGATGCGGAAACAGCATTATTGGTGCATAGTTTGTTTTTCGAGGTGCTGATTGCTCCATCTTATTCTGAAGAAGCCCTACAAATTTTAAAAGCCAAGAAAAACCGCATCCTGCTTATCCAGCATGAAGTAATTTTACCTGTTAAGCAGTACAAAAGTATTCTGAACGGTATCGTTGAACAAGATATGGACCTGGTAATTGAAGGTCCAGAGCTGATGCGTACGGTCACCACAGTTCAGCCAACTTTAGACCAGCTTACAGATCTCGCATTTGCATTAAAACTTGTGAAACATACCAAGTCAAATGCCATTATTCTGGCTAAAAATAAACAGTTACTTGCAAGCGGAGTCGGCCAAACTTCTAGAATTGATGCTTTGAAGCAGGCAATAAACAAAGCTGCTGTTTTTGGTTTTGATATTATTGGATCAGTAATGGCCTCAGATGCATTTTTCCCGTTTCCTGATTGTGTTGAGGTTGCTGCCGGGGCAGGCATTGCAGCAGTTGTAGAACCAGGGGGGTCTGTAAAAGACCAGGATTCAATAGACGCAGCAAATCGCCTGGGTATTGCAATGGTACTAACAGGTGTTCGCCACTTTAAACACTGATAAATTCTTCTTTCATTAAAAGTAGTCCTCATATATAATGCCCCGCTAAGGCAAGAAATTATTTTCAGTACTTTTAATTAGGCCATCCACACGTATTACTGCCCTTAAAATTAAGAAAATTTTGAACGCATTTTTATGACTAATAACCAGGTTAGAAACCAGGAAAGGGCTTGCCTTCAACTAATTTTTATATGTTAGCAGAATATTTGTAAAGTATTAAACAGAATTCTTATATTATCGATTTTTTGGTATCAGATAAGCTTCATTGATGTTTTTTGGTGATGAATAACAGCTATTGAATGAAGAAAAATTAAAACAGATTTAAGACTTGCACTTTTTGATGTATAGAATTTTGAATAACGTTTTCTATTTACTGTTACTATTACTGTTACCCGGTCATTTATTGGCCTGCATTAAAACAGACAGTCTACCTGAATTTCAGAAAAAAAATAAGGGTGACAGTATTGCTGGCGAGTTTAGTTTAAATCAGTGTATACGTTTTGCCCTTCAAAACGAACCGATTTTAAGACAGGCATTCATTGACCAGGAGATTGCTGAAAAAGATATACAGATACGACTTGCTGATTGGTTTCCCCAACTAAATATTGGAAATACCCTTGAGCACTTTTTAAAAAAACCAGTTTCAGCTTTTCCTAATATTGCAAACCCAGCTGCAGGGGTGTCTTATATTTCAACAGGCCGATATTATAATAATTCTCTTGGGCTATCAGCGACCCAAAACATTTTTTCTAATTCGTTAAGATTTGCATCTATCACGGCCAGATATTACCGTCAACAAGCAAATCAAAATACTGAACTTGTAAAAATTAAACTTGTCGCTAATGTAAGTAAGGCGTTCTACGATCTCTTGCTCAGCCGGCAACAACTGCTGGTACTTGACGAAGATATTTTAAGACTTAAGGGTAGTACCAAGATTGCCCAGTCTTTATATCAGCTAGGAACAAATGATCCCATTGATTACGATCAGAGTCTTATAGCTTTAAATAATTCAATCTCACAGCGTTTCACAACTTCAGAATCGATCAATTATAAGTTTAGCTTTCTGCGACAACTTATGGGCTACCCTGTGGCAAAGCCTCTTGAGCTAAAATTTGATTCATTGCTTTTGACTAAAGAAACCACGATAGATACCTTTTTAACGCTCGAATCAGGCAGAAGAATTGAATATAGCCAGCTTCAGACCACTATAGCACTTTTAAGAGAAAACTATTCTTTTTATAAGTACAATTTTTTGCCTACCGTATCAGCCTTTGGAAATTTTAATCTCGTTAATCAGAATGATCATTTCAATGAGCTGTTTAATCGTAATTTCCCTAACTCAGTAATTGGTCTGACGCTTTCACTGCCTATTTTTCAAGGTAATAAACGCATCTACAATATGAGACGCGCTGCGCTGACTATCAAAAGATCAACTCAAGATGAAATTCAATTAAACAATATTATACAAACAGAATATGTTCAGGCATTGGGTACTTATAAAAGCTACCTGAACCAATACCAACTCAATACTAAAAATGTCAGTATTGCACTTCATGTATATAAAGTAGTCTTATTGCAGTACCAACAAGGAATAAAACCTTACCTGAATTTAATTCAGGCTGAAACAGATCTGCGAACTTCTCAACTCAATCTGCTGAATTCGCTCTTTGAGCTTCTAAGCAGTAAACTAGATGTTCAGGTAGCTTCAGGCACCCTTGAAACAAAAATATAAGCTCTGTTAAGATTCTTAAAGATTAAATCAATATGAAAAAAATTCGCTTTCTGGTAGCATCTGGCATTTTAGTAATGTTTTCCTGTTCACATGCGCCAAAAGCAGTTGATCCAGCAACGCTGCAAGTACCTGTACGGGTAGTAAAAGTTAGCACTGGTTCATCAGCATTCAGCACGCAATACCCGGCTACAATTAATGCGCTAAATTTAACTGAATTACGCACCAATGTTAGTGGTTTTATTACAGGGCTCTATTTTAAGGAAGGGCAACAGGTAAAAAAAGGACAGAAGCTGTATGAGATTGACAAGAGCAAATACCTGGCAAATTACGATCTGGCAAAAGCGAATTATCAGATAGCCATTGCCAATCTTGATCGTGCAAGTCAGGATGCAAGCAGGTACCAGGCCCTGCTGAAACAAGATGCTGTAGCCCGTCAGCAGGTAGATCATTCTCTGACAGATCTACAAAATACAAAGTTGCAGGTTGTAGTTGCACGTCAGGCTGTAAAAAGTGCCGAAACCGATCTTAGGTATTCTGAAATAACAGCTCCTTTTAATGGTACGATCGGTATCAGTCAGGTAAGACTGGGTACATTGGTTCAGTCGGGACAAACGCTTTTAAATACCATTTCAACAATAAACCCAATAGCAGCTGATGTGATTGTAAGCCAGGCTGATCTTCCCTTATTCCAGCGATTTTACAAAAGTCGTCTGCCCCTGACCGATTCTACTTTTACCTTGAACCTGCCAGACGGCTCAAAATACAATGGAACAGGCCATATCAGTGTTATCGATAGAGCCATTGACCCTCAGACGGGGACCATAACAATTCGTCTGAATTTTGAAAATTATCAGCAACTCTTACGCCCAGGTATGAACCTTACCCTGACGATAAAAGAAGGAAAAGGAAGTCAGGGGATTTTGATACCGTCAAAGTCTGTTACTGAAATTATGGGTGAACTATTTGTATTTGTAGTTGTGAAAGGCAAGGCCCATCAGAAAAAGATATTGCAGGGCAGGATTATCGCTGATAAACTGATTGTTAAATCTGGCCTGAAAGAAGGTGATACCATCGTTACAGAAGGCATGGGAAAATTAAAAGAAGGATCATCAGTCAAAATAAATTAGCCAGTATGATTTCCAGCATATTTATTAAAAGACCTGTTACCGCAATTGTTATTTCACTTGTAATTGTTATTGTGGGTACTCTTGCACTTTCTAACCTACCGATTAGTCAGTATCCTGAGATCACCCCTCCCCAGGTGCAAATAACAGGTAGTTATGTAGGAGCTGATGCCCAGACTGTTGAACAGAATGTGGTTACCCCCATCGAAACCCAGGTCAATGGTACACCTGGCATGTCATATCTCCAAAGTAGTAGTACCAATAGCGGAAGCTTTACGATCAATGCTTATTTTAATATTGGTACTAATATTAATATTGCCACACTTGACGTTCAGAACCGGGTCAGTATAGCCCAACCGGTTTTACCAGCTGAGGTTAAGCAACTGGGAGTAATCACCCGCAAGCGCAATCCTGCTATCTTGATGCTGGTCGCTATATTCGCTCCTAAAAGCAGTCATAATGTGCAATTTCTCGATAACTACGCAAATATTTACGTTAAAGACCCATTAGGAAGAGTTGATGGTGTAGGAGATATTATAACCCGTACAGATGATTTTAGCATGAGGCTCTGGCTTCAGCCTGATAAGATGGCTGCATTGAGGCTTACAGCTGGAGATATCGTAAATGCCCTTAATGAACAAAATCTACAGGTAGCAGCTGGTTCAATTGGCTCACCACCGCAAAAAGGTGATCAGTCATTCGAATATACAGTACTGGTAAATGCACGGCTTAGTAAACCCGAGGAGTTCAGACGCATTATTGTTAAAAGCAATCCTGCTACCGGTTCAATAGTCTACCTAAAAGATGTCGCTCATGTTGAGCTTGGAAAATTCAACTACAGCAATAATTCATTTGTTGATGGTCGCCGGGCTTCATACCTGCTGGTATATCAGGCACCTGGTAGCAACTCGCTAAAAGTAGCAGAAGGGATTTACAAACAGATGGAAGAATTAAAAAAATCATTTCCTACAGATGTTGATTATGTTATACCATTTGAGGGTGTGTCAGTCGTACAGGTATCAATTTCTGAAGTAGTAAAAACCCTGGTTATCGCGCTTCTACTTGTGACCTTGGTGGTTTATATCTTCTTACAAAACTGGCGTGCAACCCTGATTCCAGTACTTGCCATTCCGGTATCAATTATTGGCACCTTTATGTTTTTTATTCCATTGGGGTTTACCATAAATACACTCACTTTATTTGGGTTTGTTCTTGCCATAGGAATTGTTGTCGATGATGCCATCGTTGTAGTAGAAGCCGTACAGCATTATATGGATACCCAAAAACTTTCAGCCAGAGAAGCAACTGAAAAAGCCATGGCTGATATCAGTGCTCCTGTCATTGCTATTGCTTTAATTTTAGCGGCAGTCTTTGTACCTGTTGGTTTTATTCCTGGAATTGTTGGCCGGCTTTATCAGCAATTTGCCATTACAATTGCTATTTCTGTTTTGCTTTCTGCTTTCATCGCACTTTCACTTACTCCTGCATTATGTTCGATCTTATTGAAAGAACGGGATGAATCATCAAAAAAGAACTGGCTCGAACGGTTTTTTGATTCTTTTAACAATTGGTTCGAAAGAATGTCATCAAAGTACACCATTGGGGTCAAACACAGTATTTCGGGAGCCAGGTATATTATCATTTTGCTCATAAGCCTGAGTGTAGCGGCCATATTTATGTTTAGAAGTAAACCTTCAGGCTTTATCCCGACTGAAGATGAAGGACGTATCTTCATAACTTATGAACTTCCTGAAGGGGCATCGACGAGCCGTTCACTGTTTGTGCTGAGAACATTGATGAAAAAAATTGATTCAATCAAGGCTGTGGGTCATTATGCAGCCCTTGGAGGGCTGAATGTAGTAACTTTTGCCTCTAAATCGAATAGCGGTACTGTTTTCGTGCAACTGAAACCCTGGGACCAGCGCACTGATAAGAAACTTCAGCTGAAGGCTGTCATTGCCGAGATGGTTAAGTCATTCAGTTCACTAATAGATGCAAATGTGGTTGTCATACCTCCGCCACCAATCCCTGGACTCGGACAAACTGCTGGTTTTACATTTGAAATCGAGCAAAAGGCAAGCAATAGTGATTTAGCCGGAATGCAGCAGAACATACAGAGCTTTACGGCCGCAATTAATAAAAGGCCTGAGATAGGTAGAGCTTTTACTTTCTTTAATGCCCGTAATCCAGTTTACAGGCTTACCGTTGATCGTGAACAATGCAGAAAACTTGGAGTAAATATTAAAGACGTATTTCAGACATTACAGGTTTATCTGGGCAGTTCGTATATTAATGATTTTACCCTGTATGGCCGAACATTTAGGGTTGTTGCCCAGGCTGATTCAAGTTACAGGGCAGATATCAGCCAGCTTGGCTATTATTATGTACGCAACCAGGCTGGCACCATGTTACCGCTTAAAACTTTGATCAGTTATAGACTTGAACAAAATGCACCTCTGATTTCTCATTATAATCTTTTTCGCTCAGTTGAATTTAATGGCACCCCTAAGCCTGGTTTCAGCAGTGGAGAGGCAATAGAAGCGCTGAAGGAAACAGCAGCCAAAACATTACCATCAAGCTACACGTACGAATTTAGTGGTTTGAGCAGAGAAGAGATTGCTTCGGGTAGTAGCAGTATCTATATTTTCGGGCTCTCAATTCTGTTTGTGTTTCTTTTTCTGGCTGCACTTTATGAAAGTTGGGCTATTCCCTTTTCTGTATTGCTGGCCGTACCAATAGGTGCCTTTGGTGCTATCCTGACGCTATCGTTTCTTCCAAGCCTTGACAACAATGTCTACGCACAGATCGGTCTGATTACGCTGATAGGTCTGGCTGCCAAAAATGCTATTTTAATTGTCGAATTCGCCAAAGAGCGGGTTGATAATGGGATCGATGTAATAGAGGCTACCCTTGATGCTGTTCACCTGAGACTGAGACCAATTATCATGACTTCACTGGCTTTTATTCTGGGTGTATCACCACTTACCTTTGCCGAGGGTGCAGGAGCAATTGCCAGGCAGACCCTCGGATTCACGGTTCTTGGCGGCATGATTGCAGCAACTTCTATAGCCATATTCATTGTTCCCGTTCTCTTTGTCCTGATTGTGAAAATTGCCTATGGCAAGAAAAAACTTTCAGAACTTCAGAGCCTGCACAAGAATGATACTGATAAAGATTCATCAGATCGCTATTGATAAAATAAATCTGCAGAATACTAAACATTCTGAGCTACAGAAGCGTAATAATAAGTAATACAGGTCGTTAAGCATTAATTGCATTATTTGACCTCTTACTCATTATATAAAAGGTTCACGTATGCATAATTAAGCAGCATTTAAGTATAAATTTGAATTTCTGGCAATAAAATTTATTTCTCCCTTTATTTTGAAACATTAAAATAAAAGGGCTTTATCTTTATATTTGCTTTCCACTGTCTCTTAACCAATTTATTCACCTTCAGGAATGGGTCTCTTTAATTTTTTCACTCAGGAAATTGCTATTGATTTAGGTACCGCAAATACCCTGATTATCCATAATGACAAAGTTGTTGTAGATGAACCTTCCATAGTTGCCATTGATCGCAAAACCGGTAAACTTATTGCTATCGGCAAGCAGGCCATGCAAATGGATGGTAAAACACACGAAAACATAAAAACTGTTCGCCCGCTTAAAGACGGAGTTATCGCTGATTTTGATGCCGCAGAGCATATGATAAGAGGAATGATAAAAATGATTAATGGCGGTAAAGGTTGGCTTTTCCCTTCTTTAAGAATGGTTGTCTGCATTCCTTCAGGTATCACAGAGGTTGAAAAGCGTGCTGTAAGGGATTCAGCTGAAATTGCAGGCGCCAAAGAAGTATATCTTATTCATGAGCCAATGGCAGCAGCCATAGGTATAGGTATTGACGTTGAAGAGCCAATGGGCAATATGATCATCGATATTGGAGGCGGTACTACAGAGATTGCAGTTATAGCACTTTCAGGTATTGTCTGTGACCAGTCGATCAGGGTTGCCGGTGATAATTTCGATTCTGACATCGTGAATTACATGCGCCGTCAACATAATATCCTGATCGGTGACCGTACGGCCGAAAAAATTAAAATTGAAGTCGGTTCAGCGCTGCCTGAACTTCCTGATCCACCATCAGATTTTGCTGTTCAGGGTCGTGATCTGATGACCGGTGTGCCAAAACAGATTATGGTTTCCTATACTGAAATTGCTCATTGTCTAGATAAATCAATTTCAAAGATTGAAGAAGCAATTTTAAAAGCGCTTGAAATTACGCCTCCTGAACTTTCTGCTGATATTTACCAGACAGGAATTTATTTAACAGGGGGTGGTGCATTATTAAGAGGTCTTGATAAAAGAATAGCCACTAAGACCAAGCTGCCGGTTCATGTTGCTGAAGACCCTTTACGTGCAGTTGTTAGAGGAACAGGCATCGCTTTAAAAAATATTCGTAATTTCAGGTTTCTAATGCCTTAAACTGTCTTAATGCGTAATCTTTGGTTATTTCTTTTCAGGAACCGCGCATTTTTCTGGTTTTTAACGTTTGAGGTTTTGTCACTTTATCTTGTTACCCGAAATAATTCGTTTCAGGGTGCTATTTTTTTAAACTCAGCAAATCAGGTTGCCGGCAATATTTATGAAAAAGAGAGTTCTATCAGGAACTATCTTAACCTGAATAAAGTTAATGACAGTCTGGCCACAGAAAACAGTAGATTAAGAGAAGAATTGCATTCTTCTTCATATAGCAATGCCGCAGCAGAAAATGCAGTTAAAGATACAGCCCATCATATTCAGTACACCTATACGGTGGCGAAAGTAATAAACAACTCTATTTCCCACCGTGATAATTACCTGATGCTCGACAAGGGCTCAATCGAAGGCATCAGCCCCGGGATGGGAATTATCAGCCCCATGGGTATTGTGGGCATTGTGAAAGATGTAAGTTTACATTTTAGCTCGGCAATTTCAGTGCTTCATAAAGCCTCAAGCTTTAGCGTAAGGCTCAAGCGAACAAAAGACATAGGCTCACTAACCTGGGATGGAATTGACTACAGGATTGCATCTCTTAAAGAAGTGCCAAATCATATAGAGCTCAAAAAAGGTGATACTATTGAAACTTCAGGTTTCTCATTATTTCCAGAGGGAATTATGATTGGCAGGGTAGCTAAATTCAGTGCAAATAACGGGGATAGTTTTTATACAATTGATGTACGGCTTAATACTGATTTTAACAGCCTGCAGTATGTTTATATTGTGAAGAACAAACTTGAACTCGAAAAGAAACAGTTGCAGTTAAAACAGGAGGATAAGCAGTAAACATGATAAATCTCTTTGTTTCAAACACTATCCGTTTTGTATTTCTGGTTCTCTTGCAGGTATTGCTGCTAAACAATATTGGTCTGTATTATAATTTGGCCAACCCCTACCTTTACATATTGTTTATCATCTTGCTTCCGATTGATATTCCGGTTTTCTGGCTTTTTGCCCTATCATTTGCGCTGGGTATTTCTGTAGACGCTTTTAGCGGAACAATTGGTTTACATGCCACTGCCTGTGTAATGATGGCTTTTGTCAGAATTGTAACCCTTGGCTTGTTGAACCCTCGTGGTGGCTCAGAGTTCTATACAGAACCAACCTTAAGAAATATGGGTTTCAATCGGTTCATGACCTATGCAATCCTGATGATTCTTGCCCATCACCTAATACTCATATCAGTCGACATTTTCAGGATCTCAGAATTTTTTTATATTATTTTAAGAGTTATATCAAGTTCAATTTTTACCCTTTCACTTGTGATTTTAAGTCAGTATCTGTTATTCGGGCGGCGCACTAAACAATGAACACATTTTTCGAACGAAGATTCATCATTCAGGGAATTATTTTTTGTGTAGCCATCATACTGCTTACACGGATTTTCTATATTCAGATGATCGACAAGTCATACTTCATTGCCTCAGAAAATAATGTTATCAGAAAACTAATTGTTTATCCTGCAAGAGGCGCAGTAGCTGATCGCACAGGTAAAATATTGGTTCAAAATACCCCGGTATATGATCTTATGGCAATACCCCGTGAAGTAAAGGCTTTTGATACGGCCCAGCTATGTGCACTCATTAACACGCCAAAAGCTGATTTCATAAAAAGCTATCGTGACGGCAGAAAAAAATCTCCTTATAAAGCCTTCATTGTTGAAAAGCAGCTCTCAGTTGAGACATATGCCCGCCTCCAAGAAATTTTATATCAGTTTAAAGGTTTTTATGTTCAGAACAGAACAGTTAGAAATTACCCCCGACCTATTGCCGCACAGCTTTTAGGCTATGTTGGGGAAGTAAATGACCGTATCATAGATCATTCAAATGGATTTTACCGCCAGGGTGATTATATCGGAATGAGCGGTATTGAAGGCTCTTATGAAAACATATTAAGAGGTCAGCGAGGCGTACGTATGGTATTATATGATGTTCATAATACTGAAAAAGGCAGCTACGAGGGTGGCAGATACGATACACTTGCCGTAGGTGGTGATAAAATGATCAGTTCAATCAGTGCAGATCTTCAGGAGTACGGAGAAAAGCTCATGAAAAATAAACTGGGCAGTATTGTCGTCATTGAGCCAAAAACCGGTGAAATACTGGCCCTGATAAGCAGCCCCAGTTATGATCCTAATTTACTGGTTGGCCGTGACCGTGGTAAAAATTTCAGTAAACTCTATACAGACCCTTACCTGCCATTGTACATGAGACCTTTACAAGCATATTACCCACCAGGATCAGCTATAAAACCAGTACAGGCGTTAATTGGTCAGCAAGAAGGTCTAATTCAGCCAAGCACTGTTTTCCCTGGAGGCATAGGCTATTATGCCGGCCGACACCTGGTAAAAAACTTTCATAAATTGCCGGCCCTTGATATGCGGGGAGCATTGCAATGGTCGAGTAATTCGTATTTCTGTAGTGTATTTAATAAGGTAATTACCGATGGCCCCTACCATAATGTTCCACAGAATTTTACACTCTGGCGTAATTTCATGACCAAATTTGGTTTCGGGAATTTATTGGGTATTGATGTGCCAAATGAGAAACACGGCCGGCTACCCAATCTTGCGCTTTATGACAAGATGCACGGTAAAGGTCATTGGAATGCAAACTCTATTATTTCTCTGGCAATCGGGCAGGGTGAACTAGATGTGACACCTTTACAGATGGCAAATGAAATGGCGGCAATTGCAAATAAGGGATTTTATTTTACCCCCCACTCTATTATTTCAATCGGAAAAAATAAGTTTATTCGTCCTGAATTTAAAGTAATGCACTCATTAGGTATTGACACAAGCTATTTCAATGCCGTTCATGATGGTATGCAGCTAGTCGTTGAAGAAGGAACAGCCATTCGTTCACGCATACCAGGAATACATATCTGTGCCAAAACCGGAACAGCACAAAACCCACACGGAGAAGATCATTCGGTATTCGTTGCATTTGCTCCACGTGAAAATCCAAAAATTGCGATATCAGTAATTGTTGAGAACGCAGGTCAGGGCGCTTACTGGGCAGGTCCTATTGCTAGTCTTATGATTGAAAAATACCTGCGTGATTCTATTTCACGACCAGAAATGGAAAAGAATATCATGGATGCAGTGATTCTGCCAGCAGCTTTTGGAGTGAAAAGCATTATGTCCGTGAAAAGCGCAACCAATGTACAGGAAAGGCCCAAACATAAGAAACCAGATAGTTCAGCAGCGAAAGGTTTAATACCTGCTATTAGAAATAATATACGGAAGCCAGAAAATTTGAAACCTAAACCATCAGTTAACAGACCTCCTGTAAATGATAAAGTGACTCAGCGAAAAGTTGACAACATACCTTCTCACTCCTAACTGATGGAAAAAAACAGGAGTATTTTTTTTAATATCGACTGGATAACTGTCATACTTTACTGCTGCCTGGTTGCCATAGGTCTAATGAGTATTTATGCCGCAAATTACGATCCCCGTCATATCTCGATATTCGATATGCAGCGCAATTATGGCAAACAGGTGGTTTGGATCAGTTCTGCATTAATATTAGCCTGTGTAATCTTATTACTTGACAGTAAATTTTTCCCAACCTTCTCCTACGGTTTTTATGCGATAACTATGCTAATGGTCATAGGAGTTATGTTTTTCGGCCGTTCTGTAATGGGAAACCGAAACTGGTTTGAAATTGGCAGTTTCAGACTACAGCCCTCAGAATTCGCTAAAGTAACAACCTGTCTGGCCCTGGCCAGATTTATGAGTGGAACGAACATAAAATGGCAGGATCTAAATACCCGTATCATTGCTTTTGCGATTGTTGGCCTGCCTTTTCTACTTGTTGGCTTGCAGGATGTTGGTTCTTCACTTACGTTCTCATCATTTATTTTCGTTCTATTCAGAGAAGGGTTGCCACCCTGGGTATTGTTGATAACCTTGCTGGGTATCACACTTTTCGTTTTATCATTACTGGTGAAGTCTGTTTACCTTTTTGCGCTTATTCTCGTATCAGGATTTATGATTTTTTATTATATGCGTAAAACCAGGAAGAATTTAAGCCTGCTGGTTCTCGGGGCAATATTATCATCCACGCTAATTTTTGCAGTTCCATTTTTCATAAATAACGTTTTGAAGCCGCATCAACGGGTTAGAGTAAATAATCTCGTTGGCAAAGACATTGATTTAAAAGGGAATTACTATAATGTAAATCAATCCCAGATTGCCATTGGTTCAGGTAGATTACTGGGTAAGGGTTTTTTACAAGGCACACAGACAAAATTTGATTTTGTGCCTGAACAAACAACTGATTTTATATTTTGCACCGTTGGTGAAGAATGGGGATTTGCCGGGGCTCTTGTAGTCATTGGGTTATATGTTGCCCTGCTGATGCGAATCATTACGCTGGCTGAGAGGCAAAGAACAACATTTGGCCGTGTTTATGGATATGGTGCAGCCTGTATAATCTTCTTCCACCTGACCATTAATGTGGGTATGACCATCGGACTAGTTCCCGTTATAGGCATACCCCTGCCATTCATCAGTTATGGTGGGTCATCACTATGGAGTTTTACTATTTTACTGTTCATACTGGTGAAACAAGATGCAGCAAGAACGATGCTTAGATAAGAATCAGGGGGATAAAATTAATGACGTGAAAATTTTCGGTTAACGATATTTTTAAAAAGTTCAGCCACAGCAGCCTTTGAAGACCAGGAATATTCATCAGAAATCTGGGTTATAAAGTCTTGGGCCTGCTGGGAATTCTTCAGGCTATCAATAATTGTCAGTGAGCGGTCATATGCTTTCGGATCACCATTGAATAAGGTTTTGATAAATAGAAGATGCTCATTCAGGCCTACTGCCTTACGAATATCTTTTACAGGAAGACTGTCTAGTCTGTTGATCAGGTTAGGCCCGGTTTTCTGACCGGCAAGCAGATCATTAATATTTTTTACTGGCAGTGCATTATTTAAATCTGCCTGATTTAAATCAAACTGTTTTACGGCAGGTTTTGTATTACCCTTGAAGCTGTCGAAGTCAGACGGACGTACTCCATGACCCTGAATTCCTCCATTAAGATCTATTATTTTTGCCTGTACCTGGGCTGAATTAAAATTCGTTCGCCCTTGAAAACTACTATTTCTATTTGTTACCGAATTTCTGCCCTGAGGATTGATACTACCGGATGTACCTTCTCGCAGTTTATCAATTAAATTTTGAGGCTGTTGGTTTGAATCTGGCATAATCTGACCTGAATAATTACAAGGGTCAGAATTCTCCTTTTTAAAATCATCAGACTGAGCCTGATCAGGAACGTGATTCTGATAAACTGTTTCAGAAGGAATCAGATCTGGAAGGTTATTTTGTTGAATAAATAAATCTGAATCAATTATCATATTTGTTCTCAACTTTTCGTTTGCCAAATCGGTTAAATCTTCATTGGTATTTAAATTGCTGGCGGGTTCAGACTTTACATTTAAAGATTGAACTTCTGATTTGTAGGTATCATTCAGTGTTTTAATTAATTCAGATTCACGGTTTGAATTTGCCAAGCGAAAAGCCAGTTCTCGTTCCCTAACTTCTTTTTCAGCAGCATTTTGTGCGGCAACCATCGCTGCACGTCGTTCGAGTTCTGGTGCAAATACCCCTTGTTTATTTTCAAACACTACGCCTGGTTTAACCTGAGAGTTTCCATCGAGTTTAGGGAAAGGAAAATCATTCAAAATAGCATGAGCCAGACTAGCTTCTTTTGTTACTTCTGGATTTGGCAAAGTCGATACAGGTATATTAAGTGCCTGAGTAGTTTCATTATGTTCTTTTAAAATATTTTTCAATATCTCATCACGGGCTTTTACATCAAACGTATTGCCATTCACCTTCTGAAGAACTTCAAGATGCTGTACCAGATAACGGGCATTGGCCATAAAAAGCTCAAGCTCAATTTCAGGAATTCGTTCTGCATTGCCGGTAAGCTTTAAATGCTGCCCCTTTAAATCTTGAAGAATGAAGCTGATTTTATTAAGCAAACCTTGTTTATCCATGGTTTTGCCTATTACTATTTTGTAAGTTGAAACTGATTTTGTGTGGCAAGGCCTGTTTATCCATAATGCTTTATTCTACTTAAAATACAAGAATTAACCTTATAAAAATTGAAGGCATAGTAAAATAAGTATCGGTAATAACGAATATTAAAGAATGAATATTAAAGGGAAATTAACTGATCTTTAAAAAAACAGTAATCAAAAATAATAATTAATTTTGAATAATTGAGTTCCCACTTGTTGTGACAGAATCATGAATATAGAAAATCTGTTGCGACAGGGGAAAATCGAAGTAATTACTGGTTCGATGTTTTCTGGAAAGACCGAAGAACTACTTAGAAGGCTAAAACGAGTAGCTATTGCAAAATTAAGAACCGAAATATTTAAACCTGCTATTGATACCAGATTCAATGAAAAGGCATTGGTTTCTCACGATTTTAACTCTACAATTTCTACTCCGATTGAAAATTCAAGTGCCATTTTACCTCTGTGTAATAATATAGATGTAATTGCAATTGATGAGGCTCAATTTTTTGATTCAGGGTTAATTGATGTTTGCGATGCACTTGCAAATAAAGGAATACGCGTGATTGTTGCTGGCCTTGACATGGATTTCATGGGCAAACCATTCGGCCCAATTCCCGGGCTGATGGCTATTGCCGATGAGGTCACCAAACTGCATGCTATCTGCGTGCAATGTGGGCGACCTGCACTTAATTCTTTTCGTTTAGGTAGTAATACTGACCAGATAATATTAGGTGAAATGGAGCTTTATGAGCCCAGATGTAGAATTTGTTTCAGGCTGGGCAAATAACCCTGGTTTCTGCTCATTTAAATTTGTCTTTCAGGGCTGCAAGTTTTGAAGCCAGGTCAGTTTCAATTTCAGGCTTGCGAACTTTAGAAACCATTTTTTTTCGGGGCATATTAGTTGATTCACTCTGTTTCGCGGGCTTTCTCTCACTGGCGATTCTTTCTAAAGGTTTTGCAACTTGCTTTTCCTGCTGTTTTTCAGGTGTTTTCATAGAAAGTGCAATTCGTTTTCTAGCTATGTCAACATCGGTTACTGTAACAAGAACTTTTTGTTGAACCTTTACAACTTCGTTTGGATCTTTAATAAACCGGTTTGACAACTGACTCATATGTACAAGTCCATCCTGATGTACGCCAATATCTACAAATGCGCCAAAATTGGTAATATTCGTAATTATACCAGGTAATTGCATTCCAACTTTTAGGTCTGCAATTGAATTCAGGCCATCAGTAAAATTAAAGACCTCAAAGACCTCTCTTGGATCACGTCCAGGCTTTGCGAGTTCGAGTACAATATCTTGCAAGGTTGGCAAACCCACGGCTTGAGAGACATACGACCTTAGTTTAATTTCTTTTCTTAATGAATCATTCGAAATCAATGTTGAAATATCAGTATTCAGGTCATTTGCCATTTGATGCACCAAGTCATACCGCTCTGGGTGAACAGCACTCGAATCGAGTGGATTTTCGGCATTTCTGATGCGCAAAAAACCTGCTGCCTGTTCAAATGCTTTATCACCCAATCGAGGCACTTTTTTTAGATCTTCACGTCGGGTAAACGCCCCATTTTTATTCCGGTATTCAACGATTTGCTGACCAAGAGCAGCATTAAGCCCCGACACATAAGATAAGAGTTGCTTTGAGGCCGTATTCAATTCAACCCCCACTTGATTTACACAGCTAATAACGGTATCATCAAGTGAAACCTGCAGTAGTTTCTGGTCAACATCATGCTGATATTGCCCTACTCCCATTGATTTTGGATCAATTTTTACCAGTTCCGCGAGCGGATCTATCAAACGACGGCCAATCGAAACAGCACCCCTGACCGTAATATCATATTCACCGAATTCTTCCCGGGCAACCTCTGAAGCCGAATAAACTGATGCACCGTTCTCACTCACCATAACAACAACCAGGCTTTCTACTACAATATTGCGAACAAACATTTCTGTTTCCCGGCCAGCTGTACCATTGCCGATAGCAACAACATTTATTTGATGAGCCATAATAAGAGCTTTAAGTAATTTTTCAGCTTCAGCAAGCCCCCCAGCTCCGGTATGAGGAAAAATAGTAGCATTATCCAATAATTTTCCCTGCTCATCGAGGCAGACTACTTTACAGCCGGTACGAAAACCCGGGTCAATTGCCAGCACCCTCTTTTCACCCATAGCAGGAGCAAGTAACAACTGCCTGATATTTTCAGTAAAAACTTTGATAGCGGCCTGATCGGCCTTTTTGCGCGTGAGTAACCTTACTTCTGTTTCCATTGATGGACCCAGCAACCGTTTATAGCTATCAGCAATGGCCATTTTAACCTGGGTACCAGTCTCTGTTTCTGATTTCAGAAAATAGGATTCCATCAAACTGATTGCATCTTCTGCCTCAGGTCTGATTTCAAGCCATACAATCTGTTCTTTTTCTGCTCTTCGCATAGCCAGTACCCGGTGTGAGGGTGCATGTTTAACAGGCTCAGACCATTCAAAATAATCACTGTATTTTGCGCCCTTTTCCTGCTGCCCGTCAATAACCCGGCAATTAAATTTCCCCTTGTTCAAAAACAGGTCACGGATGCCCGCTCTCAAACCAGGATCTTCAGCCATAATTTCTGCAAGAATATCTCTGGCCCCACTAATTGCCTCGGTAGCAGTCAGAATTCCTTTTTCAGTATTTACATAACATTCAGCCAGGGCATAAATTGACCCCTCCTGCTGCTCCATGAAGATAACTGATAATGGCTCAAGCCCCCTTTCTCTGGCAATACTCGCTCTGGTAGTTCTTTTAGGTCTGTAGGGAAGGTAAATATCTTCAAGCTGGATGAGCGTCTCAGCTGCATTTACCACAGTTTTTAAGACATCGGTCAGCTTTCCAAGACTTGTAAGTGAAGCAAGTATGACTTGTCTCCTTTTCTCTAGTTCATTCAATTGAAACAGGCGATCACGGATAGCCATAACCTGAATCTCATCCAGGCTTCCTGTTAATTCTTTACGGTATCTCGAAATAAAGGGTATAGTAGCACCGCCTTCAAGCAGATCAGCAGTTGTACTTACCTGCCTTTCTGTAATAGAAAGCTCGGTTGCAATTTTTTTAAACTGAATATTCAAAATAATATGAATGAGGCTAATTTTAAACAAAGCTGCTGAATTAAAATCAGCACCGACGCAAGCATTAAAAAAATATTAAATGGCGGTTAAAATATAAAAGTGCCACTGAAAATTCAATTTCCAGAACCGACCTGGCTGGCATAATTAAGTTAATATGATTACCACTCACCTTGAAACTGCTAAAATCGACAGGTTCAACTGATGGCTTCTAACCGAAATCATTATAATCGTTGATTTTCAGTGCTGCCAGTAATCTGGCATGTGTGTGACTCAATTTATCTATACCATTTACAATAAGTTCAAGAGGCAGATTTTTTTCAGCGTTAATATTGCAGATAGTAACATGCATCAGGCCCTGAAGATCTTTTGAAGCTGATACATTTAGTCAATTAAGGCTTTTATCATTGAAAAAATAACGTTGAGCCTTGACATTCGTTTTAAGCAAACTTGCATTTTGGTGATCGGCATACATCTGATAAATAATAGATCGGTGTTAAAACTATTTCTTTCCCAGGGGTAAGAATCAGGGCCTGCAATACATTAATCATCTGTGCAATACAGGTCATTCTTACCCTGTCACTGTGATTATTGAAGATATTCAGGTTCGTACCTGCAACCAGGGCATCACGAAGTAAGTTCTGCTGAAATAAAAAGCCTGGATTCGTACCTGGTTCAACATCAAACCAATTACCCCATTCATCTAGCATTAACTCTATTTTCTTTTACGGACCATATTTATCCATGATGGCCGAATGTTTAAAAACCAGAGAATCCATCTCCAGGGTTTTCGCCATGGCTTTGAACCACTCAGCTTCAGAGAATTTTGTGGCTGACCCCTTCTTATCTTAGCTGTCCTGTATCGTATAATAATGTAATGCAAGCCCATTAATGAATTTAGAGCCATTCTTCATCAAAGTCTCTGTCTAGTTAAAATCAGCATTACTGGCACCAGATGCAATTTTTTGTAACTGGCCGCCTGGATAATTTTTAACGTAGGTAGCATATTTGCGCATTTCATCTGTGTAATAAGCGGCTGTCATACTGTCCCCACAACCCCAGGCCTTATTACCAAGGCCGATGTATTTAATCTTCCAGGGGGGTTCTCTACCATTCAATTTGCGAAGGTCGGTCATCGGACTTTTACCAGGAGAGGTCATATACTCTACCCACTGTGAGGGCTCGCATACAGTTCCACTACAAAACCTTCATAAATACCATGACCTAAATGTTCAGCAAACTGTCCATAAATATTTCTGTTAATGATGGTTCTGCCATCACGCTGATACAAATCACCTTGCCTGGCAGAAGCAGAATCTTTTAATGCTGAACTATTTTTCCTTGCAGTACTTACAGGCCCTGCTTCAATCGTTATTTCCGACTGGGCAAAAGAACAAAACGGAGTCAAGATATATGATGCCATAAGAGCAAAAATCTTATCTTCACTCTCATTGAAATTGGATTGTTTCTAACCATGCCTGAGCCATTAATCCACATCCAGCCATGCTTGGGTGTACACCATCTGCTGTCCAGTAAACGCCAGGTGCCAGTTGTAGGGCCATATCATAAATTTTCTGATACGGAATAAATACTGCTTTATATTCTGAAGCCAGACTTGCAGCTGCTTCCCTGTAAGCATTGAATTCAGGATACCATCTGTTGTCTACTGCCTTTATTCCACTCACACCATAAGGCTCACCAATGATAAGTTTCAGATTGGGTAATTGCTGCAGCGTTCGATCTATCAACTTGCGGTAATCACCCTTATATGTTTCAATAGTACCTTTATAACCAGACGAGAGTGTATGCCAGAAATCATTCACGCCAACTAAAATACTAAGTATGCCAGGTTTTAACTGAATACAATCAGTTTCCCAGCGGGCTGCAAGTTCAAATACCTTATTACCGCTAATACCCCTGTTATAGATTTGTAGATTTTTTGATGCAGCACGTTGAAGTAACTGCCCACCGGCCATCAATGCATACCCCCCACCCATTGCCTGAGCTGAATTTGCCTGTAAGTTATCCCTCTGGCGGCCAGAATCTGTTACCGAGTCACCCTGAAAGAGAATGACCTCGCCTCTATCCAGTTTGATCTTCCCGGGTTTGTCAGCCCCAAAGGCCTGATTAACCAATTCTGGAATACCCGTTGAAAGCGCTGCTCCTAGGGCAGCGGTCTGAATAAATTTCTTACGTCCAATTTGACTTTGTTCCATATTAAAATTTAGTGATTGCAGTTTGAAACTACAGCATTTACGCCTGATTACGATGCATTTTATGGGTACATGCCAATTTAAAGTGAGACCCCACGTTTCCAGGGAATAAAATCTGCCCTCCCGGTAATGACAGCTGCCAAATTAACTTCACTACTGACTACAGAAATTAACTAATCCAGAATGCGTGACCCGGCCTGCTCAATATTATAGGCACAAAAGGCCTCCTGTCGGTACCGGGTATTTTGCTTTACCAATAAGCACCCTGTACATGATGATTTCATCAGCAATTTCCAGGTCACCCAATGAAAATTTATGCTTTATCTCTATGTCATCTAACAGACTAACAAGAGAACCACCTACCATCACCTTATCATCTTTCCGAAGATCAGTGAGTGCTACTGCTACGTTATCGCCCGGGTGTAATTTAATACTGCTCGATTTCATGACAGACTTTTACTTATTGCGGCCACAATACCGTGATCTTTAATCAGGTTCAGATAGGTTTGTACTGTTTGTGAGAAGCAAGGCAGCTCATTCAGATTTACATTCCAAAGCTGAATATTACTCAAAACTGATGATGCCAGCATATCTACACTCGTTTCCTGCCAAAGCGTATGCATCAAGCCTGAAAACTCATCTTCAAGCTGATATTCAGCAAAGGCTGTTTTACCCCAGTAAATTCCCTGATCCAGACGAGAATTCATAAAAACAATATAGGCTGCAAAACCCAGAGATATAGCAGCAGGGATAGGTAAGTTAAGTTTAAAAGATTCCAATAAAACCGGAACAACTCTAATTCTTAATTTACGGGTATAATCAGTACAGATTTTAAGCCAGTAATGGCTCACTGCGGTATTTCTAAACCTGTCCAATACCTGTAAGCCGAACTTTAAAATGATTTCCTGATCAATATGAAAAGGAATTGCCGGAGACAGTTCATCGATGATTAGCTTTTTAATAAACCCGGCAAATAATGGATCTGCAACCGCATCGCTCACAGTTTCAATTCCGGCTAAAACTGCAGCCCCACAGCTTAAAGAATGTGTACCATTTAGTAACCTTAATTTCAGTTCACGAAACAAGGCTATATTGGGGCTGATAACCATACGTTGGTCTGACAGTTGAAAACTGAGCTTTGCTGCAACATCCTTACCCCCTTCGATTGCCCATAAACAATAAGGCTCAGCCAGGCATAGCAGATCATCTTTATAGCCGAGTTCATTTTCAAGTTCTGCAGCCTGTATTTCCGAAGGCTTACCAGGTACCATGCGATCTACCAGTGTATTGCAGAATGTATTGTGATAGCTTAACCAGCCAATAAATAAATCTCCAAGCTTATTTTCAATCGACAGTTGCATGACTATTGCTTTAAGCTGGCTACCATTATCAGGGATTAGTTCTGTAGGCAAAATCACCATACCACTGTCAATAGTACCCCCGAATGCATTGAAGCGTTCAAAAAGAAGGGCAAGTAATTTACCAGGGAAGCTTTCCGGAGGGTTGGCTAAAATAGATTCTGCCTGATAGCGTATACCCTTTTCTGTGGTGTTAGAAATAATTATGCCCAAATCTTTATTATGTACGGCAGCCAAAATAAGTGGCCATGACTGACTGGCATGTAAAACCCTTGAAATTGATTCATTTATGCGGTTTTCAACATATTCAACCCCATTCTCATACCCGCGAACGGCAACAGTATACAAGTTATTTTGCTTTATAAAAGCGCTGTCGATCGCATCTCCAGTTGTCTTAACAACCAAAATACTCCCGTTAAAAATACCAGTATGATTAGCCTTATCAATAAAGTAATCAGGCAGGGCACGTAAAAGCACACCGGTACCGAATTGCAAGACCCGTTCTGGCAAAACTGCCATTATTTCAGATTTTCCGGTTCCTGTATTATAAAGCCTTGCCCTGAGCAAGTCAGCTGATAATTGTTCCATATAGAAAAAGCTTGATCGTTATGACCTTACCTCACGGATCAGCTCAAGTGTTTGTACACTCATTTGACCAAGTAATGAAAAATCACTGTTCTCTTTAATTGATTTTGTAATCAGGTTTGTTCCCAGAGCCACAAGTGAGGATCCACTGTCGAACCATTTTTGTAAATTATCTTTCTCAATTTTAACTCCTCCACTTGGCATAAAGTACAGCTCTGGATAAACTTCTTTTAAAGCCTTAATGAACAAAGGACCAAGAACTAATGCCGGAAATATTTTAATTAACCTGATTCCTTGTTTCCACGCCGTATGGATTTCTGTCGGGGTAAAACAGCCAGGAATCCAGAGAACTTTCAAATCAGCCGCCAGAGATGCTACCCAGGGATCAAAACATGGACTAACCAAAAAATCAGCCCCTATTCCAATAAATCTATGAGCATCTTCAGTGGTTCGGATTGTACCAGCTCCCAAAATAAGATCAGGCATTTCATCACGTGTTTCAAGTTTTAAACGCCTGAAATTTTCATATGCAGCGGGTCCTCTGTTTATATACTCAATGACCTGCATTCCTGACTGATACATTGCCCTGATCAGACTCAGACTTTTATCAAAACTGTCGTCATAAAATAAAGGCATTGCCCCTTGTCTGATTGAAGATTGAATGATACTCTCTATTTCAATGGCCATTTCTAAATAAATATCTTTCTAATATCTGGATTTATGCTCATACCGTGTTGAGAAATGTTTTATCTTGATCTTATTAGGAGAAAAGCATAAGTATGCACGAATACACAGGTCAAACAAGATTACTGGTTGCAATTGATTGCATCATTTTCGGATTTGACGGAGAAAAAATAAAGGTTTTATTAGTCAAAAGAGGACTCGAACCAGAAAAAGGTAAGTGGAGTCTTATGGGTGGGTTTCTCAGCCATGACATGAGTCTTGACAATGCAGCTGACTCTATTTTAAAAAAACTGACAGGTCTCGAGGGTGTTTACCTGCAGCAACTTGAATCGTTTGGCGATCCTGGTAGAGATCCTGTTGAGCGTACACTGAGTGTGGCCTATTTTGCCTTAATTGACATACATAAATACGAGACCCAGCTTTCTGATACCTATCATCCAGAATGGTTCCTGCAGGATAATCTTCCGCCTTTGATTTTTGACCATGCCCAAATGGTTAAAAAAGCAAAAAAACAACTTAAGTATAAGGCGGCTTTGCATCCTATTCTATTTGAATTATTGCCAGAGCGTTTTACCATACCACAACTACAAAGTCTTTATGAGGGCGTTTATGATATTAGCTTTGACAACCGAAATTTTAGCCGTAAAGTATTTTCTACTGGCTTGCTAATTAAGCTCGAAGAAAAAGATAAAACCAATTCAAAAAAAGGGGCATGGTATTATAAACTAGACAAAGAAAAATACGCTGAAAATTTTGATGCATTCCTTCATTTCATTCCCAACCCTGACAAGCTGATTATGGAAGGTTAAAAATTTCAAAATAGGCATAAAAGATTCTTAATTCTCTTTATTAAGTGTTATTTTGACATTATAAAGATTCATGAAACAGGAAATTTTTGTCATTGGTGTTGATTTTGGAACAAACTCTGTTCGGAGTGTACTTATTGATACAAAAGACGGCAGAGAACTATCGTCATCAGTCTTTTACTATCCAAGGTGGAAGGCTAGCCTCTATTGCAATGCATCGATTAATCAATTCAGGCAACATCCTGCTGACTATATTGAAGGTCTTGAACACACCATAAAATCTTGTCTTGACTATGTGGGTACAGATGCAGCTAAGTCAGTCAGGGGTATTTCAGTCGACACTACTGGATCTACCCCGATTGCCGTAGATAAAAAAGGAACCCCGTTAAGTTTTTTACCTGGTTTTGAAGAAAACCCAAATGCCATGTTTATTATCTGGAAAGATCATACTTCAATGACTGAGGCAGCAGAAATTAATGAACATGATAAGAAATATGGCAATAAATACCTCAAAAATGTAGGAGGAATTTACTCGTCTGAATGGTTTTGGGCAAAGCTATTACATATTTTACGGGTAGATCCGTCGGTTGCCGGGGCCATTGAAAGTTGGGTTGAGCATTGTGATTATATTCCCTTCCTGTTAACAGGAGGTAACAGCTCAACAGAAATTAAAAGAAGTGTTTGTGCTGCCGGTCATAAATCACTTTGGGCATCAGAATTTGGGGGTCTCCCACCTGACTCTTATTTTTCAGTATTAGATCCATTACTATCGGGCTTTACGGCCAGGTTATTCACAGAAACCTATACAGCCGATAAGGCAGCAGGAGTTATCAGTGATGAATGGGCATTACGCCTGGGTCTCTCTACTGATGTAATTATAGGAATCGGCGCTTTTGATGCCCATATGGGAGCTGTAGGGGGTCAGATTGAACCTTATCAATTAAGTAAAGTTATGGGAACCTCAACTTGCGATATGCTCGTTGCCCCACTTATTGAAATGCAGAACAAACAAATAAAAGGAATCTGTGGGCAGGTTCCTGGCTCTATCTTACCTGGCATGCTGGGTATGGAAGCCGGTCAGTCTGCTTTCGGTGATACATTTGCCTGGTTTCGGAATCTTCTCGAATGGCCTCTTGAATCGGGTGCATTTAATCTGGGTAATTTTCCGAAGGTTTTGACAGATGAATTAAAAGCGGCCATTCATGAGAATCTGATTCCTGCACTTAGTAGTGAGGCAGCAAAAATCAGCGTGACCGAACAATCAGAGCTTGCTCTTGACTGGCTGAACGGCAGGCGCTCACCTGATGCCAACCAGGAACTTAAAGCAGCAATTTCCCAGCTAAATCTGGCTAGTGATGCTCCTGCCATTTTCAGGGCACTCGCTGAATCTATCTGTTTTGGCGCCAAACAGATCGTTGATTGTTTTATTAGTCAGGGCGTACCAATTAAAGGGATTATCGGGTTAGGTGGAGTAGCAAAAAAATCAGCATTTACGATGCAGCTTCTTGCTGATATTCTTGATTTACCTGTAAGAATACACCGTTCAGAGCAAACTTGTGCAATTGGAGCCGCTATGTTTTCGGCAACAATCGTTGGCGCTTATACCACGGTAGAAAATGCCATGAATGCAATGGGCCAAGGTTTTGAACATACCTATTACCCGAATCCTATAAATAGAGCGCTTTTTGATAGCAGGTATCTCAGGTTTAAAAACCTGGCCTCGGGAATTGAGAAAATAAAATAGCCTGATATATACTTTAGACAATCCTGATTCAATCAGTTATGGATAAATATGATGAAATAAAAAATAAGGCTTTTGAAGCCAACCTAAGCCTTCCCAGGTTAGGCCTTGTCTTATTTACTTTTGGGAATGTGAGTGCTGTTGACCGTGCCGCTGGGGTATTTGCTATTAAGCCCAGTGGAGTACCATATTCAAGTCTACGTGAAGATATGATGGTCATTGTTGATTTTGAAGGTATATTAGTTGAAGGTACCTACAGCCCTTCTTCTGATACAAAAACCCATGCCTGCCTGTATAAACACTGGGTAGAAATAGGTGGAATAGCCCATACACATTCAAGTTATGCTACTTCCTGGGCTCAATCTCAGCGACCGATTCCACTATACGGCACAACCCATGCTGATCATTGTGTATCAGATATACCCTGTGCCCCCCCAATGCGAGACGAACATATAGCAGGAAATTATGAACTCGAGACTGGCTTTCAAATCATTGAGGCACTGGCAGAGCAGCAATTGAGTTATCTGGAAATGGAGATGATACTTGTAGCCAATCATGCACCATTCACCTGGGGTAAGACAGCTGAAAAGGCAGTTTATAATAGTGCTGTACTTGAAGAACTGGCAAAATTGGCATATCTTACTGAAAGCATCAATGTTAATGCCCCGCGCATGAAAGATGCCCTTATTAACAAGCATTACGAACGCAAACACGGTAAAAATTCTTATTACGGACAGTAAATCAATGAAAACACTTATTCTTTCAATTGTCTTTTATACTATCATGGTTCAGGTTCAAGCCCAGCAACATTCAGAAATCAAACTATGGCCAGGCCAGGTTCCATCAGAGAAATTAACAAAGGCTAATGATATCGAGGCAAGTGAAAATGGGGTTCTTCGTGTTTCACAAGTTACAGACCCCACAATAGAGGTCTATCTTACACCATCAAAATCAGGTAAGCCAACACCTGCCGTCATTGTTTGCCCCGGCGGTGGGTACAGTATTCTAGCCCTTGATCTTGAAGGTAGAGAGATTGCCGTCTGGCTGAATAGTCTGGGAATATCGGCTTTTGTGCTTCATTACCGGGTGCCAATGAAAAAAGAGGGAGCATTGCAGGATGCTGCAAGGGCAATGCGTATTGTTCGCAGTAAAGCCGATGAGTTAAATATTAATATTGCCCAGCTCGGTATAATGGGATTTTCAGCAGGTGGAAGCCTCAGCGCACGCCTGAACAGCCGTTATGCTGAATCACTTTATCTACCCGTTGACAAGGCTGATGAATTTTCTACCAGACCAGATTTTTGCATACTGATATACCCGGCATATCTTGATAGCGGTGCCAATAATACGGTTAGCCCTGAACTGAAACTCTCAGTATCAAGTGCCCCTTTTTTTATTTTTCAAACAAGTGACGACCCGTATGGTAATAGCGCACTTGTCATGACTTCAGCCCTGAGAAAAGAGAAAATACCCGTTGAACTGCACTTTTATGCATCAGGTGGCCATGGCTATGGACTTAGACCCGGGAATAAGGCTGCTGAAGACTGGCCCATAGTATGTGCTTCCTGGTTGAAAGCCCGTCTGTTCAAATAAGTCTGGTTCTAAAACTATTTCAGTTAACTGGTTGCAGATTATTTAGCTGCTCTGGCTGGCAAATCATTTCAGGGTATAGTGGTTAATCAGGCTGGCAAATCAGGGTTCCAGTTCAGGCAGGCAAATCATTGCAGTCCATTTCGACTGATGTGCCAGAGGCTATTTCTGAAACATAGGCCTTTAATTCAAGTCCTATCTGCTCGAAATAGGCTTTACTAACCCGCTTAATCAGACTATTGACATGCTCAGCTCGAACAAGGTTAATAGTACAACCACCAAACCCACCTCCCATCATACGGGCTCCTAAAACATGTTCATCTTCACGTACAAGATCAACCAGGCAGTCAAGTTCAGCGCAGCTAACTTCATACATATATTGTAACCCATTATGGGATGCAAACATGCGCTTGCCAAAAGCTTCAAAATTGTTCTTTCGCAGGTCGTCAGCACCATCTTCTACTCGCTTGATCTCAGCAAGAATATAACTACAACGACGAAATACCAGCTCATCATGTGGCTCTACATAGTCAATAAGCATTGATTGAGTGATGTCTCTTAGACTAGTAATTCCTATTATATGCTTACTAACCATTGTAACACCTTTCTCACACTGCTCACGACGCTCATTAAAGGCTGAAGTAGTCAGTGAATGGGTCACACGGGTATCTAATAAAACTATTTTGATTTCCTGGGCCAGAAAAGGGATATATTCATAATCAAAACTACGGCAATCAAGTTTGATAACGGCCTGCTTTTCGCCGAAAGTACTCGCAAACTGATCCATAAGCCCACATTGCACGCCGACAAATTCATTTTCAGCCTTTTGAGCAGTTTTGGCCAGTTCTATTTTTTCAAGACCCAATGAAAAAAGTTTGTTTAAAGCAAATGCTGTTGCACATTCTAAAGCGGCAGATGAAGACAATCCAGCACCTTGCGGAATGTCACCTCCGAAAACGACATTAAAACCTTTTAAATTATGCTGCTTTTTAATTAGCTGATCGACTACTCCCAGTATATAGTCTGGCCAGAGTTTGCCAGATGATTCTATTTTAGAGAGATTACTTTCAAATGAATCATTCAAATCAATTGAATGAAGATGAATCTGCTGATCGCTTCTAACACCTATTGCCATGTAGATATTTTTATTGATCGCCGCAGGAAGCACCAGCCCCTGATTGTAGTCCGTATGCTCACCAATAAGATTTACTCTACCAGGTGAACGAACCAACAGCGGTGTTTCAACGAAAAGTTCAACATATTTATCTTTTATAGTGGCAATAATACTCATGTAGATTAATTAGGAAGTTCAATATTGCCTGGCATAATCTGATATTTTAAACGTCAGAGCCTGATATTGCAAAAATTTTAAGGTAATCATCCGTGTCTTCGGTTTTTAAATTTAACCCAACTAATTAAATCTAACCAGAATCGGGCAATTTTTTAGAATACATTTTTTTATTGTATTTTAAATATGAAATTAACGACATTTTTAAACGGATCATAAATTCATGTTATTATATTAAATATGGAAGCTGATACTACAACCAGTATTTCATCAATGCCAAGGGTCATTTTTGGCACCAGCAGTCTCGGTAATTTATTTGTTTGCCTCAGTAATGAAATCAAACTAGAAATTGTAAGTGAATGCTTCAAGCATTCTAAGGGGCCAGTCGTTTTTGATACGGCAGGTAAATATGGTGCAGGGCTCGCATTAGAATCATTGGGTAAGTGTTTAAAGCAGCTGAATATTTTACCTGAGAAAGTGATTATTAGTAATAAACTTGGTTGGATCCGCACAGAATTAAAAACTCCGGAACCCCTTTTCGAGCCCGGAGTATGGAGAAATCTAAAATACGACGCAGTACAGAAAATCAGCTATGATGGCATTCTTGAATGCTTTTATCAAGGCAACAAACTTCTTGATGGTTATTTACCATCAATGGTTTCTGTACATGACCCGGATGAATATATGGCCAGGGGCGTTTCGCCAGAAGATTCACAGAAGCACTATGCTGATATTCTTGATGCTTACCGTGCGCTTGAAAAATTGAAAAAAGAAAAGAAGGTAGCCTCTATCGGGGTTGGTGCAAAAACATGGAATATCATAGAGCGTATTTCAGGAGATGTAAAGCTTGACTGGGTTATGATTGCCAATAGTATGACAATTAAAAATCATCCTGCCCCGCTTTTACAGCTCATGAAGAAACTCGAAAGCCAGGGCATAAAAATTATTAATTCTGCCATATTTCATTCAGGTTTTTTAACAGGTGGAAGTTATTTCGACTATAAGCTGATCTTACCAGATACTGTTTTAAACAAAACCATCTACCGTTGGCGTGATTACTTCTTTAAGATTTGTCGCAATCATGGAGTAAAACCTGCTGAAGCCTGTGTGCAATTTGCTCTTCTAGCACCCGGAGTTAAAAGTATTGCACTTAGTACAACCAATCCTGTAAGGGTGAAAGAAAATTTAAATCTGGCTGATAAGAAAATTGATAAAGAATTTTGGAAAGACCTTATTCGTGAAGGGCTGGTTGATCGGGAGTTTTTTGAATCCGAAGCTTTGTAACCCAAAAAACCTGACAACAAATGTAAATTAACTGTTACGATAAGTCAAAGATCATAAAGGTTTTTAGAAATACTGCCAGATTTAACAGTTCAAAACGCAGATTCAGTGTAGTTTTAAACAAAAATACCTCACAGTATGGTGAGGTATTAAGTGGTGATACCTGGATTTGAACCAGGGACACAAGGATTTTCAGTCCTTTGCTCTACCAACTGAGCTATATCACCTTTCTAATTGGGATTGCAAAAATAGAAATGTTTTTGTCTTAATGAAAATATATCTCAGTTTTTAAATTTAGTTTTTTCTTTTAACCTGGGTATATTGCGAACAATCAATCAATTCATGGCATTTCAACTCTTATTTATTTTTATTCTCGTCGCCTCAATTGTTCTGTTTACAAAAAATATCAGACAAATCAGCAATAATATAGCCTTAGGCAAAGACAAAAAATTAACTGATCAACCTGTAAAACGAACAGTAACCATGTTAAGAGTCGCCTTTGCCCAGGGTAAGCTACTAATCAAACCAATACCTGGGATAATGCATTTTCTGGTTTACGCCGGATTCGTACTCATAAATATTGAGGTGCTCGAAATTCTCATTGATGGAATTGCAGGTACACACCGGGTTTTCTCTTCCTACCTTGGCAGTTTTTACAATTTTCTAATTGGTGGTTTTGAGATCCTGGCATTTCTTGTCTGGATAGCCTGCGTTGTCTTTCTTGCACGCAGAAACTGGCTAAAACTGAAAAGATTTTCAGGTGTTGAAATGAAAAAATGGCCAAAAGAAGATGCCAACATCATTTTATTTGTTGAAGTTCTTCTCATGAGCGCTTTCCTGCTTATGAATGCTGCTGACCTACGGCTACAGGCACTGGGTTTTTCCCATTATATACATGCAGGTTCATTCCCGATCAGCTCCTGGTTTGCAGGCTTATTACCTTCAAACCCCGTCACACTTGAAATAATCGAAAGAAGCTGCTGGTGGTTTCATATTGTAGGAATACTAGCTTTCCTAAATTATCTACCTTATTCAAAACATCTGCATATTCTATTCGCCTTTCCGAATACCTATTTTTCAAATTTATCACCTAAAGGCAAATTCGATAATATGCAGAGTGTGCACAACGAAGTTCAGGCAATGCTTGACCCTTCATTTGTGCCCCCCGCAGATGCTATAGTTGGTAAGTTTGGAGCCAAAGATGTGACCGACCTCAGCTGGAAAAATTTGATGGATTCATATTCCTGTACTGAATGCGGCAGGTGTACATCTGAATGCCCGGCAAATATCACCGGAAAACTGCTCTCACCCCGCAAAATCATGATGGATACACGTGACAGGGTAACCGAACTGGGCTCAGCAATTTCTAAGAACGGATCTGGATTCACAGATGGAAAATCACTCCTGGGTGATTATATAACAGCAGAAGAATTATGGGCATGTACAAGTTGTAATGCCTGTACAGAGGCCTGCCCCATAAACATCGATCCACTGAATATTATTGTAGAGCTAAGAAGGTATCTGGTGATGGAAGAATCAAAAGCTCCGGCGAGCCTCTCGTCAATGTTTGCCAATATTGAAAACAATGGTGCCCCATGGCAGTTTTCCCCTTCTGACCGCTTAAACTGGGCCAAAGAGAACGCATAAATGACCCTGGTAGCAGTTTTCTCCTTCTGACCGCTCAAAATTGGCCAAAGAGAATGCATAATCAAGCTTAACGAAATACATGAGTACAGAACTTCATATTAAAACAATGGCTGAATTTGCGGCCGCATCAGAGCAGCCAGAAATTCTTTTCTGGGTTGGTTGTTCTGGAAGCTTTGATGAAAGAGCCCAACGGATTACAAGGGCTTTGGCTGGTATCTTACAGCATGTAGGAATTAGCTATGCTGTACTTGGAACAGAAGAAAGCTGTACAGGAGATCCTGCAAAACGGGCTGGAAACGAATTCTTATTTCAGATGCAGGCTGCAACTGCCATACAGACTCTGAATGGCTATGGAATTCGAAAAATTGTAACCGCCTGTCCACACTGCTTCAATACCATAAAAAATGAATATCCGGAATTAGGCGGTAATTATGAGGTTATTCACCATACAGAGTTAATCAAAGAACTTATTGATGCTGGCAAGCTTAAAGCAGCCGGTGGAGAGAGTTTTAAAGGTAAACGTATTACATTTCATGATTCATGTTATCTCGGACGGGCAAATGGCATCTACGAAGCGCCAAGAGCTGTTTTAGAAAGTCTCGATGCAGACTTGGTTGAAATGAAAAGAAGTAGGGCCCAAGGCCTTTGCTGTGGTGCTGGAGGTGCACAAATGTTTAAAGAACCAGAAAAAGGAAGAATAGATATAAATATCGAACGGGTTGAAGAAGCATTGGCACTTCAGCCGGCAATTATTGCAGCCTCATGCCCCTTTTGTATGACCATGCTGCGTGATGGAGTAAAACATTTTAATAAAGAGCAGGAAGTGGAAGTACTGGATATTGCTGAACTCACCGCACGCGCAAACGGTATCTGAAACTATATTTGCGGCAGAACTGATTAATACAGAAATTTATCAGGTATTAATAGCAAAATTATGGCAGATATTAAAAATATGCCTGCTCATTCCAGAGTATGGGTTTACCAGAGTGATAGAGAATTTACAACTGACGAGGCTAATCAGATAGAAGCGCAACTAGCGACATTCACTGCTGGTTGGGCTGCTCATGGTAATCAACTGGCGGCAGGTGCTGAGTTTAGATACAGAAGATTTATAATTCTGGCTGTTGATGAGAGTCAAAGTGGAGCAAGCGGTTGTTCTATCGATTCATCAGTGAGATTTATAAAAAGTCTTGAGCTGGAATACAAAATTGATTTGATGAACCGAATGCTGTTTGCCACCAAAGAAGATGATAAGGTACATGCCTACACAAGGGCAGCCTTTGAAGATGCTATAGAGAAAGGCAGACTTACAACTCAAACAATTGTTTTTAATAACCTGGTAAAAGATAAAACTGAACTTGATTCAAGCTGGGAAATACCTCTTGCTTCAAGCTGGCATGCCTCATTCTTTTCAGGCAATCTGGCAAGGGCATTGCCACACTAGTTAGGGTTTTTTTGTCGAAAATATATTTTAGATAATGGCTACCGGGAAACTGGTGGCCATTTTGATTTTAAATTTAAATACTTTCCATATTTTACAATTGAGTTATTAAAATGAATCTTGTTTAAAAGTGACAAAGGTTTATCGTTTTAATAATTCTGAAATTTTTCAACTCTAGCCCTACTGAAAAAAATATGACAATTACCAGCTTGATCAAACCAATACGGTCAGAGATCCGGGATTACCTCAAGGATAAAAACTCTCTTGAAATCTAAAGACTTTTAAATGTATGTGATGAAACTATTTAACAGAAAATCTCTGAAAAGTAATCTACTAAGCTTTCTTTTCTATTATCTGGTTACTTGTTTAATTTGCTCATTTATTACGCTTGTACCAAGCTTTATATCAGCAATCGTTCAGTCAGCTCCCCCAATACAAGTAATAGAAGTCATTGTTATTTATCTTTTCCTTTTCCTTAACTTATCTTGGATATATGTAATACTAGTTGTTGCTTGCATTTTGATTTGATTAAACGAGATTAAAAAGCCTGGGCGGCTGAAAGACTTTATAGTCCCTACGTCAAATATTACTATAATAATCTACGTTAGCTACTTTAAGCTTAGATTATTTGGTCTGGTTGAATATAGAATTGATTATCCATACGAATTCATGTATAGAGCCCTAAGTCTGATCTGGGCAATTGTTTATGTTTACGCATTTAAATATTTCTTTCCTCAATAATTTCATATAAGGGACCGAAAGAATATAAAGATCACATCCCAAGTATGATATGAAACCTACTAGTTCAATTTCATTCACTCATTAATGGCTATTGAATAAATGGGCCCGGTTTGCTAGATGAGTCATCGTGTTTGCAATCTTATCTGGTGAAGGTACTTCTTTGTTAATTCCTAAGTTAAGCAACCGGCCCCAAACGAAAAATGGCCACCCTTTGGAGGTAGCCATTTTTAAAAAATTAAAGCTGTAATTACTCTGCAACAACTTCAAAAGGTATTTTAACCTTAACTTCTTTATGAAGGTTCAGATTAGCGTTGTAAGTTCCAAGGAACTTAACATCGCCTTCAAACGTAATCTTGCGTCTGTCAACCTCAAAACCTAATTTCTTAATTGCTTCAGCGATCTGCAATGCGTTAACCGCACCAAAGATTTTTCCGGTTTCACCGGCAGCTTTAGCACCAATCTTAAGCGTAATGTCTTTAAGACCATCAGCGATGGTTTCAGCATCTTTCTTAAGTTTATCCTGCTTAAAGTGAATTTGTTTCAGGTTTTCAGCGAGAACCTTACGATTTGACTCATTTGCAATAACTGCGTATCCCTTTGGGATTAGAAAGTTACGGGCAAATCCTGGCTTTACTTTTACCACTTCGTCTTTCTCGCCCAGATGAATTACGTCTTGTTTTAATATGATGTCCATAATTGCTGTGGGATTATTTCAGTGAATCAGTTACATAAGGCAACAAGGCAAGGTGACGAGCACGCTTAACTGCCTGTGCAACTTTACGCTGGTATTTAAGTGAGGTACCTGTTAAACGGCGAGGTAAAACCTTGCCCTGGTCATTCACGAATTTCAGCAAAAACCCTGCATCCTTGTAATCAATGTATTTAATACCGTTTTTCTTAAAACGGCAATATTTTTTACGTGTTTCCTCAACCTTGGGTGGGGTTACATATGAAATTTGTTCAGCCATTATGCAGATTCCTCCTCAGTTTTTACTTCTTTAGCAGTCGTGTTCTTTGGTGCAAGTGTTCCCTTACGTTTACGCTCGTTGTAACCAACAGCATACTTTTCAAGAGAAATCGTTAAAAAACGTAAAATACGTTCTTCACGCTTGTATTCAGTTTCTAATCTGGCAATCAATTCACCCGGAGCTTTGAATTCGGTTAAATGATAGTATCCAGTTGTTTTCTTAGCGATCGGGTAAGCAAGTTTTCTCAAACCCCAATTGTCTTCATGGACAATTTCGGCTCCACCGTCAATGAGTATTTTCCTGAATTTTGCAATTACTTCCTTGGAAATCTCTTCTGACAGTAACGGGGTAAGAATGATCGTGGTTTCGTACTGATTCATTATCAATCGTTTCTGTTAAAAAATTAGGTTACTTCGCTGTGATTGTAGCGGGTGGCAAATATAGCGTAATTATCTTAATTTACGGCAATGGTACTCTCAAATAAATTAGACCTAAAACTAATCTTTTCACTGACCTGGAAGCAGTTACTTGGTTTGCTTCTGATTTCAAGCGGTGTTTATCTAACAAGGCGCTACGGATATGATGATTTATTGAGAGTAGACCCGCTTCCAGCAAGTATTTTGGGTACTGCTCTTTCTATATTACTGGGATTTAAAATTAATTCAGCCTATACCCGATGGTGGGATGCCCGAAAACTCTGGGGATCAATTGTCAATGATTCAAGAACCATGGCAAGGCAGATCGTAAGCTATTGTGTTGATGAAGAATTATGCCGCAGAATGATTCTACGGCAAGTAGCTTTTGCATATGCACTTAAAAATGCACTTCGTAAACAAACTGGTTTTTCAGAATTGGGACCTTTTCTGACCCGCAATAATCTGGCTGCATTATCTGGTCAAAAAAATATACCTGGCTTTATCCTGCAACTTCAGGCCCTTGAAATTGCCAAATTGCTAAAAGAACAAAAAATTGATCCCATACACCAAAGTCAGATGGAAGCCTGTTTGACAAGGCTTACAGATTCTCAGGGCGGCTGTGAACGAATCAAGAATACAGGATTCCCGAACTCATTTAATTTCCACCTTAATCTTTTCATTCTTATTTATTCTTATCTCCTTCCCTTTATTCTGATAACAAATTCAGACTGGCATACAATACCTGCTGCCATAATCATCGGGTATGTCTTTCTTTCGCTCAGTACAATTGCCCAAAACCTGGAAGATCCTTTTGAGAATACATGGTATGATGTGCCTATGAGTACGATTTGTCGAACTATCGAAGTTAACCTCAGCCAACAAGCCGGATTAACAGAATTTCCTCCATTTATAGAGCCAAGAGCAGGCTTTCTTCATTAAGGGATTAAATTAGAACTGATCATTTGTCTTAGCCCCGGAGTTTATTAAATTTGAACGTGAGTAATTTTGTAGTTTCTGCCCGTAAGTACCGTCCCGATCATTTTAATTCGGTTGTAGGCCAGTCGCATATAACGCGGACATTAAAAACCGCGATTAAAACCAATCAGCTGGCCCAGGCATTTTTATTTTGCGGGCCTCGTGGTGTAGGTAAAACTTCATGTGCCAGAATTCTAGCAAAAACAATCAATTGTACAAACATAAGCCCTGATTTCGAAGCCTGTGACGTTTGTGAATCCTGTGTTTCGTTTAGAAATGGGAGCTCTTTTAATATACATGAACTCGATGCCGCCTCAAATAATTCAGTTGAAGATATCAGGACCCTTGTTGAACAGGTCAGATATGCCCCTCAGGCAGGCAAGTATAAAATTTACATTATAGATGAGGTACATATGCTGTCTTCAAGTGCATTTAATGCGTTCTTGAAAACACTCGAAGAACCACCAGCTTATGCCATTTTCATACTTGCAACAACTGAAAAGCAAAAAATCATTCCCACAATTTTATCCCGGTGTCAGATATTTGAATTTCACCGTATCCAGGTAAAAGATATTGCCTCACATCTGGCCTATATTGCCGGTCAGGAAGCCATTAAATTTGAGCCTGAGGCCTTACATATAATAGCACAAAAAGCAGATGGTGCTTTACGTGATGCCCTTTCTTCATTTGACCAGCTGTCAATTTTTACTGATGGAAATATCACCTATAAAGAAGTAATAGAAAATCTGAATATTCTTGATTATGACTATTATTTCAAGGTTGGTGATGCACTGCTAACAGAGAATATACCTCAGGCATTATTGATATTTGATGAGATTCTTCGCAATGGATTCAATGGCAATGACTTCATGAGTGGTTTATGCAGCCATTTTCGTGACCTGCTTGTCTCAAAAGACCAAAACACGGTAAAGCTGCTTGAAGTTACCGAGCAAACCAGAGTACGCTATCTTGAACAAAGCGGCAGGGCAAGTTTATCATTCTTGCTGAGCGCACTGGCAATCGGCAACCAATGCGAAATCAATTACCGAACAAGTAAAAATCCGAGACTGCAGGTTGAGCTTGCCCTGATGAAGATGTGTCATATCTCATCAGCTTTTAAGTTTCAGAGCAACCCCGACAAGGGGCCTGAAAAAAAAAACCCTGAACTAAACCGGCCTCTTCCACTTATCGCTGATGCAATAGGTGGGATAAATCTATCTGCTAATACTGTTTTACAAACAGCTGTAAAGGAGGATTTGAAAGATAAAAAGGTGGTAGTGCCACAAATCACGTCTCAAGTTACCTTGTCAACAGGTATTATGATCGCTGAGTTGGTAAATAAGAAACTTGAAGAAACAGGTTCAGCTGTGATTAAGAGTCCTCATGAAACTTCTTCTGAGCCAGTTAAAATCTCTCCTGACACTTCTGCTAGTGCGAAAGACAAAATCAAACTTGAGACGACTGCTGCTGCTATGGTTGGCAATACGCCTGAATCTGCTTTTGTTGCTACTACGGTTGACATTACGCCTGAATCTGCCTTTGCTGCTGCTATGGTTGGCAATACGCCTGAATCTGCTGCTTCTGCAACGGTTGACACACAAAAGCAAATAACAGCAGAGAAGCAGCAGGTAAATAAACTAGAACCTCCAGTAATTATCACTACCTCGGTTAAACCCAGTTCTGTAAAATTCAAAATACCTTCGGCGGCAGAACTGCATAAAAAATTCGTGCCCTTGGGTGACGAAGAGCCAACAGAGTTTCTGATCGAAGAAATAGAAGATATACGCCCTATTGATTTTCATCTGCTGGTCAGCCATTGGAAAACATATGCGCATAGCCCACTTGTAGCTTCTAAAATAAACGTCTTTACGATACTTAACGCTTATAATCCTGAACTTGAGAACGGGCGTTTTATAAAAATTAAGGTTGAGAATTCTTTTCAACGTGGTATCGTGCAACCAGAGATTCCAGGATTGCTCAGATTTTTAAAAGATGTTTTCAATCACAGTTCACTGTATATTTCAGTACGAATCATGGAGCAGGCTGAAGAAAAAACACAGGCCCTTTATTCATCACAAGATCGATTTGCTTATCTGGCCGATAAAAATCCTTTAATAAAGGAATTCAAGTCGAGGCTTGACCTTGAAATTGAGCGATAAACTTATATTTACTTTAAAAATTATAATATGCCCTTTACAAAAATCAAAGTAGCAAATCCGGTTGTCGAACTCGACGGGGATGAAATGACCCGTATCATCTGGTCATTCATTAAAGAGAAGCTAATATTCCCTTACCTGGATCTTGATATTAAATACTATGATCTTGGCATGAAGTATCGTGATGAAACAAATGATCAGGTTACCATAGATGCAGCAAATGCTATAAAAAAATACCATGTCGGTATAAAATGTGCCACTATTACGCCTGATGAAACCAGGGTTAAAGAATTTGGTCTTAAGCAAATGTGGAGATCACCAAATGGTACGATCAGAAATATTCTTGACGGTACGGTATTCAGAGAACCTATTGTTATCTCTAATGTACCTCGCCTTGTACCTAACTGGACAGCTCCAATCTGTATAGGCCGGCATGCATTTGGCGATCAATACAAGGCAACAGATTTTGTTACTAAAGGCAAGGGCAAATTAAATATCAGTTTCACACCTGAAGATGGTAGCCCGGTTCAATCATTTGAAGTTTATAACTTCGAGGGCGATGGTGTTGCCCTGGCCATGTATAATACCGATGAATCAATCAAAGGCTTTGCAAGGGCTTGCTTTAATCAGGCAATCATAAAGAAATGGCCGCTATATCTTTCTACCAAGAATACCATTCTGAAGAAGTATGATGGCCGGTTCAAAGACATTTTTGAAGAAATCTACCTAAATGAATTCAGACCACAGATGGAAGAGTTAGGAATCACCTATGAACACCGTCTGATAGATGATATGGTTGCCTCAGTGCTGAAATGGCATGGTAACTTCGTCTGGGCATGTAAGAATTATGACGGCGATGTTCAGTCAGATACAGTTGCTCAAGGCTTTGGGTCGCTTGGTCTAATGACATCTGTACTTGTTACACCAGATGGTGAGACAATGGAAGCTGAAGCTGCTCATGGTACTGTCACCAGACATTACCGTGATCATCAGGCAGGCAGACCAACCTCTACCAATCCGATTGCATCAATATATGCCTGGACTCGTGGTCTTGAATTCAGGGGCAAATTAGATCAGAATAATGATCTGATTAATTTCTGTCATAGCCTTGAAGAAGTTTGTGTTGAAACCGTAGAATCAGGTAAGATGACGAAAGACCTGGCTGTAAATATCCATGGTAATAAAGTCAGGCATGGTGAGCATTATCTTTATACTGAAGAATTTCTTGATGCTATTGATCAGGGACTTACGGCCAAGTTAAATTTACATTCAATAGATTAAATTAGCTGTTTCTGTTTATTGACAGGATAAAGTTCAGAGCGGCCCCCGATAAGGGTGCACATTATTTTAAATCATTAAAAGCGGGCCCGATAAGGGTGCCCGCTTTTTTATTTTAAAATAAATTTGCACTCTACGAATAAATTCGTAAGCTTTGATATACGAAACTATTCGTAAAATAAATTATTGATTATGAGCATTGCTGAACTTAAACCTACTGAGAGCGAACTCGAGATATTACAAATCATCTGGTTTAAAAAAGAAGCGACCGTGAGAGAGGTACATGATACATTGGCAAAGAAAAAAACAGTTGGTTATACGACAACTCTTAAATTAATGCAAATCATGTTTGAAAAGGGGCTGCTAACCAGAAACACTGATACAAAATCTCATCTGTATGAAGCCGCCGTCAGTCAGGATAAGACTCAAAAATTAATGTTAAATAAAGTCATTGATTCACTCTTTCTGGGCTCAAGCGTTGATCTGGTCATGCAGGCCCTGGGAAATAAGAAAACCAGTAAAAAAGATCTGGATCAGATTCGCAAATACTTGAAACAACTCGATAAAAAAGGGAAATAAAATGAACATAGCTGCAATGTCAATTTGGTTAAGACCCCTAGGTTGGGCCTTATTTCATTCTTTATGGCAAGGCTTTATACTCTGCCTGATCTGTAAAGTTTGCTTTATTCTCTGGAGCAAGAAAGCTTCTGTCAGATACATTATAGCCTATCTGGGTTTAAGTATCCTGTTTTTCACCTTTGTTGGTACTTTTATCTATCAGTTATTTATACCGGAGCAATTTTCAGTTCAGGTAATCAATGTGGCAACTAAAAATTTAATGCCTGTTAGTACGTCTGTACACTATTGGTCTTTTGAACGCCTGGCCAATGAATTTGATCAGATCCTAGTTTTATTAGTACCCTCATATCTCCTAATTCTAGGGTATTTATCTTTCAGGATGCTGGGCAGCTATAACCGTTTAGATCGCTTCAGGAATACGCGTTATCTATATTTACCAGGAATAAATTTATTAACCGTCTTTAATAATGCATGTCATTTAAGCAAATTCAAGAGATCAATAAAGCTTTATAGTTCAGAGCTGGTTAGCACACCGCTAACCATTGGATTTTTAAAGCCTATAGTTCTTATTCCTTTAGGTATGATGAGCCTGCTTAGCCCCGATCAGGTTGAGGCCATCCTTTTTACATGAAATGGCCCATATAAGACGGCATGATTACCTGTTCAACCTAAAGAACCAAAAACTGCGATCAGGCAGGAGCAGTTTAAGAAACTACAAGCCGAGCTCGACACACTTAAAAATTTAAAAATTGACACCCGCGAAATCAGGAAAATTTGTGACCAACTCAGGTACAGCATTACCTTGAACACAAAAGCTAACAGATAAATAAAAATTCCTAAGGTCAGATCAATTATAGATCAGACTGGCACATTACGCCAGATATCCCAGAATTCAAGGCTTGGTAATGAAGCTATAATTTCGACTGGTTCTTTTTTTACAGGATGTATAAATCTCAGTCGTCTGGCATGCAGGCCAATGAACTTTTCTTTATATCCTCTGGGGTAGCCGTATTTATTATCACCACAAATGGGGCAACCTAAACTTGAGATCTGAACCCTGATCTGATGCGAGCGCCCAGTGATCGGATTAACTTCAAGTAAGAAAAATCCATTATCGGCACCTTTAAGCTTATAACTTAATTCAGCACGCTGGCTACCGGGCACTTCATGATCATAATGCTTGACAACATTACTCTCCCTGTCTTTCAGCAGCCAGTGAACCAGGGTATCTTCATGTATTTTAGGCTCTACCCTGGTAACTGCCCAATACGTTTTATTGATCTCCCGCTCTTTGAATTGCAAATTCATACGGTCGAGCGCTTTACTAGTGCGGGCAAATAAGATTACCCCACTAACAGGTCTGTCTAAACGGTGAATTACACCAACAAATGCTTTCCCTGGTTTATGGTATTTTTCGGCCAGGTACTCCTGCACCATTTCATCCATTGATTTATCTCCCGATTTATCAATCTGCACAATCATACCAGGCTGCTTATTAATGGCCAGGATATGATTATCTTCATATATTACTTCGAGATTATTACTATTTTCAGTTTTCAATATTGTTCTTTTTCATTCGGGAATTTACCCCCTTTTACATCGGAGATATAGTTCTTTACGGCAGCATTCATTTCATCATACAGGTTAAGGTACTGTCTGAGGAATCTTGGTCTGAAGCCTTTGTTTAATCCCAGCATATCATGAATCACCAGGATCTGACCGTCAACATTTGAGCCTGCACCGATACCAATAGTAGGGATATGAAGACTTGCAGTAACTTTTTTGCCCAGACTAGCGGGAATTTTTTCCAAAACTACACCAAAACAACCTGCATTTTCAAGCATTTTTGCATCGCTGAGAAGTTTCTCTGCTTCGCCATTTTCCTGAGCTCTTACGGCATAAGTGCCAAATTTGTAGATAGATTGTGGTGTAAGCCCAAGGTGGCCCATTACAGGTATACCTCCTGATAAAATACGATCAATTGATTCTTTAATTTCAATTCCTCCTTCAAGTTTTACAGCATGTGCCCCAGATTCTTTCATGATCCGGATAGCAGAATGCAGGGCTTCTTTTGAATTACCCTGATATGACCCAAAAGGGAGGTCAACTATTACCAATGCCTTTTTCACTGCCCTCACCACTGATGCCGCATGATAAATCATCTGATCAAGTGTAATTGGCAGGGTAGTTTCATGACCAGCCATGACATTTGATGCTGAATCACCTACCAACACTACGTCTAGCCCAGCTTCATCAACAATCTTTGCCATTGAATAATCGTATGCTGTTAGAGCAGATATTTTCTCACCCTTTGCCTTCATCTCCAGAAGAGTCTGAGTTGTAATACGTTTAACTTCTTTGTTTATTGACATAGCTGAGTCATGAGGAAGAACGAATGTAGATGATTTTAGGTTTATTTTTATACCTTTAGCGCGTGAATATTGAGGCCCCTCAACACGCTTATTTTCAGATAAGACAGCATTCCTGCTGCCAGGTATCGGGTTTTTCTTTAAGATTTAAAATTACTTTTATTGTATGACGCAAATCGCAAGCATCCCTGCGGTACTTATTCTAGAAGACGGAACAGTTTTCCATGGAAAAGCTGCTGGCAAGATTGGAACCACAACAGGTGAGATATGTTTTAACACAGGTATGACAGGTTATCAGGAGATATTTACTGATCCTTCATACTTTGGTCAGATCATGGTAACTACCAATGTACATATTGGTAACTATGGCACTCATAACGATGAAAATGAATCACCTGAGATCAAGATTGCTGGTTTGGTTTGTAAGAACTTCAGTGAGGTTTATTCCAGGAAGATGGCATCTCAATCTTTACAAAATTATTATCTCGATCAGAATATGGTCGCCATCTCAGATATTGATACCCGCTCGCTGGTTCGGTATATCAGAGATAAAGGTGCCATGAATGCGATCATAAGTTCAGAGAAAATAAGTATTGAGGAGTTAAAAGAAAAGCTTGACCAAACCCCATCAATGGACGGATTAGAGCTATCATCAAAAGTCTGTACTTCTGAGGCCTACCATTATGGAAATCCAGAGGCACCATACAAAGTAGCAGTACTTGACCTTGGAGTTAAAAAAAGCATTCTGAAGAATTTTACTGAGCGTGATGTGTACGCCAAAGTCTTTCCTGCCAAAACGAGTTATGCTGAAATGAAAGCCTGGGGTGCAGATGGGTATTTTATATCTAACGGTCCTGGTGACCCTTCAGCCATGCCATATGCAGTACAGACTGTTAAAGAAATTCTGGCTGATGAAGCGCCCATGTTTGGTATTTGTCTTGGTCACCAGATACTTGCCCTTGCCAATGAAATCTCTACTTATAAGATGCATAACGGACATCGGGGCTTAAATCATCCAGTTAAAAATATCATACTCGATCATTGCGAAGTTACTTCCCAAAACCATGGTTTTGGTGTCAATCCAGACGAGATAAGAAGCTCAGAAAAAGTTGAGATTACACATATCAACCTGAATGATGGCACAATTGAAGGCATACGAGTCATTGGCAAGCCAGCTTTTTCAGTACAATATCATCCTGAAGCATCGCCCGGGCCACATGACTCACGTTATCTTTTTGATGAGTTTATTACCTCACTAGGTAAAAAAATGGTAGAATTACGCTAATAAATTTATAAAAACATTAAACATGAGCTTAATTCTTGATGTTAAAGCCCGGCAGATATTGGATTCCCGGGGCAATCCAACAGTTGAAGTAGATGTAATTACTGAAAACGGTCTTTTAGGTCGTGCCGCCGTACCATCAGGTGCTTCAACCGGTATTCACGAAGCAGTAGAACTGCGCGATGATGACAAAAGCCGTTTTATGGGTAAGGGCGTAATAAAAGCTGTAGATAATGTAAATGATATTATCGCTGAAAAAATCAGAGGCCTTGATGTTTTCGAACAGAACTACATCGACCAGGTTCTGATTGAACTTGATGGTACCGATAATAAATCAAAACTTGGTGCTAATGCAATTCTTGGTGTATCACTGGCTGTAGCCCGTGTTGCTGCTCAGGAATCACATCAACCATTATACCGGTATCTGGGTGGTGTTAATGCAAACACGTTACCAATACCTATGATGAACATCCTGAATGGTGGTGCCCATGCAGATAATAAAATCGACTTCCAGGAATTTATGGTTATGCCTATTGGCGCACCTTCTTTTTCTGAGGCTTTACGTTGGGGTACTGAAATATTTCATACCCTGAAAGGTGTTTTGAAAAGCAAAGGTTATTCAACCAATGTTGGTGACGAAGGTGGCTTTGCTCCAAATATCGGTTCTAATACAGAAGCAATTGAAATCGTACTTCAGGCAATTGAAAAAGCAGGTTACAAACCAGGTGAAGATGTTTATATTGCCATGGATGCTGCTGCCTCTGAATTATATATCAACGAAGAAAGAGTATACCATTTCAAAAAATCTAGTGGTGATAAATTAAGCTCTGAAGATATGGTTGCCTTCTGGGCAGACTGGGCTAAAAAATATCCAATCATTTCAATCGAAGATGGTCTTGCCGAAGACGATTGGGCTGGATGGTTATCATTGACTCAGAAATTGGGTAAAGATGTTCAGCTTGTAGGTGATGATTTATTCGTTACTAACGTTAAGCGTTTAAAACAAGGCATTGATCAAAAAATTGCTAATTCAATTCTGATCAAGGTCAATCAAATAGGTACATTGACTGAAACAATTGATGCTGTTAATATGGCTTCACGAGCTGCTTATACGTCAATCATCAGTCATCGTTCAGGTGAAACTGAAGATACCACGATAGCTGATCTTGCCGTAGCCTTGAATACCGGTCAGATTAAAACTGGTTCTGCTTCGCGCTCAGATCGGATTGCCAAATATAACCAGCTATTACGTATTGAAGAAGAATTAGGAGATACAGCCCAGTTCATTGGTAAAAACTTCAAGTACGTTAAATAATTTACGTAAACTTTATATAATTAACGCTTTATGAAAAAAGGAGCTTCAGCAATGAAGCTCCTTTTTTTGTGATCGTTTACAAATTTTTAATCGGCACCATATCTACTTTACAATTTCCCCCTCTTTAAGCTCATCATTTGCATGAAGAACAATTCTATCGCGGGCATGGATATTTCCAAAAATCTCTGTAGAATCATGACTCGACAGACCTTCTTTAATATTAATTAATGCTGTACGCCCATTTTTAATTGTAGCAATGAATTCCCGTTCAGTTGATTTAACAATTGCATTATCAGGTACCACTAAAGACGTGGCATTTGATGTTAGGGGAATCTTTACTTCACCATACATGCCAGGCTTAAATTGTTTATCGTGATTGATCACATCTACTTCAATAGCCTCAGCATGCATAGAACCGAGGGCATTTGAAGACCTGCTGATTTTAGCCTGCAGAATCTTACCCGGCAAAGCATTTAGTACATAGCTGACTTCCTGATTCAGGTCTACCTTATCAACATAGCTTTCAGGAATAAAAACCTCCAGCCTGAGTTTTTGCAGATTTTGTAGAATAAGTAATGGCTGGTCCTTGGTTTCTGATGAGCCTACAAGGGCACCATTAGAAACATTTCTCTGGGTGATAATACCTTCAAACGGAGCCCTTACTTCAAGGTAAGATTGCATCGTACGCACAGAATTGAGATTAGAGTGCTCAGCCATAGATATTGCAGCATCAGCCTTCATTTTAGACAATGCATTATCCAGATCAATGGGCGAAACGGCCCCTGGCTCACGGGCTGCATCTTTCAGCCGGTCATACTTTTCCTTACTGGCCAGTGAAGTTTCCTGAGACTGAACATATTTTGAGTTTGCCGCCTCAACAGCAGATAATAATTCTGGTGCCTCTAGCCTGATCAATAATTGCCCTTTTTTAACTATGGAGCCCCTGTCTACCAGCATTTCTTTGATAAAGCCGCTCACCTTTGGATAAATATTAACCTCATCAAATGGTTTCAAAACCCCCGGCAAACGTACATATCCATTGAGATTTCGCTCAACGATAGCACCCAACTCGACCTTTTGTGTTGTTACCTCGGCCCCGGAAAGATCTACCGGGTGCTGGTTGCCAGCGCAGCCTGTTAGAATAAGGCCAAATAATACGGCAATACCAAATAATAGACCATTGCAAGCTGTAATTTTCTGTTCAAAGTTCATGATGTTCAAGTATTGGCTGCGCTGATAGATCATCTTCAGGCATGAGTGAGGGAGAGATATAAGTTGTTTTTTCCTGGATCATTGAAAAGACCAGTGGTAAAATAAAAAGAGCGGCAAGCGTAGAAGCAAATAAGCCCCCGATCACAGCCCGGCCCAGTGGGGCTGTCTGTTCACCAGCTTCACCCATACCGGAAGCCATGGGAATCATGCCTGCAATCATGGCAATACTGGTCATAAGAATTGGCCTGAGCCTGATTGAGCCACTTGTGAGGGCAGCCCTGCCGGCATCTTTATAGTCAAGCCGTAGTTTTTCAGCATTGGTGACAATCAGAATCGCATTAGCAACAGATACCCCGGTTGACATAATCATACCCATATAAGATTGAAGATTCAAGGTTGAACTTGTCAAATGTAACGCAGCAAGTGATCCAAGAATTACTGCAGGAATAGTCGATAAAACTGTCAGAGACAATCTGAAAGACTGGTAATTCGCTGCCAGTAATAAAAAGATCACCAAAATGGCAAACAAGAGCCCATTCTGTAAACTACTAAATGTATCTGTCAGCAAATTAGACATCCCCTTCATCTCTGTGACCAAACCCCTGGGAAGGGGTCCCAATGAACTGATGGCTAGTTTAACAGCTGCAGATGCAGTGCCAAGATCTTTTTTATCAATATTTGCTCCAACTGTCAGAAATCTTCTGGGCCCGCTACGATCATATTCACCCGGTACGTAAATAACTTTGAAATCAGCAATATCACCCAGTGAAGGTATAGCCTGACCTTTTACCAGAGGTACTTCTTTCAGCTCATCAAGTGAGTTCATGACATATTCAGGCACCTCAACCTGCACCTGATAGGTATAGGCTGATTTCTCATCAAGCCAGAGGTTCTTTTCTGTAAAGCGGCTTGATGACGTACTGGCGGTAACAGATTTTGCGATCTGATCAACATTCAGCCCAAGCTGAGCAGCTTTCAGTCGGTCTAAATGAATGCTGATGACAGGTACATTCAAGGGCTGGGCAATTTGCACATCGCGCAGATAAGGGATTTTCTGCATTTTCTGAACCAGGCGCTCAGCGATAGTCTTAATCTGACTCATATCCTTACCTGCTACCCTGACTTCAATCGGGCTGGCTGCCCCTTCACTCATGATTTTCTCGGTCATGTCAATCGGTTCAAAACTTACCCGAAGATCAGGTATAGTCCGTGCAATATTCTTGCGCAGAGCGTCTTTGAACTCATCCATCTTAACCTTATAGTCATCATCCAGATTTACCTGCACTACGGCTTCGTTTGTTCCGGTATTAAAAATATAGAGGTTACTCGTACCATAACTACTTGGGATCATGCCCACATAAGATGAGGTAATCTTCACATGATGACCTGAAGTACTGTCAATGATTCTCAGTACCTGGGTCATTTTCTCTTCGGTTCGTTCAAGCCGGGTGCCGTCTGGTTCTTTTATACGTAACTGAAACTGCCCGTTATTGAGTCTTGGCATCATGTCTTTTCCAATCGAGAGAAAAGCCCAGGCTACAAGGCAAAGTACCGAAATAAGATATACTGATACAATTATTTTCCTGTAAGGCATCCAGCGGGTAAGAACATTCAGGTAGGCTATTTTTACTTTCTCAAAAAAGTTATTTTTTTCTGGCTCCTTTTTTTCTTCCCTGGCATGCATTTCAACCTGCTCTTCTTCGTCAGCATCAAAAGCATTGGCAGCATGAGCATGGGGCCTGTCATGATGATAGTGCTGGTATTTATCAGCTTTAATCATCCAGTTACTCAAGACCGGCACCAGTGTTTGTGCTACAATAAAGGATACAATCATCGTAAAGCCAATTGACAGAGATAAGGGCAGAAACATGGCCTTGGGAATCCCGTTCATTAATATAGACGGAGCAAAAACTGCCAGAATACAGAGCAATATCAGCAATAAAGGAAAGGCAATTTCTTCACAGGCATCAAATATTGCCTGTTTCTTACTTTTACCCATTTCAAGGTGCTGGTGAATGTTTTCTATGGTGACAGTCGCCTGATCTACCAGGATCCCAATTGCCAGGGCCAGGCCACTAAGGGTCATGATATTTATGGTTTGCCCGGCAAGCCCCAGTAAAAGCACTCCGATCAAAATCGATACAGGTATAGTAATTACCACAATCAGGCTACTTCTGAGATCACCTAAAAATAGCAATACCATCAGACCTGTAAGTAATGCACCTAATCCCCCTTCAGTAATCAGACTCTTGACTGCATTTATTACGAACACCGACTGATCAAACTCATAAGAGAGCTTGACATCATCCGGCAATAGGCTTTGCATTTCTGGTAGCTTACTTTTTAGATTTTGAACAACAGACCAGGTAGAGGCATCAGCTGTTTTTACAACAGGAATATATACTGACCGCTTCCCATTAATCAGGGCATAATCAACTGTAACGTCAGCTGCATCAGCTACACTTGCCAGATCTTTGACATAGACAGGAACACCTTTCACCGTTATAACAGGAATATTGGCAAACTCATCGGCCTTTCTGACCTGAGAATTCATGGTGGTCAGGTACATGGTATTATTCAGACGCAGATCGCCCGAGGGTGCCATCACATTGAATTTGGACAGGGCTTCAACAACCTGATCAGGAGTAAGATTATAGCTTCTTAGCTTTGATGGATCTATATTTACAGTGATCGTTCTGGCATTTGCACCAAAGGGTGGCGGTGCACTAAGACCTGGTACAGAAGCAAACATTGGCCTGATACGGGTTGCTGCCATATCTGAAATCTCTTTCAGATTTCTTGATTTACTAGATAGCACCAGCTGACCGACAGGTAATGATGAGGCGTCAAACCTGACTACCTGAGGAGGCAAGGCTCCGGGAGGAAAAAACTTCATTACCCGATTTACCTGTAAGGCTACCTGGGCCGAAGCCTCGGCCATGTTTGTACTCTCGTAAAAGCTTATTTTTAAAATCGTTAATCCCTGTATATTCTTACTAACGATAGACTTTACCCCATTTACATACAAGAACTGATCCTGCATACTGGTTGAGAAAAAACCCTCCATTTGTTGTGGAGACATACCCCCATATGATTCTATAACATAAATAGTTGGCTGATTTAAGGCTGGAAATATATCAATCGGAATATTTATTGCACTCAACACTGAAAAAATCAGTAGGCTTAGCACGATAACAACGATGGTAATTGGTTTTTTTAAAGCCATTGTGACCATTGACATAGAAATTAATTTAAAAGATTTAACAATTTGGCTAGTTGGTTTTCTGTGATTGCCTTTTGAAACAAGGCAAAGGCAAACTGATTTTTAGCACGTGAATAATCATTTTCTGCCCTGTAGAGCACATTCAGAGATGCGTCGAGTTCAATGATATCGGTCAGGCCGTTTTTATAAAGTGAGAATTTCTGCCGGTACGCATCTTGTGCAGCTTTGAGCTGTACGGGTATTTCATCAAGGCGGCTCATAGAAGTTGTAAGTTCTGTACTTGCCTCATTACTGCTAGCCGAAAGACTTGCCTTTTGCTCATCAAGTTGCTTCAAGGCGTAGCTGCTGGCTAATTTTCTGGTTTTTAATTTTAATTGCCTGCGCTTTAAATCAGTCAGATTATATGACAGGGCTAGTCCTACGAGATAGTTTGAGCGGTTAAAACCCCAACCGGTATTGAAACTATTGAACTGATCATGGGCATCGATACTTGAACCCCGCCCCCAGGCTGCAGCTTCAATAGAGATCTTAGGATTATAACTCTTTCTGGTAAGTTGTTCAACTGCCTGACTTTGCTGGTACCGGCTTCTATAATAGGCAATTAGTGGATGATTTGAACTATCTGCACCCAGAGAGGTAAAATAAAATGATTTACCCATTAACTGATTTTCAAGGGTTGTATCAGGCTGAATGTTTTGAGATGGAAGTCCGGTAATTAAGGCCAGATTTTGCTGTTCATTCTTATAGACATTATCCAGTTCAATATAAACAAGTTTTGCTTTTGATAATTCTGCACCAGCTATGCTTGTATCTATTCCAGCACGTAAACCACTTCTGGCAAGAACAACGATTGTATGTATTATTTGCTGGTTTCTGGCGATATTTTGTTTCTGAATGGACAGAAACTCATAAAGGCGCAGTAGTTGCAAATAGTGGCTGATGGCAAAACCATCAAGCTGGTATTTGGATTGCTGGAAATAAGCTTCATCGACCCGAACCCTTGATGCAGCAAGCTGATTCTGGGCATGATACGCACCAAAATTATAAACTTCCCAGTCAAGGGATGCGATTCCAAGATTAGCAAGTGCCGTATTGGAATTTGAATTAGTACGCACACCCCTTGAGTCTGATGGAACCATACCGAAACCAAAATAAGGGCCAGCAACATTATTATTTGTTCCCAGATCAGCCTGGTAGCTCAGTTTTAAATCAGGGAGCCAAGCAGATTTTACCTCATTTGCTTCAGCCCGGCGAATTAAAATGGCTGCAGAATCGGTCTTTAGTTGAGGAGCATGCAGATGCACCTGCTGCAATAGATTTAGTAGATGTACCGGCTTTTCGGTAATCTGGGCATAAGATACTATCGGGAATGATAACATTACGCCTAAAAGGAGTTCTTTAAAACCTTTCATGAATGATGATATTTAAGCAGAAAAAATAGGAATTGAGACCACCTACATCAAAAAGTGGATGATTAGAGAATGATGATGTTTAATCACTGTTTTAAATTAAACAGGACAGAAGCATCAGATACGAAGACTCGTAATAGAGAGAAAAAACGGGAAAGAAACAAATAATGAAAAGAAGTGATTGTTACGATGTATGAGATTATTGATCGCTAGAATTAAAGGAGCAAAAAGAACGAAAACAGCAAACAGCAACATTTTTGAGTACTGGCTGCGGCTTCCTAAATCATACCGCTGACGGTGGCGATAAACCTTATGAACTGATACATTGCTGACAGATGAAGTTAAACCATGCTGTGATTTTGAAACTAAACTTTCTGCATCTGTAAAGATTACAGAAGCTGTAAACAGGTTTGTTTTATTTAAAGAAATGTCAGGCTGTGAAGATAATTGTCCGGTTCTGAAAGAGAGTGAATTCTTTGACTGTTGAAAGAAAAGAAAGCTTATAGAAAAAATAAAATAAAATGCGGAGATAAAAAGCAACGCTGCCTTTCTTAATTCGCATATTTTTAGATAATCAGTCATATTATTCTGCCGCAAAGATATTAAAGAATAACTGTGTTTACATTATTATAAAATCACTATGTAAATTTCGAAGATTTAGTGCCGAGATCAAACTTGTACCGTATTATTTGTTTTAACTCAATGCCAGAAAAAAAAGCCTTACTGATTACGATCTTACTTATTGTGCTGCTTTCAGGCGTTACTGCTTTTGGGCAGCAAAAGTTTACTGAGCCTATAACAGGAGAATGGATAGTTGCAAAAAAAAACCTTATTGTGCTTGTATATAAAACCGGGAATGAATATAATGCCCGTATTCTGTGGTTTAATGATAGCGATGATAAAACCCGTGATATGAAATCAAGGCTTGATAAATACAATCAAGTGCCAGCTCTTAGAACGAGGCATATTTTAGGATTAGAAGTTGTTCGTAACCTGACGTATGTAAAAAGAACTTCGACTTATGAAAACGGGATTATTTATGATGCACGTACTGGCCGAGAATGGGATTCATACGCATATTTGACCTCGCCCAATACATTAAGAGTAAAAGGATACTGGCACTTTAAATTTATCTCCCAGACGATGGATTTTTACCGTCTGCCCCTGAGCAAATCTATTGGCATCGTTAAATAAATAAGTTTAATGGGTCAGGGGTTAAATTATTGGGGTTATGAACCTTAGTTATCAGTAACTCAATGATTTTTCACAGTTTTACCAGATATTAAATTCTAATTACTAATATTTGTTTAACAATCTTTGCAGTATGTATCAATCAATTTTGATCCTTCTAAAAAACAGGTATATATTAACAGCGATTTGTTTTGTAGTCTGGATGGGCTTTTTAGATAAGGATGATTTTTTCAGTCAGCTAAGCCAAAAAAATCAAATTGCCACCTTGCAAAAAGAAAAGGCTTATTTTATTAAACAGACGGCAGACATTAAAAAGAACCTGGCTGATATTTCTATTGATAAGGCTAAACTTGAAAAACTAGCCCGGGAAAAATACCTGATGAAGAAAGATAATGAGGAAGTTTTCGTTATTATTAATGAAAAGGCTCCTGTTCAGGAAAAACCAACATTCTTCAAAAAGATTAAAGCATTTTTCTAGTATACCCCATTCCATTTTCTGATTCCCCATTCCAAAGACAGGAATAACAGCAGTATAAAAGCCAAAAGCCTGATCGAGATGAATTCACTGACTGAACGAACTTCATGACTCTGCATTTTTATAAGATCATTGTGCTGAATCAAGTCAGGTAAAGAATTAATTGTAGCAGGATAAACCATTTTGCCCCCAGTTTTGAAGGCAAGCTGATAGAGTAAATTATGATTTGCAGTCAGGCTCAATTCTTCTAAGAGCAGGGCCTTGATTATAAATTTGCCAGATGCTTCGAGTTTTGGCATGCCAGTGACTGAAGCATGATAAGAGTAATCACCCGCAGGAAGGCTGGCAATTTCCAGTCTGTAAGAACTGCTGCTTTTCGTAAATACAAAGCGGTACGTTTTTCCCGAACTATTAATGGCCTCAAGCATCACGTCGGCACTTGTGACAGGTTCATAACTCTCATTAAAGAGAAACCCATCGAAAATAATTGGAACATCTTCATTTAGAATGCGTTCGGGCATACTGATTCTAAACCGGCGTTTATCTTCCTTGGCGGTCAAAAACTGCACGAATTTGCCAAAAAGCTCATTTGTAGCATGATGGTTGTTATTCCTCTCAAAATCTGTCAGTCTCCAGCGCCAGATACCAGAACCCATCAGATAACCTGTTTTGTGATCATTAAGTTCAGTGACAAAGAATAATGGCTGGGCTTTAAGCACATTTTGCTGGGGCTGGCTGACGACAACTGCCGATGCGTTGAAAACCTGGTATGCTGACGGACCAACCAAGGGTGGAAACTGATTTATTGATGATTTCAACGAATCGCTTATTACAAAGGCATTAAAATTTGGTGATACCTGAGCAGGTAGCTCTGATGATAACTCTGCTCCTGGGGTTATAAATATTCCTTTCTGAATTGCGTTTAATTTTACGACATCGGTCTGACTTCCAACAATGAACCAGACTGGTATACTGCCATCAATAATTGTTGACCAACCATGACTGACAGGTGAGGTAAAAGATGGAAGCTGATCTAAAATTATCAGATCATAGCCTTTTGTATCAATATCACTTGGTTCTGAAGCTGTTTTCAGTACAACCTCATCATTTCTAAAGGTCTCCATCGCCTGCTTTATTGCAGATAGATCCGGATGAGGTGAACCTGAAACAAGCAAGATTTTAAGCTTCCCCTTGATAACTTCTACCACTATAGTCTTCTCATTATTTTTCAATGTTACTTCTCCCGCAACAGGGTCAAGGGTTACCGTAATTTTTTTGAATCCCTGACTAGCTGCATCAAGAAAAAGCGGAATCTGACTAATGAAATGTGAAGATTTAATACTTATTGGGCTTGAATAAAGCACTATACCTGCTGATCTGACTGTTATTCTGCTTGACCGACCCTGTAATTGATGCGCCTCGATATTAACTTTTAATTGAAATTTATCACCCTGATAAACCAGGTTATTATATTCTACATCATCTATAGCCAGATCTTTTGCCTGGATTGAATCACCGAGAGCGATCGTGTAAAAAGGAGCATGAAAGTTTTTTATAGCATAAACCGGATCAGGTCCCCGGTTATAGATGCCGTCAGATGCTACGATAACCGCGCCGAGGTTTTGATTTTCATATTTTTTTGCTAATTCTGCCAGGAGTGAAGAAAAATCAGTTGCCTTGTCAGTATAATGAAAATCAAGCCCCTTACGAAGAGAGGTGCCAAATGAATATGATTTAACTGAATAATGCTGACCAAGCTGCTTTTCAAGACCGAGCATTGCCTGCTGATAGGCATTTGCTGAGCCTTTATGAAGGGCTGTATTTATAGATGATGAATGATCCTGGGCAATAACAAGCACAGGCTTTTCAAGCTTAACCTCACTATTCTTAAACAATGGATTAAGTATTAAAACAAGCAGCAAAGTAATTACAACTACCCGTAAGGTTGCAAGGCTTATCCTTACCGGTTTTGAAAAATTTTGATTTCTCGTGTATAAAAAACTGGCATAAGCCAGCCCTCCAAGAATACAAAATAGAAAATACCAGGGTGATAGCGAATTAAATACGAGTGTCATCGGTATCCAGGTATTTATTTATGCTTCTTAATTAAGCAACTGCTATTGTCATGTTAGCAGTCCGCCACATACAGTAATAACCTGACCGCTAATATAGCTTGCCATGTCTGAGGCGAGAAAAACTGCCAGATTTGCCACATCTGATGCTTCGCCCATTCTGTTAAGTGGAATGTTTTTTATCCATTCATCAGTTGTTGAAGCAGGCAGAATATCTGTCATTTCAGTTCTAATCAAGCCAGGCGCAATAACATTCGATCTGATATTTCTTGAACCAAGCTCTAGTGCCAGTGATTTCGAAAAGCCTATCATTCCGGCCTTACTGGCTGCGTAATTTGACTGCCCGGCATTACCACTGATACCCACCACAGAGCTCAGGTGAATAAATACACCATTTCTTTGTTTCATCATCGGCTTGCAGGCAGCCTTTGAAATATTAAAAACTGATTTAAGATTTGTTGTGATTACTTCATCCCATTGCTGCTCACTCATACGCATCAACAAACCATCACGGGTGATTCCTGCATTATTGACAACAATATCCAGGCGCCCGAAATCTTTAAGCACTGAGGCAATAAGTTCTTCAGCAGCCTGGTAATTCGAAGCATCTGAACGATACCCTTTCACCTGTGAACCGCCAGTCGCCAGCTCTGTTTCAAGTGATTCACCCTTCTCAACTGATGACAGGAAGGTAAAAGCCACTCTGGCACCATGTCTAACAAAAAACTCAGCAATACCTCTACCTATTCCTTTTGAGGCCCCGGTTATAAGGGCTACTTTATTTTCAAGTAATTTCATTCTGTTATTATCAGCTTATTGCGTAATTCCTGCTTTTTTGAGTACATCTGCCATCATCTGGCCGATAAAAGCAGGAGAATCAACGACATGAATACCACATTCACGCATGATTTTCATCTTGGCAGCAGCCGTATCTTCAGCACCATCTACAATAGCACCTGCATGACCCATTCTACGACCAGGGGGCGCAGTCTGACCAGCGATAAAACCAACTACAGGCTTGGTACCATGGTCTCTGATCCAGTAGGCTGCCTCAGCTTCCATACCACCACCAATTTCACCAATCATGATAATACCATGGGTATCAGGATCATTCATCAAAAGCTCAACAGCTTCTTTTGTAGTTGTACCAATAATTGGATCACCCCCAATCCCGATAGCAGTTGACTGACCCAGACCCTGACGGGTAATCTGATCTACAGCTTCGTATGTCAGTGTTCCTGATTTAGAAACAATACCAATATGACCCTTTTTGAAAATAAAACCTGGCATAATACCAATTTTCGTTTCTCCGGCGGTGATAATTCCTGGACAATTGGGCCCAATCAGACGACTGGCTTTGTCTTTCAGGTATTCTTTTACAGCGATCATATCGCGGGTAGGAATGCCTTCTGTTATACAAACAATAATTTTAATACCGGCATTGGCAGCTTCCATAATTGCATCAGCAGCAAATGCAGGAGGCACAAATATGATAGACACATCTGCACCTGTGCGTTTAACAGCCTCCTCAACCGTGTTAAATACCGGACGGTCAAGATGCTGCTGTCCACCTTTACCAGGGGTAACACCACCCATAACCTGAGTTCCATATTCTATCATCTGACTTGCATGATAGGTTCCCTCTGTTCCAGTAAATCCCTGAACGATGACTTTAGAATGCTTATTAACCAATATGCTCATAATTCTTGCTTGTACTGCAAATCTATATTAATTCAGTTGATAAAAAACTAAAAATGCCTGTGCTCTGAACCGGGCCTGTTCTCATCCCTGCGATGCTCCTGATTATCCTGATCAGGCATCTTCCCGGCAAACTTTTGCCAGCGCAGTGAAAAACTAAGTAAAAAATATCGGGCCAACCTGTTAACTCTGTTATCGGTAATTGAATTTGCAGATACTATACGAGAAATTCCTGTATTCTGATTGAATAAATCGAAGGCCTGGATTCGAAGCGAAGCCATATTCTTTTTTAGAAATTGCCTTTCTATGTATAGGTTCAGGATTGTAGGATTAGCATTTACCGTTGTGCTGAAACCATTATTCAGCGTTTTGCTAAGATCATATCCGAGTATCCAGTCTTTAAAAAAATAATTACGACCATTCAGAGCAAATACCCATGTACGGGCATTGGTATTGGCTGGTGATGGAATTGAATATTTTGTTTTATTGATTGTATAATTGGCGCTTATCTCTGAATCCATCAGGGTGTCAAGATCAAGCCTGAATTTAACGGTAGGGCTGAAAACCCATGAATGCCCGGTGTTCTCAAGATCATTCACATATGATAGATTATTCGCATAATTGACATTTCCACTTAGTGAGGCTGTATAACGCCGCGAGTCAAACGGTTTAGAATAATTATAAAATCCGTTAACACTATAATAACCATTGGCATTACGGTATAAGGTATAAACCGTATCACCACGTGAAATTGAATTACTGACAATTTTATGTTGGACCTGATTGAACGATAGATTTGCAAATAGAATATTACCACTTTTATAATCATAGGCATTATATCTGAATGAAAAGCTGTTTTGAAATTCTGCCTTCAGAAAAGGATTGCCTGTAACCGGGTCCAGCGGATTGGACCGGTCTGTAACTGGCTGTAACTGGGAAAAAGATGGCTGATTACTGCTGCCATTATACCTGAAAGTAAATGAATGCCCTTTTGAGAAATCATATACAAATCGTGCAACTGGAAAAATAGTAAAACTTGAATTACTGGTTTTTAGGCTTCTGGTTAATGACTCACCCTGTAGTAATGTAGGCTGGGCAGCCAGTCCGATCAGGTAATTATACTTTTTGGTAATCACCCGGTAATTCACACCTATCCTATTAGTAATAAACTGATAGTTATAATCATTGCTCAATGAATCGATGCGGTATGGCTGACTGGTAATAGGATCAATATTCTGAGTACTATGCTGGTTTCTATTCGTTGAATTGTTCAGGTTATAATTGAACTCAAGCATATCGACCTTACCCAGCGGTTCAGTATAGGAGAGCCTGACAGACTCCGAAGAATTTTTATTACGATCATTGATATGCTGGTTTTGCCGGGTCTGACTACTATTACCTAGAGAATCAACCTGCATGATACGGCTATCAACTGTACTACTGTTCATTGATTGGGAAATACCAAGATTTACATTCGCACTAAAATTTCTACCTTTCTTATGAAACCTGTGGTTATATAAGACCACTAGATTCGCATCTGGTGATGCACTGTTAACATGTGAAAGATTTTTACCAGTAGAATTTAAAAGAGAATCCTTCTTTGAAAGCCTGAATGAGCCAGTCGGCAGGTAATGAGTAGAAGAATTGCCGGCTATATCGGTACTATTAACTGTATAGGTTATGCCAGGAGTAATTTTCAAATAGTTAAGGGTATCTGGCTTATACTCCATGTTAAAACTAAATCTATGATTTACACTTCCTGCATTCTGTGCATTTTGCTGACTCCTGATACGGGCATTCTGCTGGAAAAAAGTTTGTTGATTCAAGCTGTTCAGTGTTTTTGTATTCTGATCTGAAAAGCTAAAACTCCCATATACGGTCATATGCTTACCCCAGGTATCCCGATAATTTGTGCCAATTGATTTTGTTATTGCAATCCCATTTGCATTTTGGGAAGATGAAGAACTGGCTGATCCCATTTTAAATGAACTCAGGTTGGTATTATTTAATGTACCCAGAATTGAAAGCTGACGATGATCCTGAAAACTAAAAGCTGACAGATTGCCAATATAGCGGCCATCATTACCGATGCCGAGCAGACCCTGCATAAAATATCCTTTGTTTCGGTCTTTGCGAATCTGTAGGTTAAGAATTTTCTCAGGATCACCTGTTTTAATCCCCGTTATATTAGCCTGGTCACCATAATCATCGATAATTTGAAGCTTGTCAATGATATCTGCAGGAATATTTTTAGTTGCCGTCTGCACATCGCCCGCAAAAAAGTCTTTGCCATTTACCCTGATTTTTGTAACCTGCTGACCTTGAGCAGTAATATTGCCATCTTTATCAATGATAACCCCAGGTAATTTGCGAATGAGCTCTTCAACCGGAGACCCGGGCCTGACTTTATAGGCGCTGGCCTTATATTCGATGGTGTCTTCCTTAATTTCAACTGCATTTACTGCCGTGACAGTAACACCTTTCAGGACCCTGCTTGATACAGCGAGTTTGATAGGCTCCAAAACCGAAAAAGGAGTTGAACGATCAATCGTATAACGCCGTCTGAGACCTTCGAATCCGATGAGGGTGAACAGTAGCTGGAATTGACCTGTATGGATATTCTTAATTATAAAAGTTCCATCAGCAATGGCTGCTGTAGCCAGAGTATCTGTTAATGAGAAGAGCTTTATACTTGTTCCTGGTAATGGGGTGCCAAGGGAGTCAACGATTGTTCCCCTGATGGTATGAGTTTCCTGAGCCTTTACTGAGCCTGAAAAAATTATATAACAGAGAATTAACAGGAAGAAATTTCTCATAGGCAATAGGGATTTTACCACATTATAATTCAACCTCTTCGAATTTATGACGAAAAGCTTGAACATACGGCCAAAGAATTTAAAATTGCGTTCAAGCATTCTATAAACCTGTCATAAAGGCAATTATTATCGTCAAGATCTTCTATGATTTAAAGTAAAGGCTTCATTATGGACTTCCTATTCATTCTTTTTGGTTGCATTTACTGGTAATTCAAGAACATAATAAAACAAGGCGCTATACCAACAACTTAATTAGACAGTATTCGTAAAAATTTCAATCAACCTATACTATGAAAAAAAAAACACTCAGCTTTAATTTGATCAGGCTTAGTCTTATCACTATCTCAACATTTAGCCTGATGGGATATGCAAAGGCTCAGAGCCAGATCGGAGATTTTGTAAAGGCATCAGCCGTTGATGGTAATAAAATTCTTCAAGCCTATGCAAACCCATTCTTAAAACGCCATGGTGATGGTTGGGCAGATGGCTGGACCTGTACTGCCAAACATGAAAAATTTACTTTTAATCTCATTTCACTAAGCGCAACGTTTGTTGACAATAGCGAAAAAACATTTGATGCCTCAACCCTAGGGCTAAGTTCAGAAGTACGCATAGATGGTTCACCAATAAATCAAACATTTGCTGGTGGCAAAAATACCAGCAATGCAGCATTTGATATCTATGGTAAGAACCCTATGACTGGTCAGGATCAAAAAATTACCACCATTACAGGCCCTGATGGTATAAATTTGAATGTTCTGAACCGAAATGTTATTCCAACCGTTGTTACGCCCCAGATAGGAATCGGTGTATTACCAGGAACTGAAATTATGATTCGCTTATTACCTGATGTGCATGTTGGCAAATATACTGAAGTTACTGTCGTAGGCTTCGGCGCTAAACAAACATTGAATAACCTGATCTTTGGTTCGGGTGATAATGCTTCGAAAACATCAGATATGTTTGATCTGGCTGCTTATAGCGGCTACTCTATGGAAAAACTTTCTTATAAACTTGACATCGAGCCAACTGATGCCCAAAAGACAACTTCGGGCAATCAAAATACCAATTATCAGAATCAGAAGGTTCAGATGAGAACTACAGATTTTACTGTAGGTGCGCTTATCAGTAAGAAAATCTTGTTTATTACCCCTCATGCAGGTATTGCTTACTCAGCTTCTCAAACAACACTGTCAGCAATAGGAACCTATCCTGTCCCGGTTATTGGCCCAACAGGATTAAGCTCAGTTTCAAATGTTGATAATCCTTTCTTTGTAACAGGATCACATAATGGTATGAGCGCTAATTTTGGCCTGAATATTAATTTGTTTCTGATAAAAATCAATACAGAATATATTATCTCAAAATATAATAGACTAAACGTAGGGTTAAGTTTATTTTTCTAGGCTTTTACATGTTTAGTTAGTGAAAAGGCTTTTCTTAAGAAAAGCCTATTTTAGTAGGTGTTTTCAGAAATCAGGGGAAAGTAAAAAAGCCTTATTCATACTGCCTGAACTTACTTACACACTTAGTCCTGCACTATTAAATTGAAGATCGTACAGTCGCTTATAATGTCCGCCCGACTTGAGCAGTTCCTGGTGTGTTCCCATTTCCATGATTTCACCATGCTCAAGCACAATTATTTTGTCAGCATGCTGAATCGTTGAAAGACGGTGTGCAATAACGATTGACGTTCTGCCTTTCATCAACTTCAATATGGCCTGCTGAATCATTCCTTCTGTTTCTGTATCTACTGAAGAAGTGGCTTCATCTAACACTAAGATCTTAGGATCATAAACAAGAGCCCTGATAAATGAAAGCAGCTGTGCCTGACCAGCACTTAAGGTTGAACCCCTCTCCATTACATTATAATGAATACCTCCAGGTAGGCGGTTTATAAAATCTTCTGCCCCGACATCTCTGGCTGCTGCCAGAATACGCTCTTCAGAGATATCAGCATTACGCAGATTAATATTATTCAGGATCGTATCAGAAAACAAAAAAACATCCTGCATGACGGTCGTAATCTTAGAACGCAGGTAATTCAGGTTGTACTCTTTTATGTCAATCCCGTCGAGCTTGATTGAACCGCTATTGATTTCATAAAATCGGTTAAGAATATTTATAGTTGATGATTTACCTGCTCCAGTTGCCCCAACCAGTGCAACTGTTTCACCTTCATTTACAGTAAACGTGATATTTTTGAGCACATACTGATCTTCATTATAAGCAAACCAGACTTTATCAAATTCTATGGTTCCTTTTAACTTATCTGGGCGAAGCAACCCATTATCGGGAGTTTTTTCATTGGTGTCAAGCAAGGCAAAAATACGTTCAGCACTTACCATACCCATTTGCAGTGTATTGAATTTATCAGCGAGCTCTCTGATGGGTCTGAATAATAAACTGATATACATAATAAAAGATACTACTACCCCTGGAGCAATCTCAGAATGTATAATGCGCTTCGAACCATACCATACGAGCAGGCCGGTTGAAAGCGCCATAATAATTTCAACGAATGGGAAGAAAATTGAATAATAGAGGTTAGAGCTGATGTTAGAATCACGATAACGTCGGTTGATGGTCTCAAACTTGCGCATTTCCTGATCTTCACGGCTAAAAGCCTGAATAATTCTCACCCCTGTGATATGCTCTTGCAAAAAGGTGTTTAACTGGGCTACTTCGAGCCTTACCGATTGAAAGGCTTTTTTAATTGCTTTCTGAAAATAGACCGTTCCAATTATCAGCAGAGGCACCGGAGCCAGAACCATAAGAGTAAGCGCCCAGTCAGTAGCAAACATAAATACCAGCAAGGCTAAAATCTGAAGCATCGAACCTACAATTTCTATCAGGCCTTCAGAAAAAACGTCTGCTATGGTTTCAAGGTCAGAAATTGTTCGGGTAATTAATTGACCCAGCGGTGTTTTATCAAAAAACTGAAGTCTTAATGAAAGAATATGATCAAACGTTTCGGTACGCATATCTTTAATTACTGACTGACCCAGAATATTTGTAAGGTAGGTGTGGCTGTATTGAATAAGTGATTGAAGGCCAAGAATGATAAACATAAGTGCAGTCATCTGTACCAAACCAGTATAGTTGCCCTTTAAAATATCATGATCTACCGTGTATTCGACCAGATACGGACGCAGGGGTGATACCAGCGCAAGTGCGACGGTCAAAAAAATAGACCAGAAAAAGTAGGTACGGTGTGGTCTGGCATATGATAATATACGTCCGACAAGCCTAAAGTCTACTGCATTTCCTGAAACTGCCATTTACAAATTATTTTTTTATGAGTTACTTTTATATCAACTCGTATGGATATTCAATTTTACAAAGATAAAGACCTTCAGCAGGAACAGACATACCTGCCATAGACCGGTCTTTGCTCTCGAGTATCTGAACAAACTGGTCTAGTGAAAGTTCACTTTTTCCAATTTTCATCATCGTGCCAACGATCGCTCTAACCATATTACGCAAGAACCTGTCAGCAGTAATATAAAAGACAAGTTCCTTTTCATCCATCTTCCACGAGGCCTGTGTAATCTTACAGATATTGGTCTTAACCTGGGTGTGACTCTTACTAAAGCAAGAAAAATCAGCATGATCAATTAGTATTTTGCATGCCAGATTCATTTGTTCGATAGCAGGTCTATGATGAATATGCCAAGCAAAACTAGTAAGAAACGGATCTTTATTAAAGCAAATATGGTATTCATAAGAGCGTGCTATCGCATCAAACCGGGCATGAGCAGTTTCAGCAACTTCAAAAATATGCTGAACCGCTATATCATGTGGTAGTAACCCATTTAAGGCAATAAGTATCTTATCTGGGAGAAACTTTTTTTCGTAGTCGAAATGAGCAAAAAGCTGAAGTGCATGAACCCCTGTATCGGTTCTACCACAACCAAGTGTTTCTATAGGAGCACGTAAAACCGTACTAAGTGCTTTATTTACTAATTCCTGAACTGAACGGGCATTTTTTTGAACCTGCCAGCCATGATAAGCAGTTCCCCTGTAAGAAAGTTGTATAAAATACCGCAAAAATGAATGAGGTTAAATAAAAATACAGATCTCAAAGATAATTATTAAAGGTTAAGAATGCTTCACAGGTAGGTATTGATACCGGTGAATTTTTGTTTTAGGTGAACTGCGCTCAAGAAAATAATTAATTTTGCTTTATTTGCATTTTTACACATCATGATACAACGAATTCAGACGATTTACCTGCTCCTGGCATTTGTGGCCCTCGGCTTAATGTTTTTCTTTCCGATTGTTGAATTTACAAGCAATCAACCTGTACCTGGCTTACCACATGGTAGTACCGGAGCATATCTTGATTATAAAGTCTATGCTTTTGAAGAAACGGCAGATAATCCGCTTACTCCGGTAAAACCTGATTTCACAGCCTTATTTATTGAAAATACGCTTGCAATAGGTATCAGCATGATCATACTGTTGGTTGCCATCGGTTTATTTAATGACCGTAAAATGCAAAAGATCATGTGCTGGACAGCAGTTATATTTATGCTTATCTGCGTAGGGCTGATTTATTACCATATAAACCCTGAGAAGGTTGCTACAACCAACAGGCAACTGGGAATAGGAGCTTTCATGTTATCTGTGGCCCTTGTTTTTACCATGTTTGCCAGAAGAGGAATTCAAAAGGATGATGACCTGATTCGTTCTGCTGACCGCATCCGGTAGTTTGAGAATCAGAGAAATAGTTTTGATTCAGCGACAATTTACGCATTTTGTATTTAAATTGTTATCTTTGCACATTCTTTGATAAGACAGTCAAAGTCACAACCATTTTTTATGAACCCATTTGAAGAATTGGGTGTCAGCCAACCTGTGTTAAAAGCCATTGAAGAAATGGGCTTTTTAACACCTACTCCAATACAAGAAAAGTCTATCCCTGTTTTACTTCAAGGAAACACTGATTTTGTAGGACTTGCGCAGACCGGGACCGGTAAAACTGCAGCATTTGGCTTACCCCTACTGGAATTAATTGATTTTTCCGTAAAACAACCTCAGGGCCTGATTTTGTGTCCGACTCGTGAACTCTGCATGCAAATCACAAAAGATTTGCAAAATTACAGCAAGTATGCGGGCGATGTTTCAATAACCGCCATTTATGGAGGTGCCAGTATCACCGACCAATTACGTAGCATACGTAAAGGAACGCATATTATCGTTGCTACTCCGGGCCGGATGCTTGATGTATTAAACCGTAAAGCCATTGATTTTTCACGCGTTCGTTTTGTCATTTTAGATGAAGCAGATGAGATGTTAAACATGGGTTTTCAGGAAGATATTAATAGTATTCTTGCTAACACCCCCGAAGACAAAAAAACCTGGTTATTCTCAGCAACAATGCCTGCTGAAGTACGTCGTATTGCCAGCAAGTACATGAACAATCCTCATGAACTAACTGTAGGCAGTAAAAATACAGGAAATGAAAATATTGAGCATGAGTATTATGTTGCCAAGGCACGTGATAAATATGCTGCACTAAAAAGAATTGTCGATTTCAATCCTGATATTTTTGGTATCATTTTTTCAAGAACCAAAATTGAAACCCAGGAAATTGCAGAGTCGCTGATTAAAGATGGTTATAATGCGGATTCTCTGCATGGTGATCTATCGCAGCAACAACGCGATAAGGTAATGAAGCGTTACAGAGAACGTTCAATACAATTACTGGTAGCTACAGATGTTGCAGCCCGTGGTATTGACGTAAGTAATATAACGCACGTTATCAATTATTCTTTACCTGACGAATTAGAAAACTATACTCACCGTTCAGGCAGAACTGCCCGTGCTGGTAAGACTGGTATTTCAATCTCTATCATCAACAGTAAAGAATTTGGGAAAATACGTCAGATTGAGCGCGGTTTGGGTAAGAAATTTACTGCCTGTGAAATACCTGGTGGTTTTGAAATCTGTGAAAAACAATTATTCTCAATCGTTCATAAAGTACATGGCGTTGAAGTAAACGAAGAGCAGATTGCACAGTATATGCCTAGAATTGAAGAAGAATTCAAGGATATGAGTAAGGAAGATATCATCAGAAGATTTGCTTCTCTTGAATTCAACCGCTTTTTAAATTATTATAAAAATGCCCCTGATTTAAACTCTGGAGCAGCTGACGTTAAAAGTGGTAGAGATCGTGAAGAAAGATCTTCATCAAGACCATCAAATTCAGACTTTACCCGTTTATTTATTAACCTGGGTTCAGTTGACGAATTAACACGTGGTGACTTATTACGTTTCGTTTGTGATCAGAGTGGTATTAATGGAAGCAGTATTGGCAAAATCGATTTAAAGGGAGTCTATTCTTTCTTTGAAGTTGAAAATGCATTACTAGACCAGGTTAATAACGGTTTCAAGACAGCCGAATTTAAAGGTCGTAGTGTACGGGTTGAGGTTTCTGCAGATGGAGACAAAAAGCGTGACGAACGTAAAACTTTCTCTCGTGGTAGCGGTAGCTACGGCGGAAGTGGCGGATACGGTGGTGGCGGTGGATACTCTGGTGGCGGTGCAAGTCGCGAAAGACGCGGTGCATCAGGCGATTCACGTGGTTCACGTTCAGGATCAGGCGAAAGAAAATCATACGGTGGAGGCACTTCTTCGGGCTCCCGCGAAAAATGGTAATCTGATAAAATAAACTTTTAAAAAAGGGTGTTCTTGTAAAAGAGCACCCTTTTTTTGTTTAAAGAAATGGCTACCCTAACTCTGTGACAAGATTCCAGTAAAACAACCCTCACTGTGTGTAGAGTCAGAGCCAGGAATAGTAGTTATTGCTACTGCTAGTATGCTGGAAACGCTGTTCAACAAAAATATAAGTTTTCCGGTTGGCCAGGTTGAATTCAAGATTTTGAGACCGGTTTCTTTTCCGGAATTCCTTGGTGCTATGGGCGAGGTTGAAGCGCTAGCTTAGTTACAACAAATACCCGCTCCTGCATTCACACATGATAAGCTGATTAGTCTCTTTCATACTTATGCACTAATTAGTGGGATACCTGAAATTGTTGCAAATTATAGTCAGTCAAAAGACCTGGCTTCACTTGCAACCGACTATGATTCATTAATTGCTGCATATCTTGACGATGTTGAAAAATACGCATCAAATCAATCTCAGGTTCAGCATATCAGACATGCCATCAGAATTGTATTATCAGAAGCAGGGAAAAGAATCAAATTTGAAAACTTTGGTAATTCGTCATACCGATCGAGAGATATGGGTGAGGCAGTAAGAATACTTGAAAAAGCATTATTAATTGAACTCATATATCCGTGTAAGGCTGTTAAACTTCCCCTATTACCAGATATTAAGTAATGACCTAGGTTACAGGTATTAGATTCAGGATTATTAAATTACTATTCTGGTATACAGATTG
>JANLVJ010000027.1:0-17513 GCA_031363945.1 bacterium | reverse complement strand
AATTATTTCCATCAGGTTACTATTTTCAATGCTGTCTTTTTGATCAGTTGGCTTTTCTTGATTTGCGGGTGTGATCAGAAAACAATTCTCCCCATCCTTCGCAAATTCCGGTACCCAGCCGTCCGGCATTGATAAATTTACGGCGCCATTCATTGCGGCTGTCATTCCGCTGGTACCTGAAGCTTCATGGTACATTCTTGGATTGTTCAGCCAGAGATCGGCACCTTTTTTTAAACAAGCCGATAATTCAAGTTCATAACCGGTCAGCACGGCGCAATTGGCCAATGGCTTAACCTTGGTAATGATTTGGTTGAAAAGATCAATTCCTTCAGTATCCTCAGGATAGGGTTTACCTGCCCAGATCATCTGTACGGGATATTGGTTATTATTGATCAATTTCAAAAACCTTTCCCAATCTTGCATGATCAGATCGGCTCGCTTGTAGCCTGCAAATCTCCTGGCCCATACAATTGTCAGTTTGTTTTCATCAAAAAGTTTACCACACTGGTCTGCTATTATTTTAAAAAGTTGTTTTTTAAGAGCTGTTTTACGCGTCCGGAAAGCAAGCTCATCCTGATTCGTGATGGCCTGATCAATAACTGCATCTACCCAGTAATTTTTATTCTGGGCATTGGTAATGGATATGATCTCACATACGCCTTGCTGATGGTCCCACATATTTCTGGCCACCTCGCCATGCAGCTTGGAAACACCGTTAGCTTTGTGCGCAAGCTTCAAAGCAGCCAGTGTATAGCTAAAATTAGTACCTTCCATACCTAAAAGCGATCGGACCTCCAGTTTATTCAGTTGATAAAAGAAAGACATTTCGTCAAGCAGGTCAAAACTATGCTCTTCATTACCCGCATTTTCAGGCGTGTGCGTGGTAAAAACCACCTTTTTACGTACCTCATCAAGCGTTTTATACTTTGCATACAAATAAAAATTTAACGCCACCCCATGGCCTTCATTCAAATGATAAATTTCAGGAGTAAGTTGTAACAGATCAAGCAACATAGCCCCTCCAATACCCAAAACAATACTTTGGGCAATGCGCGTGGCTTCGTTGGCATCATAAAGACAATGCGTTATTGACCGTGATTCAGCATCATTTTCCGGCAGATCCGTACTTAGCAAAAATAACGGTGCAGACCCAAAAACCTCCGGTCTGAGGAGAAAGGCGCGTACATGCACCGGAGCATTGTGGATATGTACAGTGAACATCAGGTCGGTATCCTGCAAAAAAGAATAATTCTTTTCGATAAAGCTGGTTTTCATCAACGCGTTACTATTCTTTTCCTGGTCGTAATAACCATACTTCCATAAGATACCAACACCGATCAGATTTTGCCTCAACTCAAAAGCGCTGCGCAGGTGTGACCCAGACAGAAATCCAAGGCCGCCACTATAATTCTTTAAAGCCTGATCTATGGCAAACTCCATAGAAAAATAGGCAACAGGCAATGAATACGCTGCATCTGGTTCATATCCGAATAAATCTTTTCTACTGATAGTCATAAATCAAAACTACTTATTTATCCACTTTGAATACCTGCATAACGGATTTTCATTTTTTTAACTGCCGGGGCAAAGGCTTTTTTTGTATCGGAATTTGAAGATCTAATTCAGCTACCTCTATTATAGTTAGAGGCGCTTATGAACGTAATTACTCATGAACTAATTCTTGCCTTAAAAGCGTTAATTCCTTATGCAGTAACAGTACTTCTAATATTATTATCGTTTAACTGCTGGATTTAATTTTTGTGGTAAATTCTGCAGCTCCTGAACTTTCTGAAAAATAGGCCTTTTTCCATTTTGTTATACAATTCCGATTGAAATTATATAAACTGGCGTCCTTGCCTTCAGTGAGTAAAAATTGGCTTATATCACTGAATAATTTCTTTTAGAATGATTCATCGCACCTAAAGAAAGGCTGACCCGGTAGATTAATGAATTTCTTTTCTTTGATCATTTGGTTAAGGCATACCACTTTAACCTACAACGATTTCAGAAAAACACATTAAGTCAATACAACTGACACAAACCCTTGCTGTAATTTCTTTTTGGCACGCTTATTTATATTTAATAATTATTAAGTTTTTCCTAAAAATTGTAATCAAAAAAACAATATGAAAAAAAGTCCTGATCTTCATAAGCAAGTTCAAAAGTGCCTTACCGGCATTAAAGGCTTTGACGAAATTACGGATGGTGGCCTTCCGAAAAACAGGACCACATTAATTAGTGGAAGTACAGGTTCGGGAAAGACCCTTTTTGGAATTGATTTTTTAATCAACGGTGCGATCAAATTCAAAGAACCGGGCGTGTTAATGTCCTTTGAAGAAACAGAAGATGAACTTTATACAGATGTAGCCTCTCTCAACCTGGATTTACAAGGGCTTGTTGCCCAAAAAAAAATCCTGATAGAACATGTTCTTTTGGAGCGAAAAGATATACAAGAGCTTGACTTTAATTTGGAAGGGTTATTCGTTCGATTGGAACATGCCATTGATTCAATTGGTGCCAAACGAGTTGTATTAGATTCTATTGAATCTCTGTTTGCAGGCATCAAAGATGAGGGCATTCTTCGCTTAGAGATAAAAAGACTTTTTAGGTGGCTTAAGGAAAAAAAAGTAACGGCAGTTGTTACCGGAGAGCCTATACAAGAATTTTATACCCGGCATGGCCTGGAGCAGTATATTTCGGATTGCATCATTCTCCTGGATAACAGGGTTAAGGATCAACTTGCCATTCGTAGAATTCGCGTCGTTAAATATCGGGGTTCAAAACATGGTACAAATGAATATCCCTTTGTTATCGATAAAGATGGACTTTCAGTAATCCCCATCACGTCAGTTGGACTTGACCAACCAGGAACGGCCATGAAAGTTTCGACAGGAATACCCTCATTGGATAAAATGTTCTGGAAGAAACCAGGTTATACCAGGGGTAGCATGGTACTCGCTTCCGGTACCGCGGGCACCGGAAAAACAAGCTTAGCAGTGGCATTTGCTTTAGCAAGTTGTAACCGTGGAGAGCGCTGTCTTTTCTTGTGCTATGAAGAGTCTGAAGGGCAGCTGACTCAAAATATGAGCTCTATTGGTTTTCTTTTAGAACCGATGATAAAAAAAGGGCTTTTAAAAATTGTGTCTACCAGGCCTTCCTTTTTTGGTTTAGAAATGCATTTACTTGATCTATATAAGCTGATTGCAGAATTCAAACCGAAAGCGGTTGTCATAGATCCCCTGACAAGTCTGATTGGAGAGGGGGACCAGCGTGAAGTGCGATCAATGATTACCCGTATGATCGATCTTTTAAAATCCAATGGTATCACAAGCTTTTTTACCAGCCTCGTTTCTTCAGCAGCACAAAACGACACAAGCGGTGAAATTGGAGTCTCCTCTTTAATTGACACCTGGATCGTGGTGAGAGAGCTAGAAGAAGATATAAGCAAAAAACGTATACGTGGACTTTTCATTGTTAAGTCTCGCGGTACGGGCCACGACAGTGATGTGCGCAAATTAATTTTGAGTGATGATGGAATTGAATTGATGCCAATGGGTGGCCAGTCTACAGTAATCGCTAATGAGGAAAAGAAGATTGGTAAAAATGTTTCTGAGAGTCAAAAATTAATCAAGCGAGATAAAGGTGATTAATAAAAAAAGAGTGTATTTTTAATAGATATGAGAGCTTCACATCCAAACCTTATTGTTGGCATTGGTGGCTCAGCTGGCGCGCTTAACGCATATAAGGCACTTTTAACTGCTATGCCGTCAAATACAGGTATGGCCTTTGTTATTATTTCTCACATGAACCCCAACGCTATTAGTCAGTTAGTTGAAATTCTGTCACGCCATACAAAAATGATTGTAAGAACGGCCGCTGAGGCGATGCCAATCAAGCCAAATTGCGTTTACGTGATTCCTCCTGACGCGGATCTTCTAATGGAGAATTACACATTCAAAGTCTTTTCACCCCGCTCTGGTAGAAACAAACAGGTGGATTTATTTTTTACCTCTTTGGCACAGGCAATGGGTGAACGTGCCGTCGGCATTGTGCTTTCGGGATATGATCATGATGGTACAAAAGGTTGCATGCAAATCAAGGCAAACGGAGGAAAAACCTTTGCCCAGGACATTTCTGCCGAAGTAGATTTTATGCCGCTTAGTGCCCAGGATTCGGGTAATATAGATTTCGTTATACCCCTGGGCAAAATTCCAAATAAACTAAAAGGTTTGGCAGCCGCGCTTAAAACTTAAAAACGAAAGCAAAATAAATGTTTTCAAGTATAGTAGCTAAACTAGAGCCTTTGCATGCTCTTATCAGATTTTAAAGATCATTCATCTAATTTATGATGCCAATTGATTGACAAACACGTAAAGAAAATGATCAATATCAAAAGATTTTACAACCAAATCATTCGGTGCGCCAGGGAGTTGCATTGCTTCAGCGAGGTCATGTGACCCCGAAATTAGAATAACCTGGAGAAAACAGATCAGCTGATTTTCCTTTATATTCTTACAAATCGTGTGGGCATTGGTACTAGTCTGAAAAAATCAGGTTAGCGGTAAACTAAAGTAAAACGTTGACCCTTTACCCATTTCACTCTCAACCCAAACTTTACCTTTATGCCGATGGATAATCTCAGCCGACAGGTAAAGACCAAGCCCAAAACCTGAAATAGTCTGATTTTGCACACTTTCTATTCGGTAGTAGCGATCAAATAACTTTTCCTGATCCTGTGGCTTTATACCTATACCCTGATCCTTTACGCTGACCTGTATATTCCCATTCGACTCTTTACAGGAAATATCAATATTCTTTCCTTTCGGCGAATACTTTACCGCATTAGTTAGAAAATTGTTGATCACCTGGCCGATCTTATCCCTATCTGCCTTAACAGATACCTTTGGAGATGGCATTACCACAAAATTGTGGTTTGCAGTTATCAGCATAACTTCTTCTACTACTTCATTTAATAAGTCATTGATCTCAAATGTCTGCTCATTCAAATAGATCTTCCCGGCCTCAAAGCTTGAAGTATTTAAAAACCCGTTGATCAAAGTGGTCATTTTCTTAACCTGAGAATGCACTTTTTCTAATTTTGACATACTAAAAGTATCTTCGTCATTCTTTGCCCGTAAAGCTAATAGCTGCACGTAACCTTGCATTGAAGTAAGCGGTGTTTTCAGCTCATGGCTTACCATAGCAATAAAGTCATTTTTTCGGAGCTCATCTTGTTTGTGTACGGTAATATCATGCACTACACCTGTAAAATAGGTTGGTTTATCTTCCTGGTCTAGAGAAAGGTCACCGTTGGCCCTAACCCAGCGAATCTTACCATCGTGAAATCCGCGCAACGGAAACTCTATATCGCATTTTATACCCTTGCTAATATTGGCTTCAACAGCGTCAGTCACTAAAGCCTGGTATTTACTATCAATTTGAGCAATGCTTGCCTCGTAGGTCATTTGCTCATCAGGATGAAAACCAAATATTTCTTTAAGCCGTTGGGATGGAGCAAATTCACGGGTTTGGAGATCGATTGACCACATACCCATTGCTGCTGAATCAATTGCTATTCCCAGCATTTTATTACTGACATTTAATTCCTTCTGTATTTTTTTTAGTTCGGTGATGTCATTAAAAGTAATGATAGCGCCGTTATTTTTATGATCTAACTGCTGTACATAAGGCATTGTCATGATATGGTACCATTTACCGTTATTCGTTTCAATCTCTTTGGTAATGATAACGCCATCGCTCAATACTCTCTTAATATCGTCAATAATGGTTTCAAACTTGATATTGGTAGAAATATTGCTAAGGGGCCTGCCGATATCCAATTCCAGCAAGTTGATCTGCTTTACCGTACCTGGTGAAAATTTCATTAAACGCAGCTCATTATCAATAAATAACTGGCCGTTAATATTACTCCTGAAATAGTTATTCAGGTCATCATTAATTTCTAGCAGTTCTTTATTTTTTAATTGGTAATCTGAATTAATGGTATGCAACTCTTCGTTTACGGATTGCATTTCTTCATTGGTACTTTGCATTTCTTCATTAGCCGAAAGCAACTCTTCATTAAAAGACTGCATATTTTCATTGGAAGCATCAAGCTTTTCATGAGCAGACTGAAGCTTAACTTTTAGTTCTTTCAATTCCTCTTCAAGGTTCATGGTGTATTCACCGTGGTATATTTCTTCATCAAACACCCTATCTTTTTGGTGTTTAGTGCTCAATAATCTATCCTCAGTAAAAATTACCAGTAATAATGTTTGCTCCCCCTTCTTTCTGGTCAAAGGACGTACGGAAAGACTTACTTTAATTACAGACTGACCGTGTTTAATTTTTATCCCGGTAAGGGCAGATTTTTCGTTTGTCTTTAAAGCGGTGGTTTTTATTGTATTAAAGGCAACAGAAAGCGGTTTTGGCAAAAGCTCTTCCAGATTGGAAGTATAATGTTTTTGTAAAAAATATTTTGTTGTATCACCATAAGATCTGACAACATTGTTGTTTTCGTCAATGCACACGGCCAGGTAATCCAGGTCTTCTGCTAAACTAGTGTGCATCTTTTCTGCCTGAGAATTATTTGTACTTTGGGCAATATCCTCATAAGAAAAGGATGAAGTTTTACGTTTTGGGTCAACGAATTCAGGTAATGAGAACGCATCAAATTGTAAAAGCCTTTTAGTTTCAAGATTCTTATAGATTTTGTACTTTTTATGGGCTACTTCCAGGTTTTTGATGATAGGCGTTGGGTTTTCGCTGGAACCTAAAAACAGATAACCATCTTTTTTTAGGCCAAAAAGTAGCATGGTAAATATTTTTTTTTGCAATACAGGTGTCATATAAATCAGCAGGTTGCGGCAGCTGATAAAATGCATGTTACAATACGGAGGGTTCTTCACAAGGTCATGCTTTGCAAAGATTACCATTTTACGTATTTCGGGGGTGACCCTGTAATTGTTGCCCTCTTTAAAAAAATAACTTTCGAGCCGTTCTGCCGATACATCTTTTGCAATGCTTAAGTTGTAAATTCCTTTGCTAGCCTGCGCTAACGCGGTTGTATCTATATCAGTAGCAAATATCTTTAAAACGGTATTTTTACGTTTGCCGGTTAATTGTTCAGCTATCAGTATAGCCAGTGAATAAGCCTCCTCGCCAGTAGCGCAGCCTGCTACCCAAAATTTTAGCTCTTCATCTGGGGCAAGATTTTCTAATATAGCTGGCAATACCTTTTTTTCAATAAAATTAAAGGCCTCTTTGTCTCTGAAAAATGAGGTAACACTGATTAAAAAATCTTTGGCCAATGCTGCTATTTCCACTGGTGTAACCTTCAAAAAGTCTATATAATTTTCTAATCTGGTAAAATTATTATAGGCCGCCCTTCTTTTAATTCTTCTTAATATAGTTGTTTGCTTGTAATCCGAAAAATCAAACGGTAACTGTTCATTGATCAGGTGTATAATCGCCTCAAGGTTTTTTTGGTCGTCGGCGTTATCGGGCATTAATTCCCGCTCGTGTTTTATATAATCTTCAATGGTACCGGGCATTAATTCAGGTTCCAGAATAAAATCTACCATACCTGTAGCTATAGCGTTAGAAGGCATACTGGCAAACTCCGATGTTTCCGGGTTACGGGCTATTACCATGCCACCTGCTTTTTTAATAGCCTTTATACCCTGGGTGCCATCACTGCCTAAACCAGAAAGAACTACTGCAATAGCTTTGGTACCGCAATCTGCCGCCAGTGAATTAAAAAACGTATTAATGGTAAGGTGAGGACCGGGGGCTTCATTTTTCCCTGTTAAATATAACGTATCATCACGTATGGTCATGAACTTATCGTTGGGGATAAGATATACCTGGTTACTTTTTACCTGCATACCATTTTTAGCTTCCTCAACTGTAAGCTTACTGTGCCTGGCAAGTAATTCAACCATTCTGCTTTTAAAATCAGAAGATAAATGCTGGATAATAATATATGAAACGCCATCTAAAGGGGTATGATCAAAAAAAGAATTGATTTCTTCCATGCCACCCGCAGAGGCGCCAATAGCAATAATATGGTGAGGGTCAACTTTCAATAGAACGAGATTTAAAAGAGGGGAATTTCTATGCTAAAAAAAAAATTAGAATAGCACTGGAATAAATGATCTTAAATATACACTTATATTTTTTAAAATGAGCTTTTATTGCTGTTTACAAGGCAATTTATAGTTAAAAGCCTTCAGCCACCAACCAAAAGGAATGAAGCAATTAAAATTCATTTTTACTGGCATTATTTTAGATGTATTTGAAGTAGGTTTTTGAGTTAACAATCGTTAAAAATTTAAGACCTGAAAGAAGATATTTTTGCCTTGGAAGGTGAACTTTTCACGAAGTATTGCGAATGCCCGCCAAGCTGATACGATAACAGTTGAGTTTTAAATAATTTAAGGTATTTCCAACCTCTGCTTACTAAAAAGTATAGATAAATTAAAACCAATTAAAGTTATGAAACAAATTATGATCGCCCTAGCTGCCGTTACATTGAGCTTTAGCGCAATGTCACAAACCAAAATGAACGACACATCAATGGATATGATGTCGCACATGTCTATGAGAAAAATGAACCACTCTGCGATGATGATGGATGGTAAAATGATGACAATGATGCATGGCAAAAGTATGCCAATGACTGAAACAATGACCATGAACGATGGTACGATGGTCATGACAGACGGTACTGTCAAAATGAAAGACGGTAAAACCATGATGTTAAAAGAAGGTCAATGTGTAATGATGAATGGTAAGGTGATGAAAATGCCGATGAAAAAAGGTATGATGGATGAGAAAATGAAAATGTGATTTTTAATCATTATTAATTGGTGGTATTTTAACCAGTTGTGTTAGCATGGTTCGAAAAGCGATGACGGTTCGACTCAAATCACGTTTTGATATTTCAGAAGAGTCATTTTAGCAACTAAAGCAGCCAATCGATTCTGATCTTCACTAAATTGGTTCGAAAAAAGTACCGCTTTTAAATCAATATAAACCGCCTTTATCTTTAAAGGCGGTTTTTAAAGTTCAGGTTATAAGATGACTTGAATACTGAAACATTCCCAAATTTCCAGCTCGTAACTGGCCTTATTCTAAATTCGGTTTATAGAATTTAATACTAAAAGTATTTTTCGTTATTCCTCAGAATTTTGCAAAATAAGTCCCTTATTGTTCAGCTTAATTAGTGGCTCAGTCATGCTAATTCATCATAAAAGAATAAGCTAAATAATTTTTAGGCAACTTAGATTCCGTAAAATAAAAAAGCCTTAAAAGCTCACTTTCCGTGTTTTAACCCTTTCAAAACGCTATTAAAAATCTTAGCTTCTAGAGATTTCTTCCTTAAAAATAATACCCCTAATACAGCTAAAAACAACCATGCCATCTACCAGAATTGCAATTAAAGAAGTGAAATTTAATGCCACGCTTGTTGGAAGTATCGATAACCTCGATGTTGTCATTCAGGGCAAACTCATACTTAACCAGGCTTTTGTGGTGGCATACGATCAAAAGATAAATAGTACTAAACTGCAGGTTATCTTTCAGATATCAGGCTTCAATGGTACCGGATTCACCATACAATACAGCTGCACCAGTGCAGGCAAAATTAAAATTGATCCTGTCTATCCTGCAGATATCATAGGTACAGTTGTTACCAATGGATATATAGAAATCAGCCTCAGTATTCCGATCTGATGAGAACTTAAACCCTAAACCTTTATCGCTAATGAAATTATACCTGCTTCTTATTTTAGCATCAATAAGCACCCTCGCCAGTGCCCAGGATTATTTTCAGGACCGGCATGGTAATGGCAATCCAATCGTTTTTTCAGCCGATGGGAGCCACAACCTGCTATTTTCTGCTGGATTAAATGTCTCAGATAAAAGTAGTGTTAAAGCGAATCTTTACCGTCAGTACTGGCTGAATGAGTCAACCTACCAGCCTCTTGCCGTACCCAGACAAAAAGATTTCCTGGGTTGGGGGGTTTCTATAAAAGCAAATCTAACCAACGGCTTGGGAAGTTTATTTAGCGCCGGTAACCTGAATGCTGCCTTTAATGGAGGGGCATATCTAGCCTATACTCAGTTAACCTGGAAAACAACTGCCGATGGCAAGGGCACTTATTATTCAAACTGGGCACTGATACTAAGTCAGAATCTAAACTATGCCAGTTACCAGTTTTTTAATCCTGCCCAGCCCTATAATAACCAGCTCTCAGTCCATAACTTTCATGGTCAGGTCACAGCCCTCTCTTATGTGCTGCAATTACACCCCAAGAAAGACAACCTGCTGATTGGTGCCTCCCTGTCATTTAGCCACAGAAGCAATTACGATAACCTGCAATCGGTACTGATTACTAATGATTCCCTGATTAGCGGCGCGGGCAAGGTAAGAACGGTGCAGGAAACCAATAACAACGGAAACATCTATGCCTTTGGGCGCTTCCAAGAGTACACTAATTATAATTTCAGGCTAAATGCAACTTTTATTCCTGCCGCTTTTGAATATAAGGTCGGCTTCACGATTTATCCTTCTGTTGACATATCACCCATATACCGGGTCTGCTACAATGCAGGCTTGGCACTCAGCTACCTGAAAGATAAAAGCCCTTCAACACCTATAGCCTCACTGATCTTCGAATTCGATGATTTGAATAACTCATCAAACCGGAAGGGTTCTTTTTTGAGCCGTTCATTTAATGTCTCTCTTGCAACCAGCTTGAATATTCTTACCGGGACCCGGTAAAATACATCTTAAACTATCACTACCATGTCAATACAACCAACTCAAAAATTTCAGATCGGCCTATGCATGGCCGGAGCAGTATCAGCCGGATCTTATACTGCCGGCGTGATTGACTACCTGACCGAGGCACTTGAAGAATGGGAAAAACGTAAAGGAACGGCAGGAATACCCACCCACGAAGTTGAAATTCCGGTAATGGGTGGTGCTTCTGCAGGGGGTATGACCAGTATCATCACGGCCGCAGCATTACAGCAAGGGATAAAGCACCTTGATAAACCTACCGATACAACTTTAATAACCCAACATCCAGAGAACTTATTATACCATTCATGGGTAGATCTGACAGATACCGACATGTTTGCAAGAATGCTTGATATCAGTGATATCAAACCATGCCAGGTTGAGGCCCTCCTTAATTCAGACTTTATAGATGTTGTTGCTCAAAGAGCCCTTGCTCCTGTTATGCCACCAAGATTTTCATGGCCAGTTCATCCAAAATATCTTGCCCCCCAGCTTAAGATCTTTACAACACTTACTAATTTACAGGGCTTTTTATATGACGTGTCATTTAAGTCTGATGCCTCGGGTGAACGGAACCCTTATTATATGACAGTGCATAATGACTATGCCTGTTTTGAATTGAGCAGTGATTCTTTAGATGCTATTCATCCAGGATGGATACCCCTTAGCATTAAGCGAAAACAAAATGTTCAGATAGCCATGGAATGCGCTATGGCAACTGGTGCTTTTCCGGTTGGCCTGAAATCACGTTTGGTACACCGGCCGACGCTGGCAATTAACAATGATGTACTGACAGATCCGGAGATGCTGAAGGCAACCCAGCTCACTGGTGACTCATATACGACACTTAACGTAGACGGTGGGCTTATCAATAATGAACCGTTTGACAAAATTCGACAGGTGCTGGTTGATGCGACCCAGCAAACTCAAAAAAGTGACTATCAGGATTACACTAAATTTACGTCTACCATTTTAATGGTAGCTCCTTTTCCCAGCAGCAAACCAAGCGAGATCTCGCTGAGTCAGAACCTGACAAATATCATCGGATTAACCTTATCAGCGATGTTAAGCCAGATGCGCGCTAAATCTGTTAATATGGTTGATGCCATGGATTCAAACTGTGCCGGACAGTACCTGATAGCACCATCACGCCGCGTGCCTGGGCCAGATGGTAAGGAAGAATCTATACAGGGTGACCATGCAATTGCGTGCGGAGCGATGGGGGGCTTTAGTGGATTTTTAAATAAGGAATTCAGAATACATGATTATTATCTGGGCAGGTATAATTGCAAAATATTTCTGCGTGATTACTTCACCATGCCTGCATCAGCGGTAGCAGTAAATCCTATTTTTCGTGATGGTTATGCCGGAATAGACCTCTCCCGTTTTACTTCAAAAGTAGATGGCTCAATACAGATTATCCCAGTTTTTGAGAATGTTGATTATACTTTTCCTATTTTTAACTTCAAATCAGGCACCGACTGGCCAACTATTCAAGGATTTACTATAACAAACTATAATAAGGCTTTAAAAAACCGTATTCAGGCTATCATGCTAAATATTGCAGACCTAAGGCCCGGCATTCGCTTTATTCTGAAACTTGCTGCTGGCACCTTCCTAAACCAGCTCATTTCTGATAAAGTGATGAAAGTTATTTTGGGTGAATTGAAAAAATGGAATCTGGTGAATTAAGGATTCTATTCATTGTGTTAATCGGGGTATTATGGTCGTAACAGAATCATCACGGTAACGAAGTGGCTCAGCTGGTTCGAATTTGTTGAATTATGTGGTCGAGTGATTTGCCTGCTTTACTCACTTATTTTTAGTCTTGCTATACATCGAAATGTCGATAAAGAATCTTTTTTGATGGGTTTTAATATTTCTGCTCTGGAGGTATTGAGCAGAGTAGAATATAATGTTGTAATGATTTTCCTCATTCTATCATCTGCTACAAAAGCTTATCTGGTTTACCGGGTTATCCAGATTTTGTCAAAGATCAACCTTATCCAGCCTTTCAATCAAAATATGGCCTCACTAATTACCAATATTAATTATGTCGCTTTAGCTATTGGGATAATCGAAGTTATGGCAGACAGTTACCTGGGGTTTTTAAGCGGGAGTAGTATGACAAGACTACCATTAAAATCTTTTGTAGAAAATGATAACCAGTTTTTATTTCTTGCTGGCATCATTTTTATCATCTCCATAGTTTTTAAAAGAGGTCTGGAAATTCAATCTGATAACAACCTTACCGTATAAGTTATGCCGATTATTGTAAACCTTGATGTAATGATGGCCCGGCGCAAAATATCCCTCAATGAACTTGCCCAAAAAGTAGATTTAACACTTGCCAATCTGTCAATACTTAAGACAGGCAAAGCAAGAGCTGTGCGCTTTAGCACACTTGAGTCACTCTGTGATGCACTTGAATGCCAGCCGGGAGATCTCTTGGAATTTAAAAAAACATGATTGAAAATCTGGCCGTTTTAATGTTTAAAAAGACCTGCATGGGGTATTTTGCGCAAATCTAATTTTTAACCTGATTAATTCAGGAGCCAGCATTATATTACTCTTGGGCCCAAAGGATAACTCATTGGCTTGCAATCAGGGAAAAAAAACGCTGTTAAAACCTTCTGGTTTTCGTTGGGCTATGAGCTTAAACATTTCAACCTGACAGATATTTAAAATGAGATATTGAAAAAAATAGCTAAAAATGGATTTAGACCAAAGCTTCTAGAATAAAGAGGTTTGTAATAATAGTATCAAGTTATTATAAACTCTAACATGAAAAGCTCCCGAATTATTATACCAGCCCTTCTCAAAGCCAGCCTGATTTCCTGTTCTAAAAAGATTGACTTCCCAATAGCGCCAACTGTTATTCCCGTCATCAGTTCGGTTAAGATAAATCAGGGCGACCCAACTGATACGGTCAACTATAATGGAGTCAAACTTCCTTTTGATAGCGCCAGCGCAACACGGCTGCCAGTCAGCAGGTAAGCTTTCTCCTAAATAAATTTATTTTGTCACTTGGGTATGATATGTATTTGCTTGGAGCAATAGACTCAGGCAACCCATTTCGATCTTACTATTGGAAAAATGGCAACAGAATAATTCTTAATTGATTTACAGCAAATCAATCTACTGTTACTACATGTATAGCTGTTTCAGGCAATGATGTATTTACGATCGGTTCAGAATTCTTGTTAAATGGTAAACCTTTTAATTTCCTCCCAGGCTTATTAATGCCTGTTGATTTGGCAATCAGTGGCAGCGATGTATTTATTGTTGGTCCGGATCTCGATAATCACCACTGTTACTGGCAAAACAATATTAAAACTATTATTTCTGCTGATGAAATGAGCAATATTGTAGTGGTCAGTTATTAATATTAATTCTATTATTTAACCAAAAGAGTTACAATGAAGCGAGATTATTTTAAGGAAAGAGTTTTATCTTAGAATTAAATTAGAGAAATGGAATTGAATATTCTGATCGCTAAAAACGATGATGACACCCCAATTTATCACCTCAAAAAGTGTAGATCTTGCATTTTTTGAAGTAACTAGAAAAAGTAAAAAATTAGTTTTCTTCATACATGGCAATTCATCTTCAGCTAAAACGTGGAAGAGACAATATGCTGACCCGCTTTTCTCAAATTACCGCTTAATCTTTTTAGAGCTCCCGGGTCATGGGCAGTCAGGTGGCTCGACCGACCCATTAAACGATTATACCCTACCCGCATTGGGAGCTACCATGGCAGAGGCTATCAATAAATTAGCAGATGGCCTACCCTATATTATTATAGCAGCATCACTTGGAACAAATATTATCGCAGAAGCATTGAAATTTAATCTGCATCCAAAAGGTCTTGTTTTAGTTGGGCCCTGTATAACCGGGGGCAAATATAAATTTGAAAATATGGTAAAGCCAGGTACGGCAGTCAGTGTTGTGTTAACTGATCATGCTCCCTTGGACCAGGTTGAACAATATGCATCAGAAATAATTTTAGACTCAGACCCCCTCATCAGGCAGGAATTTGTTAACGATTACCTAAAGGTAAAAGCTCAATTCAGATCCAGTCTGGCAATGAGTATTCAAAATAATAATTATAGTAATCAAATAGAACTGGTTAAATCAATTAATGTGCCTGTTTTGATTGTGTTTGGTAGAGAAGAAAAAGTGATTGACCCTCATTATCTCAATGATTCACCATTCATGCTTTGGAATGATGAGGTGATCAGACTATCAAATGCAAGTCACCTTGCCTATATCGACCAGTCAAAATCCTTTAATTTAACTGTAATAGAATATCTGGAAAACCATTTTAATGTTTAGATTTTAATGTCAATTTACAAGTAATCAGCCCCTTTATTTAATATGTCTTCTCACAGCGAACATCAATCGCATCATGAATTAATTAAACTTTCTGCAAGTTATAACAACAGTTTGGACCTTGAAATGGGGCTTTTTCACCTAAAAAAGTTTTGTGACTTAAACACGGTAGGAAGAAACAGTTCTATTGTTCCATTTTTCCTGAATTATACCACCCGGCAATATGTTTTCATGCATCGAAATGCAGAGCAGCTGACAGGTCATAATGCCAAATACTTTTTTGATGGCGGTCTTGAATTTATATGGTCGGTATATCATAAAGATGATTTTGAACTTTTTGATAAAACAATATTTGCTGAAGGCACTGCATTTATGAAAACTTGTCCTGTTGAAATGCATCAGGATCTGATCTTCTCCAGAAATTACCGGGTTAAATCAAAAAATGGACCGTACGTAGATTTATTACAGCGGTACTGCATTATTAATCATCCGGGAACCTTTATACCGCTTGGAGTCGTAGGGGTTGGTACTGATATTACGAATTTCAAGCAAGATGGAACTACCATATTTACCATAGAATATAGTGATCCTGGGGTATTCTATGATGCACCGAAATTGCTATTTAAAAAAGTATACTTCAAAGATCCATGTCTTGCCATGCTGAGTAAAAGAGAACTTGAAATATTAAAGTATATCAGTAATGGATTTGCAAGTAAGCAAATCGCCGATAAGTTATTCTTAAGTATCAATACCGTAAACCAGCACCGAAAAAATATGCTTCATAAAAGCAGTTCGCTAAATTCTGCAGAACTGATAAACACTGCAATTAAACAGGGTCTATTGTAAACTATACTTCTTAAAAAATTGTAATCAATGTGAGATATGTTTCTTTCAGATCAGATTGTGCCGAGATCAATTTACTAGAGATCAAGCAATCATATATGCAAAGGGTATTCAATTATTTATAATCGTTTAGTAACTACGATGAACCCTAAACTTTTCATCCAGTTACAAATTAAGATATGGGTTTTTGAATATCCAAGAACTTGTTTAGGTATAATTACATAATAGAAAGACAATGAATACAAAAGATTACTATCGCTGTTTAAGTAGATTATTATTTCCCCAGGAGTTAGCTCAAATGCTAGTTTATAAAGATTTTTTTGAGTTTCATTTGTCGGAGAACTGTCACCTGCGGTATGATGAGAAAATACAAGTATTTCTGAATTTTTTAAAACAGCAGGTGTAAGCTTATTATCGAGCACCCCAATTGATTTCAAACCAGGTGTTAGCTCACTGGGATCCCAGTCTGAAGAATTAACTAATACACTGTCAACAATGTACGATGAGTGTAATGGTGAGATTTGACCTGCCGATGAATCGGGTTGCCCGACACTACCCGTTCCAGCACCTGGGTCAAGAGAAACATTTTTTGAACAGGAAAACATGAATGGGAGTGTGCAGCATACACAGATTTTTATAAGGGATGAGTAGTTCATAGTATTAATTTATTGAAGTTATTTATTCTATAACTGCTGTAAACTTCTCCCTATTTTTAGTGTGAGGCAATAGTCATTTATGGCTATTTTTCGTGCTGAAAGTTCAAGTTAATATCTTCTGGTAATCCCTTAAATACATCTTTAATAACACATTAATTATGATATACAGCATCAGACTATTCTCAGGTATAATTCCAATTATCTTAATTTCAGCCTTAACCTTTTCTCAGACGACTGCCACAATAAATAAAAACAGTACAATCATCAAAGGCTCTGTGATAGAAGAGATCTCTCACATGCCACTCCCCTATATTAATATTGGTATTAATGGTAAACCTATAGGAACAGTTTCAGATTCAATTGGAAACTACAGCCTGACAATTTTTATAGAAAACCTGAAAGATTCATTGCAACTATCTAGCGTTGGATACGCGGTTAAACGAATCTTGATTGCTGATCTCATCAGGCAGAATAATGTACCAATTGAGCTTAAAAGAAAACCGATGACCCTGGCAGAAGTGGTAGTCAATGGTACAAACACAAGAACGCAAATTATTGGTCGGCAAGACAGCGGATTACTTGTGCAGGTTTCAATTCACAATAAATACAATGCAAAAGAAACAATCAATTATTTTGTCGTGTTGAAAAGGTAAAAGATAGTAATTTTAAGCTTTATGCTAGACGCTTTTCATGAACAGCTGATTACATTGTGGGCAGAAAATGAAGATGGCCCATTTGCCAGTATTGTGCCTATGATTTATACAGAGTTTCAGCCAAACTCTTTAGTATTTGTCGGCATAAACCCTTCTTTCAATGCCAAAGCCATTATGCGGGTTATGCAGAATTCAGAAGCTAGATCAAGTTTTAAGTCTGAG
>JANLVJ010000038.1:0-7622 GCA_031363945.1 bacterium | reverse complement strand
TGTGACAAGATTCCAGTAAAACAACCCTCACTGTGTGTAGAGTCAGAGCCAGGAATAGCAGTTATTGCTACTGCTAGTATGCTGGAAACGCTGTTCAACAAAAATATAAGTTTCCGGTTGGCCGGGTTGAATACAAGATTTTGAGACCGGTTTCTTTTCCGGAATTCCTTGATGCTATGGGCGAGGTTGAAGCGCTAGCTTAGTTACAGCAAATACCCGCTCCTGAATTCACACATGATAAGCTGATTAGTCTCTTTCATACTTATGCGCTAATTGGTGGGATACCTGAAATTGTTGCAAATTATAGTCAGTCAAAAGACCTGGCTTCACTTGCAACCAACTATGATTCATTAGTTGCTGCATATCTTGACGATGTTGAAAAATACGCATCGAATCAATCTCAGGTTAAGCATATCAGACATGCCATCAGAACTGTATTTTCAGAAGCAGGGAAAAGAATCAAATTTGAAAACTTAGGAAATTCGCGATACCGATCGAGAGATATGGGTGAGGCAGTAAGAATACTTGAAAAAGCATTATTAATTGAACTCATATATCCGTGTAAGGATGTTAAACTTCCCCTATTACCAGATATTAAGAAATGACTTAGGTTACAGGTACTAGATTCAGGATTATTAAATTACTATTCTGGTATACAGATTGAAGTGCTGAGTTCTACAGTTCTTAATTCAGTTTACCAGGGAACACTGATTGAACATCTTGTCGGGCAAGAGTTACTGTCGATTCAGTATAATGCACTTAGTAGTCTCAATTTCTGGGTAAGAGAAAAAAAAGAGTCAACTGCCGAAGTTGATTTCCTCTGGGCATTTGAAAGCAAACTTATTCCTGTTGAAGTTTAATCGGGGAAAGAAGGAACACTAAAATCATTGCATTTATGCATGAATCTTGCCCCACATCAACTCGCAGTAAGGTTCTATACTGGCCTGCTTAAAATTAGTCAGGGTACCACACCTCAGGGAAAAGTCTACCACTTGTTAAACCTCCCAAATTATTTAGTTACTCAGATCGACCATTATCTTCGCTGGTTCCAGGCTCAGGTAACAGCATAAAAGTTCAACGCAGGCACCTGATCATTATTATGATTTATAACCGGTTTACATGGTTAAGTATTCAGAGCACCCGATAAAAAACGCCCCCAATAGTGTCCAACTATTGGGGGCAGTTATTTAACGAGAAGCCTTTTTTTGCTAAATAAAATCCAGTGGCCAAAACCTCTCAGCCTTAAACACTTGTTCTGAAGACAGTAATGTTGAACCGGTAATTATTTTTTATCGGCCTTCAGATATGTACGGTGCCCATTTTTATTAATGTAATATTTACCTCCACGGGTACCAGTCATAACGGCTTCATTATGTGGTCCGTGCAAACTTGCATCTATAGCATCTGCAGTTTTAGCAACAGTTGATTTCACGGCTGCACCTTTGGCATTAACACCGGCTGCAGTAGCCTGAGCTTTCATGGCCTCAGGAGTATTCGTAACTGATGCTGGGCTCTTCATGGCTGCCTGAGCTTTCACAGAAGCTGAAGAGACCACTTTCGCGGCTGGTGCCGCATTTTGCAAAGCTGATTTAGCAGATTTCACTGGCTCAGGTGCTTTCATTGCTCCAGAGGCAACTGGCGTAGTCATTGCTCCTGTGACTGCGGCTTGCTTAGCTCTAAAACGCTTATCAACAGAACCGTCTTTTTTAAGTTTTACCCCGTTTGAAAGTGTGCCTGAAGTTGATACTGGTGCAGCAGGTGCTGAAGCTGCAGCTGTTGAAGAATAGGAACCTGAAGCTGATGCGGCAGCATCGGCTTTAACAGCGGCCCTAGATTTTCTTACTTTCTTCTCTTTGACAAGAGGTGCGTCTTTTGGAGTAGCCGTTTGAGCATTAACCTGAGTGATAACGCAGATAAAGGCAATAAATAAGATTTTGAAAAATTTGTTCATGGTCAGCGGTTTAGGTTATAAGGAATAAGCATACACTAGGTTTTTCAAAATAGTAAATATTTTAATTCACATACAGATTATCAGCAAACTTTTTTGATACAGTTATTTGTTGATCGGGTGTTTGTATCAGGATAGATTCATCGAAATCCATTTTCTCTAACACTTTAATCCGGGTTCCTATTCCAATATTCAGCTTTTGTAAGTACTGGAGAAAGGTAGATGAAGAGTCTTTTACCGCTACAATCTTGCAGGTTTTACCTGCTTTGACCTTTGCCAGAAAGATTTTCTTTTGCACTCTGAAATCTCCCTTAGCATTCGGAATAGGATCACCATGAGGGTCAAAGCCTGGAAATCCTAAAAATGCATCAAGCTTTTCAATTAATTCAGCAGATTGAATATGTTCTAGCTGCTCGGCTACCTCATGTACCTTGTCCCATGAAAATTGCAGTGTTTCATGTAAGAATACTTCCCATAAACGGTGCTTTCTAATAATCCTGAGCGCCTGAAGGCTACCCTCAACTGTCAAGCTGACACTCTTGTATTTTCTATACGATATTAGCTGCTTTTCAGACAGCTTTTTTAGCATGTCTGTAACAGAGCTAGGTTTTGTTTGTGATAGTTCAGCTATATCATTTGTACTGGCACCCTTCTCTTCATTTTGAGCAACAAGTGTATAAATAATCTTAATGTAATTTTCTTCGGTCAGGCTTAAAATCATTAGATCTAACTTAAATGAGTTGTCAGCAGTTCAATTTCATGGGCCGGCACTGCCAGATTATACATAATATTATAAACAGCATCAAGTATAGGCATATAAACTCCAAATACCTGATTCAGTTCGAACACGGCCTGGGCGGCATAATAACCTTCAGCAATCATATTCATTTCTAACTGAGCCGATTGAACCGAGTATCCCTTGCCCAGCATCGTACCAAAAGTACGGTTACGCGAAAACTGTGAGTATGCCGTTACCAGTAAATCACCCAAATAAGCTGAATCATTTATGTCTCGTTCCATCGGGTAAGCCTTATCAACAAAACGCCTTATTTCCTGTATGGCATTTGAAACAAGTACTGCTTGAAAGTTATCGCCGTAACCCAGGCCATGGCAAATTCCGCTGGCGATAGCGATAACATTTTTCAAAACCGCACTATATTCAGTTCCATAAACATCAGCAGAAATAACTGTTTTTATATATCGGTTATTCAGGTGCTTTGCAAAAACATCACCGGTTTCAAAATCAGTTGCGGCTACAGTAAGGTACGAAAGCTTTTCCAGTGCTACTTCTTCTGCATGGCAAGGACCCGTTAACACAATGAAATCATCTCCAGGTAAGTGAAATTCTGTTTGCATGTATTCGGCAATTAACTGATTCTGACCTGGAATCATGCCCTTAATAGCGGAGACAACTTTTTTACCGTTGAATGTTGCTGGAGTACAGTTAGCAAGCGCGCCTTTTAAAAAAGCTGCAGGCACAGCAAGTATGATTATCTCGGCTTCAGCAATTACATAATCCAGATCTGAGCTTATATGTGCTGCTGGCAGTAAAATTGGAACAGAGGAAAGATATTTTGGGTTATGACCATATTTTTTGATGAAGGCCACTGCAGACTGATCGCGGTGCCACCAAAATACTTCTTTCAGGTGATTGTCACTCAGTATTTTGATAATTGCTGTAGCCCAGCTACCCCCACCAATTACGGCTACAGGCAGATGTTGAGTTGATAAAATATGCATAAATAAGAACCCGGAAAACCGAATCGGCTAGGCAAATATTGTAATTTTTTTACAAACACCTGTCGGTTGGTTTTGTTAAAAGAATTTCTTATCTACTTGGGAACGGTAAACAACGTTTCTTTTGCAACAATTTTAACTTTCTGACCTTCTTTCAGCTCTTTTGAAATTGACAGGTATGGGGCAGTTATAACTTCATCACCTTCTTTCAGGCCGTCAATAATTTGAATATACGTATCGTTTTGAATTCCGGTCTTTACAGGAACAAGATGCGCTATCCCATTTCGAACAATAAACACTACTGCCTGGCCATCACTGCTTTTACTCTTTTTATTTTTAACAGTGCTCTGCTTGCCCAAAACAGAATCAGACCTGGTAGTGACAGCTTGAATTGGAACAGCCAGTACACCTCTTGCTTCTTTTGTCTGAATATCTACCGTGGTAGATAATCCAGGCTTAAATGGGGCAGTTATAGTATCAGTTCTGTTTTTTAACAAGTCACGGTATGAGGCATAAAGCAATCTGATTTTAACCGTAAAATTAGTGACCTGGTCAACGGATGAACTCACAGAAGTACTACCAGAGGCGTTATTTGCTGAAGAACCTACCTCAAAAACAACACCCTTAAATTTTTTTCCTAAAAAAGCATCAACAGAAATCGTTGCAGTATCTCCTTTCAGAACCCTGTTAATATCATTTTCGTTTACATCAACCTGGGCTTCCATAGAGCCCATATTGGCAATACGCATCATCTCTGTTCCTGCCATTTGTGATGTACCCACAACCCTTTCTCCGAGTTCTACATTGAGTTTAGAAACGATACCTGTCACTGGAGAAAAAATTGTTGTCTTACGCAAGTTATCTGAAGATTCCTTTACAGAAGCCTGGTTAGAAGAAACATTATACTTGGCCGCATCTATGCTTTGTTGTAAGCCAGTAATATTTGCGTTTGCTGATTCATAATCAGCCTTGGCTTTATCAAATTCACTTAGTGAGACTACCTTATCTTTAAAAAGCTGCTGGGTGCGTTTAAAAACAGCTTCCGTATTTTTAAAATTCGCTTGTGCCTGAACAACCATCTGTTTAGAATTTGAGTACATGGCTTTTGCCTGGTTTACATTAGAAACTGCACGGTTCAAACTGGCTTCATAAATATCAGGCCTGATTTTTACCATCAGGTCTCCTTCTTTAACCCTGTCTCCTTCTTTGATATTTAGCTGAACGATTTCACCTGAAACATCAGGACTGATCTTAACTTCTTTCTCAGGTTGAATCTTGCCGCTGGCTGAAACAGTTTCAATAATATCTATGCGGTGAACTTTTTCTATGGCAACCTTTACTCCATCTTCCTTACCCCACCAACCCGCAGACTTGCCAACGAATGCGATAACTATCAGCACCACAAACAGGATGATGATATTTCTTGGTAATTTACTTTTTTTAGTGGCCATGTTTTTCGCTGGATTGCTTACTGGGTTAGCGTGATTTTATTTCCAAGATAAAAATCAATAACTTTTGCTTTAAATATAAAATCATATTTATCCTGGATTTCGGTGGCCTCAGCAATGGTGTATTTACTTTTTGCAAGGTTAAAATCAAGAGAGTTCAACATTCCATTATTGTAACGCTGCTGGGAATAATAAAAAGACTTTTTTAATGCTTCGGTAGAACTATGATCAGCCTGGTATTTTTTATCAGAAGCACGCAGGTCGATAACTGATTGTACAATTGTTTTGTTTAAGGTAGTTCTGGCAATTTCTGTCACAAGTAGCTGTTGCTCATATTGAATTTTAGCCCGTCTTACCTGTAAATGTGTTTGCCACCCATTGAAAATCGGAATATTAAGAGTAAGACCATAATACTTGTTCAGGTTATTTTTAATCTGATCATTAAACGGCTGTGTTGTCAGCAAAGGGTAGTTTTTATATGAAGGAGAATACACCGTACTGATTGAACTTCCTAAAGAAAGAGATGGATAATAAGCTCCCCGGGCAACCTCCAGTGCTTTTTTTGCCGCATTAGCTGCATATTCCTCTGATTTGATATTGGGCAGCACATTTTTTGCTTTGTTGTACACATCCAGCGCCTGATAATCGGTATGCAGGCCCTCAACAATGAGTGTATCTGGTTTAATTACCTCAAACGGCTGCTCGAGACTCAAATTCATCGCTTGCAAGAGATTTGTGCGTGCTATATCAAGGTTATTCTGATAGGTAGTAATGTTCACGATATCTTGTGCATATTGGGCCTTATCCTGCAATAAATCACCTTCAGTAATATTGCCCACGTCCAATTTTTTCTGGTCGTTATCAAGCTGTAGTTTGCTAACTTCTGATTTTTGCTGACCAGATATAATCAGGTCTTCAAAACTTAAAATAGATATATAATAGGTGAGCACATTAAGTATAAGATCATTCTTTGCTTTTTCAAGTCGGCTTTGATCAGAAAGAAGCAAATACCTGTTTTCTCTGATAAGATTAATTTTTTGTAATCCACCGAATAAAACCAGCTGACCATTTAATGCGCCTTGTAAAAAGTGAGAGCTACTATTTGTATAGGTATTCGTAACCGGATTGATCGTTCGGCCAAAGCTGTTTGACTGACTAACCTGGCTGTTAAAATCAGGAAACAGATTAAACCTACTTTGAATTAAAAGTTCCTTATCAAGGTCTGTAGTTAAAGCAGCTTGTTTTAATTGCAGATTATTAGCTATTGCATATCCGATAGCCCCTTCAAGACTAAATTTTTGCTGGGCGACCACAGGTAGAACCCCATTTGCAGCCTGCTGGGCATTTGAGGCATGCTGGGTGGTTATAACGGGTTTCGTATTTGCCCGTTGCTGAGAAGTATCAGCTGGTAAAAGAGCCCCATTACCGGCATTCTTTTTCTCTTGAGAGTTACCTGTCTGCTGGGCCTGAGCCTGGAATATAATTATCGTTAAGGAAACGAACACCAATACATTTTTAACGTAGCTCACAGGGTAGGTTTTGGGAGTAAAGGCCCTAATTTTTGTCATGGCAATATAATGAGAGGCGTTGAATTTTAAATTAATTATTTCTGAATTAATATAAAAATAATGCCACCAAATCAACCTACTACTGTTCAATGTATTGCAAAATATTTTCACCAAAAATTCCTGTATCCATGTACGTTTACGATACAACGAATATCCGTTACCGAACAAACTTTTTCTAAAAGGTATACGTTTATCTATATATAAATTACATATATCGAGATGCTTTTGATTACCAAAAATATAAAACAAATACCCCTGCTCTTACTATTGTCAACAATAGTAATTGTAATTTTTACTTCCTGTTCTGGTGCCGGGTCTGAGCAGGCCACTGAGCCACCTACCGAAGCAGGTCATTTTAATGGTGTAAGCAAGCAGAGTCTTAAAGCCCCGGCAGGTAAGGCCATAGCAGCCTTTGCCGAAGGTTGTTTCTGGCACTCAGAAATTATTTTTGAAAGTCTGCAGGGTGTCGATTCAGTTATCAATGGATATGCAGGAGGCAAGGTTGCAAATCCCAGTTATGAGGATGTCTCATCAGGTAATACGGGTCACGCTGAGGCAGTACTTGTGTATTATGATCCCAAAAAACTACCCTTTACCCAACTACTTAATGCCTTCTTTCTATCTCATGATGCTACCCAGGTTGATGAGCAGTTACCTGATGAGGGAACACAGTACAGGTCAGTCGCTTTTTATGGTGATCAGTCTGAAAAAAAAGAAATAATGAGTGGAATAGCCCAGTTTCAAAAATCTTCATTAAAGAAAATTGCGACCCAGGTTCTTCCACTAGTTGCCTTTTATAGGGCTGAAGCACATCATCAGCATTATATTGCTGACCACCCCGAGAATCCATATGTTCAAAGTGTGTCAATTCCTGAATTTGAATCATTCAAAAAAATCTATAAGGGTGCTTTAAAGCACTAA
>JANLVJ010000004.1:0-29915 GCA_031363945.1 bacterium | reverse complement strand
ACCAATAATAATTTTTTTATCGGCGTCTGCATAGTTTACAACAATTTGCCCGAAGCAATGATTAGATATGATCACCGAAAGGATAAAAATCAGGTAGTAGAATTTTTTCAAAACATTACAGTACGTAAAAGCTTTCAATTTTTACTTCAGGAATCTTTAGATCGAAAAATATTTCAAGGGGTCCCCGCCCTGTTAATTCTATTGTATTCATTACTGGATTATTTCTTAAATTGAAGATCAAATTTCTCTCATGTTCTTCAGCATGAACAATGGTCTCTGGATCAGGAATAACCATAGCAGTGGCAATTAAATCATCTTTCGGATAATAGAAAAGGCCATTATTCCCAAGTTCCTTAACCATTACACATCCAACGGATGCACACATCTTTACTGTAACCGGTGCACAAAGCATAAATGTTTTAATTATCGGAAGCATTCCAATTAGTGCGCATGTGACTCGACCCAAAATAACACTTCCAATACCCATTCCTGTTACTTCCCGCGAATTCCACAATCCACAGATTTCCGCAGAACCTTTGGTAACCATTGTGTTGATTTTGGCGTCGTACTGTCCAATTGCAGTTTGAATTGGTAAAGGTAAAGACCCGTCATACATTTGAATTCGCGCACCTCCATAAACCTTTGTTTGGTCTTGATTTTCAACCATGACTACTATAGTACCAAGGTTATAAACCCATTCTGGGCTTAAAGATGTCACTTTTGTGACTCCATAGATTTCTAATATTTTAGTGTGCCCTTCAAGAAAACGATAACAAGATTCAATATCTTCAATTGCCCTAAATGCTCTTATTCGTACCATTTAAACTTTTCTCTTGAGTGTTTTCTAAGAAATAATTTCTTCGAAATCGAGGTAAAACCTACCTGATTTTGTGAATTCATTCAAAAATATCCTTCGACAGGTGTCTGCAACCATGGCTGAGCCTAAAACTACAGAAGAAGCGAGCTGTGGCCAAGTGGTAATGGTTTTCCCAATCTCTGGAACAGAGTTTCTCAAGCGTTCGGATATCTTTTCTATACCAACCATAGGTGCCAGATATGGCAGTTTTTCCTGATTGCTTAAATTTTTTAGCTGGTCTAAATCTTTCATCGGTAAATGTTCGATCAGCCCATGTAAAATTGGGCGGTCTGGCTCGAGGTCAAATCGTTCAATGTCAAGCATACCTCTGTCATTCGTATCCATTACAACGGGTATACCATATTCACGTGCCTTTAGGCGGCTGAATATTTTAATATCCATGCTGTCACATTCTTCAACAAGCACGTCTAGATTTCCTTCTAAAGTTAGAAAATCATCGATGTTACAAGCAGTAATTCCTTCAAAGTAGGGGACTACTTTAACAAACGGATCAATTTCTGCAATTTCCCGGGCGGCGATCAATACTTTTGACGTTCCCAGATCATGAAGCCCTGCCCTTAACCTGTTCAGGTTAGACAATTCAAGGTCATCAAAATCGGCTAGTCTCACTTCACCAAAGAGCCGTTCAATGGTCATTGTAATGGCTATAGCCTGACCTACGGACAGGCCTATTATGCCTGTTTTTTTTCTGGCAAGCAGGATTTGTTCATCAGCGGTGATTTTGTATTTATTTCGTGAGGTTCGAAGTTCGAAGAACTCTTGCTCATCTAAAATATGAAGCAGATAGGCAGACCATGGGTAATAAACCCATACACCATACAGGTCACTTCCCGGATCGTGCAGTGCTGAGAGTGTAACTTGTTTCTGTTCATCAGTAAGTGGTTTTGCCGGATTCCGTATCTTTAATAATTCAATTACCTGACTTTCAATTTGATCGAAAATTCTGATTCCTGGTGTGACTGAAATAAGAGCATCTAATTTTATCTTTTGGCTTTGGTCTGATAAGCGAAAAAACAAGGGCTTAAAAATATTCGCTCCACTGTCAACTACAGGGAAGCGGTCTTTAAGGGGAATATTTTTTGTCATGCATTGAAATTAGTAAAAAATCTTTCTTCTCTCTATTGACCAGAAAATTTACTAGAAATAAAATTTCGTTTTGTGTATATTTAAAAACCTCTTTATCATGTAAAATATCAAAATTCGACTTTAGTGAGTGAAGAAAAAATAGCAGTCTTATATGTTGATGATGAAGAAAATAATCTTAACTCTTTTAGAGCCGCATATAGGCGTGACTGGAATGTTTATTTAGCAAATTCTCCTGACCAGGGCAGAAAGATTCTCGATGAAGTGAAGATTGAAGTTATTATCACTGATCAACGTATGCCTGGAGAAACAGGTGTTCAGTTTCTTGAATCAGTTTTACCACTTTATCCTGATCCTATCCGTATTTTACTTACCGGATATGCCGATATTCAGGCAGTTATTGATGCTGTAAATAAAGGGCAGATTTATCATTATGTTTCAAAACCCTGGAACGAGAATCAGCTACGCAGTCTTGTTTTTAATGCAGCAGAAATTTACCGTTTGCGTGAACAAAATAGAAATTTAACCCGTGATCTGATCAGAGTCAATGAACAGCTAGAATTTTTATTGCGACAGAAACTATTATCTTAATGCCTGAACTTATTTATCATAAAATTTTCAGGAGCAAGGCTTTTCTTAAATTCATTTTTTCATTTCTATTTGTTTTCCTGGATCTGGGGTTGTGTTTGGCAAGGGTGCCAATTCACGATTTTAAGCTCTCACCTGCTTTATTTGAAAATAATAGTATTCATATCAAGGCCCTTAATGAGTCCGGTGATGAAGACATTCTGGTTAATGGACGCTATACGTTTTCAGTGAATGGCTTTGAAAAGCGCCTGCTTTTTTTGGGTGGCAGTGCTGAGTATCCAGATAACTTAACCAGTTCTACTTTTCTATATATGAAATGCGGACCAGTAGACAGGCCTGTTTCACGTCTGTTCTATGTTTACAGGACTGCTACCGGACTTTCCCCTTTTAAAATTTCATTATTCTGGTTACTGGTCGTGCCAGTAATACTGATCCTAGGTTCTTTTGTGTTTAAAAGACTGATTATTCTTGCCTTTATCGTTATATTATTATTTTTTCTACTTAACAAAGGCCTAAGTGTTAGCAGCTATCTCAGTGCAGTAAAAGACTGGATTCATCTACATATCTGAGCAGTAGGCATGAAATAGGTGAAGATAGTAAGAAACACCGGCAACCAAGATCGTATTGGGCTCTGGCAAGTTTTAGAATTACCGATCTTTCGGTTTTTAAAAAGGAAACCCTATACCAAAATTATAAGAAAGGAAATGATACCCTCCTGTATGGTCATCGCCAAACCGGTTCAGGTAATCAGCCTGAAAGGACTTACTCCCTAAATGTTTGATCACCCAGCCATCTGTATTTGCGTAGATAGGGTCATAGAGTTTCAGGCCTACATCAAAACGGAATAGGAAAAAGCCGAGGTCATAACGTAATCCAAAGCCTGTGCCAAGGGCAAGTTGTTTCAGCGCTTTGTCAAATTGAAAGTTGCCTCCTGGCCGTCCTGAATCAGCCCTTAAAAGCCAGATATTACCAAAGTCAACAAAGGTAGCACCACTTAACTGATGGTCTAATATTTCCCGGGTTATGTTAAAACGGTACTCAACATTTCCCTCTATTTTTACTTCTCCAGTTTGATCTATCGCTCTTCTTTGTATTCCAATAGTCACTGAATCAGGGTTTTTAGAGATCTTTGAAAGATAAGAACCAGGGCCTAACTGCCGGGTTAGCCATCCTCTGACACTATTTGGGCCACCTACAAAAAACTGTCGGTCAAAGGGAATCGATTTCAGTTCTGTTGTTTTACCATATGCATAAGCAACACCCGGATTGATTCGAAAGATTAACTCAGCAGAAGCGCCAATTTTATGATAAAATCTTAAATCGATCTCAGGCTTGATATACTGGTAATAGGGTAGGCCGAAAAGTCTCCCATTATCACGGGTTGCTTTAGATGGAAAAAAATGGCCGATCAGGGAAAGTGAATTACCTACAACTTCAATATTAGCATTCAGGTAAAAGAAATTTGATCGTGTACGCAGCAGGTAGGCATTGCGCTGGTAATTATACTGGGAGCCAAATATCAGACTGGAAGTAAAACTTTGCAACCTTGACAGGTTACCATAGGTAATAAATAACTGTCTGAAAGTAGGGTCAAGGTTTGCTTTGAGCAAACTGGCCTCAATCGGGGTAATGGTATGTATAGACCTTCGGGTATCGTCAAAAACATAAGACAGTGTTGCTGAAAATTCACGCCTGTTATAAAGGGGTTGAAATACGTAATTGTACCTGCTAGAAAGCGTTGTATGAGGCAAATCGCCTTCACGGCCCATGCGGGAATGATAGAACGGTATTAATAAAAATGGGTAGGTCAGACTTGCCTGAATTGAAAATTCACGCCGATTATACACTCCCATATCCCGTTGATGAATCGTATTATTTAATGTTCCGCCTACTCTTATTTCAAATACTTCAGCACCCTTAAAAAAGTTTCGGTCAGTATATGTTGCAGTTGGATTGATGCCATAGAAACTACTGTTAAAGTTGCCGTCAACACCAAGAGACACGCTGAGCTTTTTACGCTCAGTGACATCAATCAGGGCTTCAAGACGGGCAAGTGAATCTTTTTGATTCTCTTTATAGGTTATTTTGATTTCCCTGAATACACCTAATTCTGATAACCTGTTATAGCTGACCAACTGGTCTTTAAGTCTAAAGAGATGATTGCGTTCAAGGTAAATAGTATTTCTGGTGATAATCGGCTTAAAGTGAGCATACGGGTCTTCAAAGTAAAGATAATTTGGTAACCTTCTGACCGTATCAAGTGCCTGTTTCTGTGAAATATTATTGGTATCGGCGTGGATTTTAATGCGTACAGAATCAATATAAAACTTCTGATGTGCGCCAGAATCAGGATTATCGACAATCTCAGTAACGCCTATAGTATGATTATGGAGGGTGTCAACCACTATAAATCTTATATATTGTTTGGTAAAGCGGTAATAACCATTCTCCCGGAACAGACTGTTCAGCCGGATTTGCTCATCATCAAGTGTTGAAGCGGTATATATGGTGCCTGTCTTTATCAGATTTGCTGAGGCCATACTGGCATAAATTCTTCCCAGGCTGGTATCCTGAATGGTAGTTGTAAGGCCTGAAACCGTATACGGCTTGTCAGGAATAATGGAATAAACAACCGAAGCTCTTTTTTTGCGCTGGGTTGTCAGAAATTCGACCCTAGCATCAAAGTAACCATTGTCTTTCAAAAATAACTTGATCTGTTTTGCGCTTTGTTCTGTTAGGGTCGTATCATATATGACAGGTGGCTCACCAATGCCCTCTTTTAATCGTGATGCTAGCTTATAATGACCATTTTCTGTATTAAAAGTATTGTACAGAGCCAGAAGAAAACGACGATTCGGTTTTTGTTTAACATAAGAAGCAGCCTGATCATTCAGCTCTTTATTGGGTCCGGTTATTTTGACCTTCGAAACCAGCGCCTGATACGATTTAATGTAGCGGGTTGGGCTACATGAGGTTAAAATGAGAAAGATCAACAACAATATCCCGTTGCAAACCTTACTTTTATCGATACATGTTGTCAAAATCTCAGCTCAGTTTAATTAGGTCATTACATCAAAAAAAATACCGTGTCCAGCACCAGCTATTTCTGGCAGAAGGTCTTAAAATTTGTTCAGAAATCATAGCTGCTGATTTTACTATCCGCGCTTTATATTGTACTGAAGCAGTTTACCCGCTTATCAGGCAATTAACAAAATCAGCAGGTAAAAATATCGAAATCAGTACAGTTTCTGACAATGAGCTAGAAAAAATTAGTCTATTGTCAACTGCCCGTGAAGTTATTGCCCTCGTAAATTACTGCGAACCAACTAATGAGCCAATTATTTATCCTGTAATCATCGCCGATGACATTCAGGATCCTGGTAATTTAGGAACCCTGATCAGAATAGCAGACTGGTTTGGCTTCCCTACCCTGATCACCTCGGTTGAATCAGTTGAATGGCAGAACCCCAAAGTTATACAGGCTAGTATGGGTTCATTTTTGCGTGTAAAGACTAGAAGTATGCCGCTGACTGATTTTTTTAAGTCAAATACTAAGACAGTCTACGGGGCACTCTTAGATGGCAGCAGTATTTATTCAATCCATTTCAAGGCTGACGGTGTGCTTGTTCTGGGAAATGAGGCAAGAGGAATAAACCCATCAACGATGCCCTATATTGATCATGCAATTACAATTCCCCGAACCGGTGCAGCCGAGTCTCTTAACGTAGCTATTGCAGGTGCAATTATTTGCGCTGAGATCAGGAGAACGAATATTATTTGATTGCTGCAACAAATATTTTTTAACATTTAACAATATTCACGACCTTTTTTTATCTTTGCACGTTACCAATTAACTGGTCGGGTGGCCGAGTGGCTAGGCAGAGGTCTGCAAAACCTTCTACAGCGGTTCGAATCCGCTCTCGACCTCAAATAAATATAATTGACATGGGCGTTACCCGATTAAAAAGAAAAGACAGACGTAATAAGATGTTTTCACGCATGGAAACTCAAGTTAAAAAGCTGGGAACCAATATTGAAATAGGCAGCAGAGCAATTTCTGAAAAAACTCATCTAGCCGTTCAAAACCGTGCTGCTATTGCAATAGCAAGGAAAGAAGCAGGGCTATAATCTCTTTAAGAATTTCCATAAATAAATTGCGTGGTTTCACGCTTTTTTTTTGTGTAGTCGATAATTCTTACTGTTTTATCTCTCCGCGATTTTCTTTTATCTCATTTTTTCAGCCTTCAGCTGAAAAATTCATAAACTTAAACCAAACACCCTGACCAGACTACTCTGGCAGATATTTTTTAATGCTTGAATTGAAAGAAGGGATACACTATTATTATGAGTAAGCTACGAACACCATTAATCATTTTACTGATTATTGGCACACTCATCTTGCTTAAATTTCTGTTGTTTCCAGCTGCCAAAAAGGAAAGCGGAAATACATTAGGAGCAGCAAAATCAAAAATTTCTGAGATCAGGTTGAGTGCAACTATTATAAAGCTGCAAAAACTCGATAATACCCTGTCTTCAACAGGCTCACTTATCGCCAATGAAGAAGTTCAGGTTCAACCAGAAGTTTCAGGCAAAATAACGGGCCTGTATATCAAAGAAGGAACACCCGTATTAAAAGGCCAGTTACTGCTGAAGATCAATGACCAGGATCTGATTGCAAACCTGACAAAACTGCAATCAAACCTTAGTCTTGCCAACCAAAATGCGCTCAGGCAAAAGAAATTACTGGCTATACATGCCATTAGCCAGCAAGAATATGATACCGCTCAAAATGTAGTAGAATCAACCCGTGCTGATATTGAGTTCACAAAAGCCACTATACTTAAGACCCGCCTTTATGCACCATTCAACGGACGTATTGGTTTACGTTATGTGAGTATGGGTACATATATAAATCCAGGTACTAAAATTGCCTCATTAGCACAAATTGATCACCTGAAATTAGATTTTTCAGTTCCAGGCCAGTACGCAGGTGTTATACATACCGGTGATCAGGTGTTTTTTACCGTTCAGGGATTTACACACAAATATGAAGCACAAATTACAGCCATGGAGCCGAAAATTGATATGGCTACCAGAACATTTCATTTGCGGGCCCTGTTTAAAAATAATAAAGAGCCTGCCTTATTACCAGGAGCCTTTGCCGATGTTCAGCTTGTGCTGAAAGCCACCAATAATGCATTATTGGTGCCAACACAAGCAATTGTTCCAGTTTTAAAAGGGCAGACTGTATTTCTTTATAAAAGCGGTAAAGCATTGCAAGTACCTGTTGAAATTGGTATCAGAACCGATGCCCAAATTCAGATAACTGCCGGTGTACACGCTGGAGACACATTAATAACAACCGGTCTGCTGAGTACCAGACCAGGTGATGCTGTACTGCTCGATAAAATCAACTGATAAGGTATGAGTCTCTCATCCATAAGCATAAAAAGACCAGTACTGGCAATTGTGATGTCAATTGTCATCGTACTTTTTGGTATTCTGGGCTATACATTTTTGGGTGTCAGAGAATACCCGGCCATTGACCCACCAATTATCAGTGTCAGAACTGCTTATACAGGTGCAAATGCTGATGTCGTAGAATCCCAGATCTCTGAACCCCTTGAGATGGCCATTAATGGCATACAGGGAATACGTACCCTGAGTTCTACCAGCTCACAGGGTGCAAGTAATATAACCGTTGAATTTAATCTTGGATCAGACCTTGAAACGGCTGCCAATGATGTACGTGATAAAGTTGCCCAGGCCATCAGACAGCTTCCTGCTGATATTGATGCGCCCCCGGTAGTTTCAAAAGCTGATGCAAATTCAGATGCGATTCTTACAATTGCTGTAAGTAGTGATACCCGCAATTTACAACAGCTTGATGACTATGCTGAGAATGTCTTGCAGCAGCGCCTTCAGACTATACCAGATGTCAGCAGTATACAGGTCTGGGGTCAGCATAAATACAGCATGCGTATGCGGCTTGACCCTGCAAAACTTGCTGCTTATGGTCTGAGCCCAACAGATGTGCTGAATGCCGAAATGGCCCAGAACAGAGAATTGCCAGGTGGAAAAATTGAAGGCAATAAGACTGAACTGATTATCAATACCAAGGGACGACTACTCAATGTTGCTGATTTTGATAATATTATTTTGCGTCAGGATAGCGATCAGACGATACGTTTCAAAGACGTTGGTTACGCAGAACTTGGATCTGAAAATGAAGAGACCGTACTTCGGGAAGCGGGCAACCAGACTATTGGCCTGGCCATTGTACCACAACCTGGTGCCAATTACATACAGATAGCCAAAGAATTTTATAAACGGGTCGCACAACTTAAAAAAGAATTACCCCGTGATATTCATATTAATGTAATGTTTGATAATACATTATTCATTATTAAGGCGATCGATGAGGTCAAAATGACCTTACTTATTTCTTTCATATTGGTTGTGCTCACGATCTACCTCTTCTTTCGTGACTGGCTGATTGCACTCAGACCCCTGCTCGATATTCCTGTAGCCCTGATAGGTGCATTCTTTATTATGTATGTAGCGGGCTTCTCAGTGAATGTACTCTCATTACTGGGTATTGTACTGGCAACAGGGCTGGTAGTTGATGATGGTATTGTCGTAACGGAGAATATTTTCAAAAAAGTAGAAGAAGGCATGTCACCTAAGGAAGCAGCTTTCAAAGGATCTGAAGAAATATTCTTTGCTGTTATATCTACCTCAGTAACCCTGGCAGCGGTTTTTCTACCCCTGGTATTTATGCAAGGTTTTATAGGCAGGCTGTTTCGTGAATTTGGAATCGTTGTTGCTGGATCGGTACTTATTTCTGCCTTTGTCTCGCTTTCACTCACGCCAATGCTGAATGCGTATATGATTCGTAAAGATCAAAAGAAAAGCAAGTTCTATGAGCGCAGTGAGCCTTTCTTTGAGTGGATGAATACCACATATAAAAATGCACTTATTACATTCCTGGCCTTTCGCTGGGTTGCAATCTGGCTCATTGGTATTTGTCTGGTGGTGATTGTATACCTGGCCTCAACTCTGCATTATGAACTTGCCCCACTTGATGATAGAAGTGCAGTTCGGCTTAGTATGACAGCACCTGAAGGAACCTCTTATGATTATATGGATGCAATCATGCAGAAGATTGATCATTATGTTAAAGATTCTATTCCTGAAACAAATTTAGATATAATGGTTACCTCACCTGGGTTTTCAGGCACAGGTAGTGCTAATTCAGGCTTTGCCAGGCTCGGCTTTGTTGATCCTGAAAAGCGGAAAAGATCACAGCAGCAATTATCAGAGAAAATTACTCATGACCTGAAAAAAATTCCTGATGTTCGGGTAATTGCCATACAGCAGCAAACTATTTCAGTTGGTTCTACCCGTGGGCTGCCAGTACAATATGTACTACAGGCCGCAAATTTCGAGAAGTTAAGGGCTAAACTGCCCCTGTTTTTGAAGGAATTGCAAAAAAGCCATTACTTTTCGATTTGGGACGTAGATCTTAAATTTAATAAACCAGAGCTTGATATTTCAATCAACAGGAATAAGTCAAAATCACTTGGAGTCGATGTAGTTGATCTGGCAAAAACAATACAACTGGCCTTCGGTGGTACACGTTATGATTATTTTATCATGAACGGTAAGCAGTACTCAGTAATCGGGCAGGTAGACCGGGCCAGTCGTGATCGACCTTCTGACCTACGGTCTTTATATGTTAAGAGTGCCAATGGTGGGCTGATACAGGTAGATAATCTGGTAACAGTAAATGAGAAAAGCCAGCCCCCTGCACTTTATAAATTTAACCGCTATGAATCAGCTACCATATCAGGTGATCCTGCACCAGGGTATACCATTGGTGACTGCATCAAAGAAATGGACAGAATATCAAAGCTTGTTCTTGATGATTCATTCAGCACCGCATTAAGTGGTACATCTCGCGATTATGCTGAAAGTAATTCAACCATCTACTTCGCCCTTGCTCTTGCCCTAATCCTTATTTATCTGGTGCTTGCAGCCCAGTTTGAAAGTTTCAGAGACCCACTTATCATTATGATTACAGTACCCCTGGCCATGGCAGGAGCTTTATTCTCACTCTGGTATACCAACCAGACTATGAATATCTTTTCGGAAATAGGTATTATAGTACTTATTGGTCTGGTTACAAAAAACGGAATCTTAATTGTTGAATTCGGTAACCAGCTAAAAGAAAAAGGGTTGAATGTACATGATGCTATTGTTGATGCATCGGTCTCAAGACTCAGGCCTATACTGATGACTAGTATTGTTGCCGTGCTAGGTTCATTGCCAATAGCCCTTGCCATAGGATCAGGTTCAGCCAGCCGTATCGGTTTAGGGGTTGTCATTGTTGGAGGGCTCAGCTTCTCATTATTACTGACCTTATTTGTTATTCCTGCTATTTACACGTATTTCTCAAAACATATCAGTGGAGAAGCCTTCATTAAGAAACAAGAGGAAGACGAAAAAGAACGTCTGTATCTGGCAGAAATAGAGAAATAATTTTTAACAAATTTACTTTATGTGTCAGAAAATTCTGCTTACTGCCTTTATCATATTCGCTTGTGCCGCTGTGGCTTGTGCACAGCAGCTCCTGGGGCTAAAGGATGCAATCGGACTGGCTATAAACCAAAACTATAACCTGAAAGTTTATAGTGACAGTACAAAAATTGCCAGTGCGAATAATACGATCGGGAATGCCGGTATGCTACCTGTAGTGAATACAACAGACGGGCTAACATATGGCAATAGTAACCTGCATCAGGCATTTGCCGGTAGACCCGATGTTATCAAAAAAGGGGCTGTTTCAACTGGGAAAACCGGAAATCTTGTCGTTTCATATAATCTTTTTGACGGGCTGCGCATGTTTGCCACCAAACATAGGTTAGAAGAGCTTGAATTTATATCGAAAAATTCTTTTAAGGTGCAACTCGAGTCTACTATTTTGCAGGTGATGACAGGTTATTATAATATTGTTCGGGCCATACAAACCCAGCATGTCACGCTTGAAGCCATACGCATAGATGATGAACGTATGGCCACAGCAAAAACAAAATTTGATGTAGGTGCAGGCAATAAAATTGATCTTTTACAGGCTACGGTTGACCGAAATCAGGATCAGTCGGCCCTGATGGCTCAGCAAATAAGTATAGATAGTGCCAAGGTGTTTTTAAACCAGCTTATGGCCAGAGATCTGAATACAACCTTTGAACCTGCTGATACCAATCTGATTGTTGAATTTATGCCTTCCTATACCCAGGTAATTGATAGTGCAGTGGCTAAAAACGTTATTCTTAAAAATGCCCGTTTATCAATGCGTCTGAGTGAGTACACCTTAAAACAGGTGAAAGCCGATCTTTACCCTCAAATTTCAGGCATTGCAGGTTATTTTTATAACCGAAGCACCAATACGGCGGGGTTTAGTTTATATAATCAGTCTTATGGCCCCCAGCTAGGCCTGAACCTTAACTGGAATCTTTTCAACGGGTTTAATGTAAAAAGACGCATCTCAAACGCGAAAATCAGTATACATGCTACCCAGATGCAGTATCAGAATGTCTACACGGTGACCCTTGCGAATATCACTGCCCAGTATAAATATTTTCAAAATAGTCTGGCCACGCTTGAACTTGAAAAACAAAATATTAAGGTCGCCCATGAAAACCTGGATATTGCCCTGGCTAAATACCGCTTGGGAGCATCTACCCAGATAGAGCTGATGACGGCTGAACAAAGCCTGGTTGCCTCTTTAAACCGGCTGGTAATAGCAAGGTATAAGACTAAAATTGCTGAGAGTGCCCTTTTGCGCCTGAGTGGTAGTCTGGTAAATTAAAAAGCCTCACCCAGGGATAGGTAAACCCCTGAAATTGTTTTCTCACCCTCAGGCTGCAAACCCCTGCCATAATCAATTCTTATGGTAAGATTAGATTTTAGATCAAAGATATACCTGCCACCAAAACCATAATTTGGTTTGAATTCACTCACTGCGAATCTTGTATTACCGAAAACCTGACCTTCGCCCCCAAAAACGTCTAGACCAAGACGAGGGCAAAATAACCATCTGTATTCAAGTTGTGAAGCCAGTAAGTCACGATCACGAAAACGCCCTTTATAATATCCCCGCATCATCTGGTCACTTCCTAACTGGTTTAAAAAGTAGAAAGGCACGCTTTTACCAGTATTAGAATTAAAGAGGATATTTAGACCCAGGACCATATTCTTATTCAATGACCAGAAATCTCTTGATTCAATATTCAGGTGTTCCATGACACCTGCTGAAGAAAGAAAACCTGGTGAAAAATCTGCGTTCAGCCTAAAGTAATGACCATGCCTGGTATAGTTCTGGTTATCTCGGGTATCAAAAATAAAGTTGGCACCACTAAATAGTGCATACCCGTTATTTTGCTGCTTCAAGGCTGAATTCTCAAAAATACCGTTCCCTCCGGTTGAAAAATTTCTGAACCCCTGATAAATCAGACTTATTCCCCCGTAAATATGGGGAGCCAGCAAATGATCAGCTTCAAAATCTGCCTGAGTTATGATATTCCTGAGCAGTTCTTCGGAACTGAGCCGGGTATGATTTCCTATACCAAAAAATTTATAATCTGCATTCTGATAACTCAAATCAAGCAGTAAATGCCAGCGATTGCCACTTGTCCAGATATTTGGGCGCAGATGAATGCGCGATTGTCCAAGCTGACTATAAGCAAGCGTAGTAAAGAAGGTTGAATTTCGTTGCAACGTATCGCTAGGGGCGGTGTAAAATGATAATAAAGAAATTAGCTGGGCGTTTAAATGCGTCTCCTGAGCATAAGAAAGTGCAGGCAGAAATAGCAGAGAAGATTTTGCCCTGTTAAATGCAATTGAGTGCGCAGTATCAACAGCCCAGAAACGATTATAGAATCTATCATAAACTGATCTCCCTGTTTTCGGTTTAAAAATCCTGATCACGGCACTGATTTTTTTACCGGCTGAATCAGAATATTGCTGTGCAAGGGCAAGATTATAGCAGGCAAGCAAAACAAATATTACCAGGAGTTTTTTCAAGAGCTGAATTATGCGTTGAAATTAGTTATTTTAGATTGTATTGAAACCTTACCAATCTGTATTTGTTCGCTCGACTAATCTATGAAGTTCTTTAAACATTTAATTATTGCGGCATGCCTGATTTTTTCTGCAGCTCAATCTACACTGGCACAATCGACAGGCCGTATCAATTTTGATCAGAGCTGGTTGTTTAAATCTGGACAGAATTCTGGAGCCCAAAAAATTAATTTTAATGAAAAAAACTGGTTACTTCTGGATTTACCCCATGACTGGAGCATCAGTGGCAAGTTTAGCAAAAACAGTCTGTCAGGTGCAAATGGGGGTGCTTTACCAGGCGGTTTGGGATGGTATAGAAAGCATTTTACCAGCGAGAATTCAGTTTTCGGCAAACGATTGTCAATTGAGTTTGATGGCGTTTATAAAAATGCCCAGGTATGGATCAACGGACATTACCTGGGTATCAGACCATACGGTTTTAGCAGTTTTATTTATGATCTGACCTCCTACATGAATCCTGCCGGGCAAACGAATGTACTGGCTGTTAAAGTTGATAATTCTAAACAGCCAAATTCACGCTGGTACTCAGGTTCAGGCATTTTCCGGCATGTATGGCTTATAAGAAATCATGAAGTTCAGATTCAGCCCTGGCGCTCTGCCATTATTGCTACTATTCTTAAAAAAAATGCACGGGTAAATGGGGAGAACTGGATTTATAATCACTCAAAACAGAACCATACCATAACAGAAACGGATGATCTGCTGACACCTGATGGCAAGGTTCTCACCAGTAACCACCTGGCTTTTTCTCTGGCGGGAGGTGATAGTATAAAAATAAAAACAGAATTTCAGGTTTCAGGAGCAGCCCTATGGGATGTCAATAAACCAAATTTATATAAAATTGTCAGCCGGCTGAATGAGGGTAAGGTCATTCTTGATACCTATTCACAGGCATTTGGAATCAGGTCAATCAATTTTACAGCTGATAGTGGATTTTACCTGAATGGCAGGAGACTTAAAATTCTTGGTGTTTGTGATCACCATGATCTAGGTTGTCTGGGTGCGGCCTTTAATGACAGGGCTATGCAGCGCAAGCTTGAAATTCTTAAATCGGCGGGTGTAAATGCCATTCGTACCAGCCATAATCCGCCTGCACCTGAACTACTTGATCTTTGTGACCGTATGGGGCTTCTTGTTGTTGATGAGGCATTTGACTATTGGCAGGTTGCAAAGAACCCGTATGATTATCACCTCGATTATGCTGCCTGGCATGTACGGGATCTTTCAGATATGGTACTTCGTGATCGCAATCATCCAAGTATTATCTTGTGGAGTATTGGTAATGAAATTCCAGAACAGCGTATGCCTGAAGGTGGTAAGATGGCAGCAGAACTGGCATCAATCGTTAAGAAATATGATACCACCAGGTTTGTCACTTCAGCTTGTGATAATATTGTGGCCGCAGATAAGAACGGTTTCGTAGATGCCCTTGATGTAGCAGGTATAAACTACCATATCTATGAATATGATAAACAGCATATGCAGTATCCATTAAGAAAGTTTTTTGGCAGTGAAACGGCCTCTGCACTATCAACCCGTGGTATTTACCATATGCCTGCAGACTCTACTATTTTAAAGACTTCTGATCTTTTCTGTTCCTCATATGATAACTGTGTTATAGAATGGGGTTCATCAGCAGAAGCAGGTTGGAAAGCTGTCAAAGACCGTGATTTCATAGCAGGCACATTCGTCTGGACAGGATTTGATTATATCGGAGAACCAACACCCTACGATTATCCGGCACATTCATCGTATTTTGGTTTTATAGACCTTTGTGGGTTTCCAAAGGATGGTTTTTACATGTATCAGAGTCAGTGGACCGCTAAACCAATTGTTCATTTACTACCGCACTGGAATTGGACTGTAGGACAGTTAATTGATGTCTGGGCCTATACAAATTGTGATGAAGTACGTCTAGTTTTAAATGGTAAGCCTTTAGGGGTTAAACTTTTTGCTGACCAGGAAAAATTTCATGTTAGCTGGAAAGTGCCTTTTGAACCAGGCAAACTGCTGGCAGTCGGTTATAAAAATGGTCATGAGGTTGTGAAAGATTCAGTACAGACAGCTGATAAAGCCTTTAGTATCTCTACCTCTGCTGACCGTAAAACAATTCATTCAGGAGGACAGGACCTCTCTTTTGTAACCGTACGCATACTCGATAAAAACGGTATTCAGGTGCCAGATGCCAGTAACCAAATACACTTTTCTGTAAAAGGTGCGGGTGAGGTCGCAGGAGTTGATAATGGAAATGAAATCAGCCTTGAACCTTTTCAGGCTAGTGAACGTAAGGCATTTAATGGTATGGCACTAGTAGTGATAAAGGGAAATCATACAGCAGGTTTAATACAGCTTGAAGCAAGCTCACCTGGGTTAAAGTCTGCTAAGCTTGATGTGAGCAGTAAATAAATAAGGTAGACTTCCTTAAAGTTTACAGCATGCTAGACTCATTTTACACCCTATTTTTAATAAAATTTTCACTTTATTTCAATGCTAGGATAATTCTTTAAGACTCCCCCGGGTAATTTATTATGTCTGTCAGGCGAGCATATAAATGCTGAATCATGTAAAATTAGGGCTAGCTACAGATTCACACCTAAATGTTGGGTTATCATGATCAAATTAATTTTTCTTCATGCATAAAATTTTAGTTTCCATCTTTTTCTTAATAATATGTTTTCAGAAAGTAAACGCAGAAAGATTACCGATATCAATTAATGGGCAGATCAACGGGCAGGTGATTGATGCTATTACCAAAAAGCCCATAGAATTTGCTACTGTTTCTTTATTTCTAAGTGGCAGTTCTGTACCTCAGACGGGTGTAAGTAGCGATGCTCTGGGTAAATTTACATTTAAAAACCTGGACGCCGGGTCATATATGGTGAAAGTTGATTTCATCGGCTATCAGTCTATCAAACGAAATATATCCCTTTCAGCAACAACGGCCAGCGTTAATATCAGCCAGTTGATGTTACAGCCTATTCAAAATAAGCTGCAGGAAATTACCGTTACCGCTAGCACGGCTACGGTAGTTAATAAAATTGACAAGCTTGTTTACAGCCCAGCAAATGACCTTACCTCCCAGGGAGGGGTAGCACTTGATGTATTAAAAAAGGTGCCTCAGATTACAGTTGATATAGATGGAAATGTTGAATTACAGGGTAACCCCAATATCCGCTTTCTAATTAACGGTAAACCTTCAAGTATTTTTGGAGCCAGTCTGGCTGATGCCCTGCAATCTATACCTGCCAGTCAAATTAAGAATATAGAGGTTATGACAGTACCGGGAGCTAAATATGATGCCCAGGGAACAGGTGGTGTGATTAATATCATTTTGAAGAATAATAAGGTAGAAGGAATAAATGGCAGTATCAATTTATCAGCTGGAACCCGACTTGAAAATGGATCTTTTAATTTAAATGCGAAGAAAGGGAAATTCGGAGTTAATTTATTTTTCAGTGGTAATGAACAGCTGAATAGCCGTAGCCATGTGAATAATCACCGCTTATCTTTTAATAAAACACGTGATACGATTATTAATTTAACACAGGACAGTCGTAATCAGTTTACAAGGGGTGGCTTTGAAGGCGGGCTTAACCTTACCTATAGTCTTAGCCCTAAAGATGAACTGACGGCCTCGACTTCTTTAAACCGGTTTGGCAATCACAGAATGGGTATTACCAGCCAGTTTCAAACTACCCTTGCATATATGGCCCAAATTAATAGTTTGACAAGCCTACGTAATTCAGTGAATAAATTCGATGAGAAGTCAACAGACTGGTCATTAAATTATAAGAAAACCTTTAAAAAAGAAGATCAGGCACTTGAGTTCCTCTATAGTTCAACATCGGGGCAAACTATTAATCATACCCAGCAGCAGCAGGATTATATGAACAGTACTACCCCCAGTACAGGCACCAGAAGCAGTAATCCAGGTAATGATCATGAAACAGCTGTTTCCGTTGACTATACCCAGCCAATTTCAAAATCATTTACCATCGAAACAGGGGCCAAGGCCATCATAGAAAAACTTTCAAACACGGTATTGACCGACACACTTTTGGGCAATAAAACCTACGCCAGCAATGCCGGGCAATCATATGGGTTTAACTATAACCGAAAAATCTTTGCCTATTACTTCTCAGCTTCTTTTTCCCTGTTTAATAAATTTCTGGATATAAAATCAGGGCTGCGCTATGAGTATACCCTGACCAGCGCAGATTTTGCCGGCACCTCAATTCCTCCAAGTCATATTTATTCCCCGACGCTTGTATTTTCGCATAAACTGAATGAGCAGGAATTAATTAAAATCAGCTATACCTACCGTATAGAGCGCCCCGATTACGGTGATTTAAACCCATTTTACAATGTAAGTGACCCTCATAATATTAATGTGGGAAATGTGAATCTACGGCCTGAAATAGGTCATAATTTTGAACTGGGATTTAATAAGTCTTTTGAAAAAGGTTCTTCGATTTATATAGCAGGTATTTACAGGCAAAATACAGATGACATACAGGCTATCAACACATTCTATAGTTTAAAAACAATAAATGGCATCACCTACTCAAATGTTTCTATCAACCAGCGGTATAATATAGGTTCAGAAATAAGTGCAGGTGTTAATATCTATGGCTCAGTAAAGCTCGGCCCTAAGTTAAACCTGCGCTCAAATATGTTCTTCGTTGACCGTATTACCAGCAACCCTGGTAGCCCAACAGTAAGCGGACCTGCTTACCGGATAAATCTTAATGGCAGTTATGAATTTAAACATAATCTGGCTGCAGAATTTTTCGTGAATTACCGGTCAACCCAGCGTACCATCCAGGGCCATAATGCCGCATTTGCTTTTTATAACCTTGCCGTACGCAAGCAGTTCATGAATAAAAAGGCAAGTATTGGTCTCACCGCTGCTAATCCATTCAATAAATACATCGTACAGCATTCTTCAACCTATGGCACCAATTTTAACCAGACCGAACTACGTCAGTTACCATTCAGGTCATTTGGAATCAGCTTTAGTTATAAGTTTGGAAAACTAGAATTTAAAGGCGGGAAAGAAAAGGACGATAATGCCAGCCCAGCACCTAGTGAAAATTAAACAATGTTATTTTTCAGTTCTAAGTATAAGAATAAAATAGCTATAACCGGTCTTGACTTATCCTAAATACGAATACATTCGTATTTAGGATAAGTTTATTCATAGTTTTATACTGTTTTTGTAAAACTTTTGTAATTCCTTAATTTTACTTTTTGCATGACACCATAATCGGCTGAATTTCAGTTTAAGCTTAAAAACACAAAGGCTAAATCGGGGTTTATGTCAATTTGCTTATGACTTAATTGCTCATCAGGCTTAATTGCACAATAGTCTGAATGCGGCTATAGTTTAATTACGTTCGGCAGGCATAATTGCTTGTCAGGCTTAATTGCACAATAGCCTAATTGCGGCTATAGTTTAATTACTTTGGGCAGGATTTGACAGTTCTGATCTTGTTCTATTTGCCTTTACAAGCAGTTTTATCATCAACTGGTACTTATTAGACATTAGAAGGAGGGCCTGTAAGAGCACCAGGTGCTGAGCTATTGACATACCCATACTGATCTGGAAAGGCTGTATTCAGGGTATTGGTAGAAATATCTATCGCCAGATTCAAGTGTAGGTTACCATTCGGCTCAAACGCATTCATCTTTTCACACGTTAATACATCGGTTTGGGGGTAACCAACCATGGATATCTAATAACCATCTAAAATAACCGCTGAATAAGACTAAATTTTAGTACGGCTGTTTAGTACGGCTTATTAATCCTGCTGAAATTACCTGCTGATTAATACGGCTAATTAAGATTAGAGGTAATAAATCTATTGATGTCTTGTCTTCAAACTAGTCTTGAGCCAGTAATTTAACTAAGCCCTTATTGATCTTTCTGACAATACCAGGACCTTCATAAATAAAGCCCGTATAAATCTGTACCAGAGATGCACCTGCCTGTAATTTTTCAAAAGCATCTTCAGCAGAATGTATTCCACCGACACCAATTATAGGAAAAGAACCATTTGACTGAGTATGCAAGTAACGGATAATTTCTGTCGACCTGGTTTGAAGTGGTTTTCCACTTAAACCTCCAGCTTCATTTTTGATTTTTTCAGGTGATTTCAAATCAGCCCGAGACAAAGTAGTATTGGTAGCAACAACTCCGGCAATTTCTGTCAGGGCAACTATTTCAATGATATCGTCAAGCTGTGAATTTGTCAAGTCAGGAGCAATCTTTAATAATATTGGACGCTGAACAGGCTTTTGTTCGTTGAGATGCTGTAAGAAGCCGAGCAATTCTTTCAGGGGTTCTTTATCCTGAAGTTCGCGTAAACCCGGAGTATTGGGAGAGCTTACATTTACTGTAAAATAATCAACATAGGGGTAAAGTGCTTCAAAGCAGTAGGCATAGTCATTTTTTGCATCAGCATTTGCTGTGGCTTTATTCTTGCCAATATTGCCCCCGATAATCATACCAGGCTCTCTGAATTTAGCAAGCTTGAGAGCTGCTGGCTCAACACCCTCGTTGTTAAAGCCCATACGGTTTATCAGGGCCTGGTCTTCAGGCAGGCGAAACATACGGGGCTTTTCATTACCTGGCTGGGCTTTGGGTGTGAGGGTTCCAATTTCTATAAAGCCGAAGCCAAAAGAAAAAAAGTTCTGAAAGAAATCAGCATTTTTATCAAACCCTGCTCCAAGGCCAACCGGATTGGGAAAGGTAATTCCAAAGACCTTACGTTCGAGTAAAGGGCTCCTGACCTGATAAATTGTCTTAATCAACATCCTGAAACCCGGTATTCTACCAGCAGCCAGTGTTAATTTTACGACCATATGGTGAATCTTTTCAGGGTCGAAAGAAAAAAGAAAAAGTTTTATGAATCGGTACATTTATTTAAATGCTGGATAAGCCTTACCTTTGCGCCAGAATGATATGTGGGCCAGTTTAAGCAGTCGGGTAAAAGTATTAAATATTATCCGCGCCAGGGCCAGCTATAAAAATCTTTACAGTTATGATCGCATTTAATGACCTTACCTTTGAATTTGGCTCCCGGGCATTATATAATCAGGTAGACTGGCATATAAAGCCAAAAGAGAAGATAGGTCTTATTGGGGCAAACGGTACAGGTAAAACAACCTTACTTAAAATCCTTGTAGGCGACTTAAAGCCCACTTCTGGAACTGTTTCTAAAACAAAAGACCTTAAAATAGGCTATCTGAATCAGGATCTGCTGTCTTACCACAGTGAATTTGGCATTCTGCATGTGGCCATGGAGGCATTCGTGCGTCAGAACCAGCTGCATGATGAAATCGAAGAACTCCTTGAAAAAATGGAGACCGATTATTCTGATGAGATCTTAAAAAAATTAAGCGATAAACAAGAAGAATTTGAAGCCCTTGATGGCTACCGTATCCAGTATAAAGCAGAAGAAATTCTGGCTGGTTTAGGTTTCAGTCCATCACAGAGCCATAAACCGTTGAAAGAGTTCTCAGGAGGGTGGCGAATGCGCGTCATGCTTGCAAAGATTCTCTTACAACAGCCAGATCTATTGCTGCTCGATGAGCCCACCAACCACCTTGATTTACCCTCAATTCTCTGGTTAGAGAATTACCTGAATAATTTTGAAGGCGCTATTGTCATCGTTTCCCATGACAGGTTCTTCCTTGACCGCACAGTTGAAAGGATTGTGGAATCAAGAGGAGGACGTCTGATTTCTTATACTGGTAACTATACCGATTATATTGAAGAAAAAACTGAACGTGCCCTGATTCAAAAGGGTGAGTTCAAAAATCAGCAGAGTAAAATCAAGCAGGAGGAGAAACTGATTGAGCGATTCAGGGCCAAGGCATCAAAAGCCAAAATGGTTCAGTCACGTATCAAATCACTCGATAAACTGGTACGGGTTGATGATGTTGAGTCAGACCTACCCTCGGTAGCCTTTAAGTTCAGGTTCACCAAGCAGTCGGGCCGGCATGTGGTAACCATGGAAGATATCTCCAAAGCTTTTCCAACGATCCAAATTCTGACCAAAGCTACGGCCGTGATCGAGAAGGGTGATAAAATTGCCCTGATTGGTGCCAACGGTAAAGGTAAATCAACCTTACTACGATTGATTGCCGGTGATGATACACCCGATGCAGGGACAGTAGACCAAGGGCATAATGTAAGCCGCACCTTCTTTGCCCAGCATCAGCTAGAGTCATTGAACCTTGAAAATACCGTGCTTCAGGAATTACAGTCATTTGCACCAACTTACACCGATACTGAACTGAGAACCCTTTTAGGCGCCTTCCTATTTACAGGTGATGATGTTTTCAAGAAAATAAAGGTACTTTCAGGAGGAGAAAAATCGAGGGTCGCCCTTGCTAAATCCCTTACTTCTGATGCTAACTTCCTGATTCTTGATGAGCCAACCAATCACCTTGACATTGCCTCGGTAAATATTCTCATACAGGCCCTTGATCAGTTCGAAGGAACTTTCATTTCTGTTTCTCACGACAGGTTTTTTTTAAGCTCAGTTGCCAATAAAATCTGGTTCATAGAAGATCAGGAAATAAAATCATACCCGGGCACCTATGCCGAATACGAAGAATGGGATGCCGCCCGGAAAAAAGATGGCCTGCCCGTAACCGGCAAGATGGTAAAGACCGCCGAGCGTGCGCCCGAGAAGGTTGTTTCTGCCCCGGTAAAAGTTGCTGCAGCTTCTGGCCCAAACAAGCACGCTGAGCAGGTCGAGCAGAAGAAACTTGAGAAAGAATTACAGTCAATCGAAGAAGAAATTGGCGGCATAGAACTTCAAAAGCATGATCTGGAGAAAGAACTGGCCATGCCCGATATATTCCATGATGCTGAGCGCCTGAAAAGGGTAAACGCCTCTTATACCCATGTCAAGGAGCATCTTGAAATTATGAATGCGAAATGGGAACAGATCGTTGAAAAGATGAACTAAGTTATTTTTTTTGTGGAAGCAGTGCAGACTTCCCATATGCTAACCCTGAAGAGCCCGCAACTAATCGTTACGGGCTCTTTCTGTTTAATAGGAGGAAATTCTTATTGGGCTTTAGTTTTAAATGCCGGGCGATTAGAAACCATGGGGAGATAAAAAAGGTAGGCGTTGACATAAATAGCTGGATTTAAAACGCTCAGGACATACTTTCAGGCCCTGGTCAAGCCCTGATCAAATTCTGATCAAGCCCTGATCAAATCCTGATCAGTCCCAAATTATCCTCATCAAGCCCTGATCACGCGCTGATTTGCTTTTTATTCAGCTTTTATACCTTTTATAGGATTTGCTGTTGCCGCCCGCATTGTTTGCAGACTGACAGTAAGAAAAGCAATCAATAAGGAACCTGCTCCTGAGATGACAAAGGTTAATAAGGTTATATTTTGCCTATAGGCAAATCCTTGAAGCCATTGCTGCATAACCAGATAGGCCAGGGGAGTAGCAATCACAATTGCCAGCACAACCAGACGCAGAAAGTCGGCAGAAAGCATCATCACCACTGACCAGATAGAAGCACCAAGAACCTTTCTGATACTTATTTCCCGTGTACGCTGCTCGGAAGAATAAGCCGCCAACCCAAAGAGTCCAAGACAGGCAATCAGAATAGCAAGCACAGTAAAAACTATAAAAATTTTCCCGATTTGCTGCTCATGCTGATAACTGGCATCAAAATCAGCATCCATAAAAGAGTATTCAAATTGCGCGGGGCTAAGTCTTTTCCAGCCGACCTGCAAGGCATCAAGCAGGGCCGGAATAGTTGATGCATTCACTTTTAGACTCACAATACCGGTATCTTTCCCAAGCACCATGATCAAAGGAGAGACATTATCACGTAGTGAATTAAAGTTAAAATCTTTTACAATACCAATAATATGGTAAGGGATTAACTGAGGTGAGCTACTACTTGCCGATTTATATAAAATGGCCGCCAAAGGGTTTTTAAAACCCAGAAACCTTGCGGCGGTTTCATTTATGACCAGGCCTGTAGAATCACTACTCATGCCCGGTTTAAAAAACCTTCCTGCTGTCAGGCGCATGCCCATGGTCTTGAGATACTGCTCATCAACCGACCATACCTGGGGGAAGATTGACCCACCAGCATTCCCGGTAGCATCTTTATAAAAAATAGAAGTATTTCTAATAGCTGAGGTAGGTATGAAACCCGTCATTGTCACGCTGCTTACACCGGGTAATCTACCGATTTGCTGCCTGTAGGTTGAGGCATGGGAACCGAGCTCATACACATTTTTAATAACCAGCACCTGCTTACGGCTATAGCCAATGTCTCTAGCCTGAATATAAGTAAGCTGCTTATATATGACCAGGGTGCCAATTATTAGAAAAATAGAAATGGTAAATTGGAATACTACCAGTACGCTTCTCAGTTTTCCACCCTTAAAACCAGCAGCAAGTTTTCCTTTAAACATATCAATGGGTTTTACCGCTGATAAAAAAAATGCCGGATATGAACCTGCAAATAGCCCGATACCAATTACCGATAAAATCGATATAGGAATCAGCCAGCCTGCTTTTTCAATCGTTAACGAAAGCTGTTTACCTGAAAGGCTGTTAAAAGCCGGCAGAGCCAGGAAGAATAACATAAGGGCAATGAGCATTGCTATTGCCGTCACGAATATCGACTCTAGCAGAAATTGAAAAACGAGAAGTTTACGACTAGAGCCCATCACTTTACGCATACCCACCTCACGCGCCCGGTTTGCCGAACGGGCCGTACTTAGGTTCATAAAATTTATACAGGCGAGCATCATCACGGCCAGGGCAATGCTTGAAAGCATATAAATATACTGCATACTGCCTTTTGTCTCGAATTCACCTGACAGGTCACCATGCAGATGAATGGCTGTCAGGGCAGAGAGGTTTAGCTTAAAATAGCTTCCCCCTCTTTCAAAGGCATCAAGTGAAACGCCTAGTTCTTTTTGCATTTGACCAGCCGCATATTTGCGCAGAAAGGCAGGAAAGCTTGCTTCAAGTTTCTCTTTATCATCCGGATCATTTAACAGGATATAAGTATGGTAATCACTGCGGAGCCACTCAGAAGAACGGCTATCAGGATAAGTTGCCATTGAAACCAGCATGTCAGCCTTAAAATGTGACTGTTTGGGGATATCCTTAATGATGCCTGTAATCTTGAAGGGAAGACTGTCATTAAAAACGAGGCTTCTGCCAATGACATCAATGCGGTCAAAGTATTTTAAAGCAGTTGATTTTGTAATAACAACAGACCGCGGTAGTAGTAAGGCAGTTGAGGGGTCACCCACTAAAAAAGGGAGGGTGAAAACCGAAAAAACCGAAGGGTCTGCCAGTAAAATTGCCTGTTCTGAAAGGTTCTCATTTCCTTTTTTAACAGAATAGGAAGTACGCTTGAGTCTTACGGCAGCCTTAATATAGGGGTAGTCTGTGAGCAGCGTATGAGCAAGGGGCGCCATACATACGGCATATCTGACCCTGTTATTGCCCAGCTTAAGGTCTTCATTGATCCTGAAAATATGCGTGGACTGGTTGTTATACCGGTCATAACTTAACTCATCCTGCACATAAAATACGATCAACAGGCAGGTTGCCAGGCCCAGGGCAAGCCCGAAAATATTAATTGCCGTAAAGCTTTTATTGCTTTTCAGGTTCCGTAAGGCAGATCTTAAATAATTATAAAACATGAGTTTATTATTGGGGGCAACGCTCTCTGGCTTTTAGGCCGGAAACTCTGCTGGTTTCGGGCTACCCCATTTAATATTCATGCCAGTTAATATACTGGCGCCATAGCGATGCATAGCTATACTTTTATTGATTTATTCTTGTAGAGCTGACCAAAACCGTACAGTTCTGTACGGAAACGATACGCCTCATTGATTACTGGTTTTACCTGATTTGCCTGGCTTTAACAATTCTACCCGGCATAATCCGAACTTACCTTTCTTTATCTGATTTCACTTGGCTTAAACAGGTTCTACCTAGTTTTTCGGGTTCTATCTGGTTTTATCCGATTCTACCTGGCTTTAGCAGGTTCTACCTGGTTGTTCGGGTTCTATCTGGCTTTATCTGATTCTACCTGGCTTTAGCAGGTTCTACCTGGGTGTTCGGGTTTCCCAGATTCATTAATAGACTATTTACTACTGAAGCTATTGGAAAATAATTATACGGCAAAGTGATAATATTTTAATAAATATATAATTAACTATTTAAATTTAATAAAATTAAGGTTATTTCATTTTTCCAATCATAAACCTGACAAGATGAAAAGCTATGCACCCTTACGCATTACTAATGTATACTTTGAATTATGCCCTGAAAACCGGGCAGCCCAGCAGAAATTTGCTGACCTTCTGGTACTTAAAGATTATAGCCCCAAAACTCAGCGCACCTATTGCAATGAATTCAATCAGCTACTCCGGGTACTCAATAAAAAGCCAGTACCTAAACTTACTGCAGATGAATTGAGTCGGTATATGCTTTATGCAATCAAGCAGGAGGGAATAGGACCAAATACCGCTCATAGCCGTATCAATGCCCTGAAGTTTTATTTTGAGAAGGTACTGGGCAAAGAGCATTATATGAAGGCTATACCCCGGCCCCGAAAGCCCCTCTTATTACCCAGGGTACTAGGAGAAACAGAGCTCACCAAACTCTTCAATGCCCTGAAAAATATTAAACATAAGGCGATACTTTTTACCACCTACCGCGCCGGCCTGAGAGTGTCAGAAGTTGCAGCCCTAAAAATCCGGGATATAGATAGCGACCGCATGCAAATCTTTATCAGCCAGGCAAAGGGGAAGAAAGACCGGTATGTAACCCTTAGCCCTATACTTCTTGATATTCTGCGTGCCTACTTTACCCAGTATAGCCCGCGGCCCAAGGTATTTCTGTTTGAGTCAGAACAGACAGGCACTTGTTATCCTACCCGAACGATACAGCGCATCTTTCAAATGGCCAAGAAAAATTCTGGCCTTAAAAAAGACGTCGGTATTCACTCTTTACGCCATAGCTTTGCCACCCACCTGCTTGAAAAAGGAACTGATATTCGTTATATAAAAGACCTTCTTGGACATTTTAACATTAAGAGTACCGAACGCTACCTGCATGTGAGCAATAAAAGTTTGGTAAATATTGTAAGCCCACTGGATGATTTATGGAATACAGGCCGGATACATTGGTGAGAATTATTTAGTTGACAGAAGTGATACTGAGTGAATTCAAGTGCCTGGATAACTGAAAACAGCCATTTAACTAATTCAGAATTCAAGTGCCTAAATAACTTGATCCAGCCATTCAGAAAATTTTGGATTCTGGTGGCAGATTAACTTAATACAGACATTCAACAAATTTAGAATGCAGATGACTGGATAACTGAATACAGCAAGTCAACAAATTTCAAATCACAGTATCTTAAATTTACGCCTTAGAGCAACAAGCAGGCAGCTAATCTGGTTACATAAGTATACTTACTATAAATTTGCCGGCTATAAATTTGCCGGTAAACCATACATGATTTATGATTAACCTCTCAGAAGTTTTCTTTCCTTTTTACAGGACTATTTACCTAAGAACAAAGGTCAGTAAAGAGGAGGTAGCCTTAAGACTTCGGTCCCTAGTAAAGACCAGTTCTCCTGGCTCAAAAGAAATCTTTTACTTTTCTTCTCCAGGGACTAAAAAAAGTAAAAATACCGGTTTTGTTGAAGAAGACAGAGCCTCGATACTTACTTTATTCAGGCCGAAAACAGGTGGAGAAATTCACGGTGACACCCAGGGAACATCAATAAGACTGGTTTTTAAAATGAATGCTTTCACCATTTTTCTAGCCGTTGTGGTTTGCCTTCCCTTATTGATGCTACTGATACAGCAACTTCACCTCTTTCAGTTTCCACCGCAGCTTCTAGGGCTGGGCACAGCTGGAGTTTTTGGCTTTCTTTTAATATGTTATATCTACCGTCTTGCCTGTAAGTCGGCTAGCAAAATTATTGCAAGAAATCTTAACGCTTCAGAATTTACACTGGGTAAAGAAGTAAATAAACTCTACTGGTAAGTTTTATAATATTGCCATTTGTATATAATTACCAGGTGTAAGTACATAGTGCACGGGAGCTATATAATTTAATTCATGATTTTTTTGACATAGCTTGTCATCAGTTTATTCCCCAGGACGGTTAAATTCCCTGCTACTACAAATCTTGTCATACCGCCAGCGAATAATTTTACTCATCAAAATACGACCTGTTGCTTAGGGTAAATAATTCACCAGGCACGAATTTGTGAAATTTACCACTGTGACATATCCATCAACTGTCCCTGGGGTACATAAGGTAATCAACCATATTTCGCATGTTCGCCCCAGACTATGGTTAAAGGATTAAACAGTACACTAAAAATTAATTTTAGCGAATATTAGTAAATTAAGGCTCAACCAGTTATATTTATTTTAAGGAAAACAGCATGGCAGCAAGCTCTGAGTTAACTGCAATTCAAAAGATTTGACACAAATGGAGTACCAACTTGAAAAACTGATTTGGAATGAACAAGATTTCAGCCAGATGGGATGGCATGACTGCAGGATTTATGCGATTACAACAACCCAACATTTTGAGCTAATCCTTGATATTGATTACATATTCAAATGTGTTTTAGAAGAGCCGTATTATAAATTTTGGGTATCACCCTGCACTTTAATTTTTGAGAACGTACTCAATATCAACTTCAAATCATCTTTTCATAATTCTCAACTTGAAATTGACAGTATCATAAAAAGAACCTGTAGAAATCCAGCTAATGTTGAAACCGTAAATAAAAAACAATGGAATTATGTAATCGAACTCCACAACGGATCGATATCTTTCCAGTCTGTTGGATATACCCAATTTGTCCGAAGTCTTCCGATTCTTTCAACGACGCAAAGTTTAGGTCTAGAAATGAGAAATGGTATATCTTTCGCAACGAACTGCTTTACAAAATGCAGTTAACATCTGATTGGCAATAGCAGGGGCTGAGTAATCTGGTTTGTTGTTTGGGTTAAGGTCAGCCCTCTGCCACCGCCAAGCCGAGGACGTTATGTGTAACTTATAAACTACTACGAATGCGTGAAGATAATAAGAGATGGCTCATTAGTAAGATGAAAACATCCGGAAGTAAACGTGATCATCTCGTCAACGGAAGTTATGCCGATCAAAGGAATGTTAAAACAGATATCGAGTTTGAAGATTTACCAACTCACGAAAGTGTTAAACAAACAGTAAAATTTTTAAACGGAAAAATAAATTATGGTCTTTTAGTCAGATTCTTACGGGGGAATATAGGTAACGACTGGGATTTAGTACACTCTGAAATCCTTGCTCGAATACCAGTAAAGCTAATGGACTACAAGTACGTTATATTTTGGTTTGTTGCGGACAAAGTTGAAATAGTAAACGGTAAACTCTGGAACAAAAAAACTCAACAATTTATTTGGACAAAAGGGGAGTTTGCTTCACCTCATTTTGATAACTTAAAGCAATCGCCCGAGCTTAGAGAATTTTATGTCGAACCAGAGACAAATGTGCTCATTCATGTGCCTCAGTTGAATTTTAAAAAAGTTTTCACTAGATAAGTATACAGTTAACATCTGATTGGCTATATCAGGGGCTGAGTATTTTGGTTAGGTGTTCCGGTTAAGGTCAGCCCCTGCCACTGCCATGCAGAGATCGTTAAGGGCGATCTGGTATGAGTGCTGCCGCCCGTTCGCCCGATCGTCCTGAGTGAGCATAAATGCGGATGAGTGAGTCGCACCGAAAAATCTATTTACACGTTAGTTAAAATAAGTGGTGTACCTGGTTTCCATTTTGTATCTTGAAATTCAGTAATGTGCAGGTCTAAATGGGATCGCCTTCTAAAACGCCGCAGGTAATACGCCCCGGCAAAATGGAAAAGAAAGTATTTTTTAAATTGACCAGGGCGGTAGGCATAAATACAGACTGGCTCTGCTTGGGTAAATAAATAGAATACGAACGCCCTGAAGCTGCCAATTAAAAAAAGGGGCGCTTAACATCTGATTGGCTATATCAGGGGCTGAGTATTTTGGTTAAATGTTCCGGTTAAGGTCAGCCCCTGCCACCGCCAAGCAGCGGTCGTTATGCGTCATTTTATTTAACACTTCAAAATAAAAACGGTTTAAAATTTATAATTGACACATGAAAATTCTTGTATAC
>JANLVJ010000065.1:0-234522 GCA_031363945.1 bacterium | reverse complement strand
CGTGTTTTAAAGCAGGCTTTCAAGACCTGAACTACTTTTGCCGGGCTTTTAAAAAAGTACAGGGTAGTACTCCAGTTATTTTCAGAAACAGTTTTATGAAATCTACTGTAGAAAGGCGCTAAATCCCGGATGGTTGAATCTGGGGTTATCGACTTATTAATGTTTTTACTTGTTATCAGGTAAATCAGCATCGAGAGATGTTGATTTACAGACGTTAAAATTTGGATTCACACTTAATCGTTATTTGGGAAATCAGTACCTAAGATAATAATCCCAAGGAGTTAAAGTTTGGATTCACACTTACTCGTTATCCGGGAAATCAGCACCAAGCGATAATGATTCCCAGGCGTTGAAATTTTCTATCATAGCATGTGCTTTTTGCTGTGCGAGATCGTATGCCATTTTGCCTAATAATAGACGCAATTGTGGTTTTTCTGATTCAACCGCAGCCACGATTGCTTCACAGGCTCTGAACGGATCACCTTTTTGCTTGCCACTGCCTTCAAGACTTATTTTCATGCGGCTACCTACTGACTCATTATAATCGGCAATTTTTACTTCTGTTCTGCTTGTTGAACGACCTGCCCAATCGGTTCTAAAAGGTCCGGGCTCAACAATCAATACTTTTATACCAAGGGAAGCAACTTCTTTTGATAAAGATTCTGATAAACCTTCAACTGCAAACTTAGTGGCATGGTAATATCCTGTTGCTGTAAAACCAACAAGCCCGCCAATAGAAGAGAAATTTATAATATAGCCATGACGTTTCTGACGCATGCCCGGTAACACGCCTTGAATCATATTTACAAGGCCGAAAAAGTTAGTTTCAAACTGTGCCCTAATCTTTTCTTCCTCGCCTTCTTCTATACTTGAGAAATAGCCATAACCAGCATTATTCACCAGTACATCTATTTTACCAAAATTTGCCTGAGCTTTAGCTATCGTAGATGCTACCTGCAATTTATTATTCACATCAAGTTCAAGTACCAAAGCTGAATCTTTATAGCCCTCTGCGATATCACTTATCTTGTCAGTTTTTCTGGCAGTTATAACAGCATTCCACCCTTTTGAAAGAATTAATTTTGCGAGCTCACGGCCAAAGCCAGTAGAACAGCCAGTTATAAACCAGACTGGTTTTTTTGTATTTTCCATTCTCTAATTGGTATTAAAATAATCTGAATGTTCTCTATCGTTGTCCAGTAAAATTACTCGTTTGATAAATAGAATAATGTAAAAAAGTGATAGAACCGCTGCAGCTCAAATGATGGAAAAACAATTTCTGAGGATTTACAGACTGTTGATTTTTTTTCTTTATTTCGGTATCGTGAATTTTTACGAGCAATTCAATATTTACATTTCCTACGTTATAAACCAGAAATAAAAAACCCCAAACCAGTAAATAGTCGGGGGTTCTTAGTTTGATTGTGGGCCCAGATGGGCTCGAACCATCGACCAAAAGATTATGAGTCTCCTACTCTAACCAGCTGAGCTATGGGCCCGGTCGTAAATAAACAGCTATTTACAAAGATTTTTGAATGCTATTACTTGACCGGCATACGTTGTTTTGCAGCTTAGATCAATCTTTAATTCTAGCTTTCGATGCAAATATAAAAATTCTTGCCTGAAAATTAGATACAGCTGCCTGTTTAATCAGAAAAAGCTGCTTAAGAAAGTAGTTTAATTTAAAAGAGTGTTTTATTGATCTGTGCGTTCTGTATTTGCGAACATCAATTATTGAGCAAGCGACGAATAATTAAAATCATTTTCCAAAACCTGACCGTTTTAATCATCTTTACCCTGAACCAGGAAATACAACTAAATGCCAGTATATAAAAATATCATATTTGACATGGGCGGAGTGATCTTTGACATTGATCATTCTCTATCCCAGCAAGCTTTTTTAAAACTTGGAATCGCCGATATTAAAGAGCTAATAAGTCATAAGAGCCAAAGCCCGCTTTTTGATAAGCTTGAGAAGGGTGAAATTATACCTGAAGATTTCTATGAGGAGATCAGATCTCTTTCTACCCACAATCTGACTGATCATGCAATTAAAGAGGCGTTTAATATTATGTTGGTCGGTGTTCCTGATGCTGCCTATTTTCCTTTGTTAAAAAGTGTAAGACAATCTCACCGAACATTTTTACTTAGTAATAATAACAGGATTCATTATAATTTCATCATTGATAATTTACAGGCAAAATGGAACCTGCCTTCTTTCAGCCAGTTTTTTGAAACCGAGTATTACTCTCATCTGGTCGGAATGCGCAAACCTAACAGTGATATTTTTGAGCTGGTCTTGGATTCTGAAAATATTTTTCCTGCTGAAACCTTGTTTATTGATGACTCACCCCAGCATATTCAAACGGCATCAGAACTTGGATTACATACCTACCTGAAGAACCAGGGTGAAAACCTGGCTGAGGTGATGAAGAAAGTACTGACAATTTAGTCAAACAGAAGAAATATCACAATTTGACGCTTTTTTAGCCAGTTTACTAAGGGCTTTGAACTGAATTCTTGATATCAGGATATTTTTAACCAGGCTACCTGATATAAAACTCAGACCGCAAAACTTTCACCACAGGCGCAGGTACGGCTGGCATTCGGGTTAATGAAATAAAATCCTTTGCCATTAAGGCCATCAGAAAAATCGAGTGTAGTGCCAATCAGGTAAAGAACTGATTTTTTTTCCATGATGATATTAATTCCGTTTTCGCTAAAAGACTGATCGTTTGGGCCTGACTTGGCATCAAACTCAAGGGCATAAGACAGGCCTGAACAACCCCCACTATTGACCCCAACTCTGACAACGGCTTCTCCATCAGTTTTACCTTCTTTAACCCGGATTTCCTGAATTCTTGATTTTGCTTTTTCTGTGACACTGAACATACGCTGAAATTTTAAATTCTATGCAAAGGTAAGTTATTTTTTAGCAGCTCATGATAAGCGACACTAATTGCTTGAGCTGCAACTTTAATCTCTTCGGTTGTGGTAAACCTGCCTAGTGAAAACCTGAGGCTTGATTTTACTTCGCTGTCAGTCAGCCCCATTGCCTTCAATACATGAGAAGGGGAAGGGTCTGCAGCGCTGCAGGCTGACCCTGAGGCGCAGGCAACGAAGGGTATTTTATTCATTAATTCTGCAGCACTAACATCGGGGAACATCAGGTTTGAAACATGCGTCATACGGTGCTCCAGATTACCATTGATCTTTAAGTTTGGTACGCTGTTTTGAAGCAGGTTTTCAAAACGATCTCTCAAGAGTTCAAGGCGTTTGGTTTCAGCATACATTTCACGATTTGCTATATCTGCTGCCATGCCAAGCCCTGCAATGCCAGGTACATTTAAGGTACCTGAGCGCTTACCTGATTCATGGCCGCCCCCGTGAATTTGTGGTATAACAGTAACCCGCGGATTTTTACGGCTGATATATAATGTGCCCACACCTTTGGGGCCATAAATTTTATGTGCTGATAAAGCAAGCAGTGGAATACCCGAATCTTTTACCGCGATTTGAATTTTACCTGCAGCCTGACTGGCATCGCAAAAGAGTAAGACGTTGTGCCTGAAACAGATTTCAGCTATCGCCTTAATGGGCTGAATGACACCAGTTTCATTATTGGCCAGCATGATGCTAACAAGCACAGTATCTAAGCGTATAGCTTTTTCAAATTCCGCAAGATCAAGCAAGCCACCAGCATCAACGGCAAGATAAGTTACATCTGCACCTTTTTTTTGAAGATATTCATGCGTATCAAGCACAGCTTTATGCTCTGTTGAAAGGCAGATCAGATGCTGACCTTTTGAAACATATGACTCAAAAACACCCTTTACAGCCAGGTTTACTGATTCTGTTGCACCTGATGTGAAATAGATTTCTTCGGCTGAGGCTTGAACCAGATCTGCTACCTGCTGTCTTGCCTTTTTAATCGCTTCATCGGCCTGCCAGCCAAAACTATGCTGGATGCTTGAGGCGTTTCCAAATTGCTCCGTGAGATAGGGCATCATTTGGTCAAGTACCCGATTATCTAATGGGGTAGTTGAATTATAATCTAAATAAACCGGATGCTGCAAACTGCTTTATTTTATTGCAAATATACGTTTTAGCGGTTAAATTGCAGATTAATAGGTAAGTAATCAGATTTTTATGCTTCAAAAAATTGATCATATCGGTATTGCAGTTAAGGATTTGAACGCCTCGATCAAACTCTATGAAAGGCTCCTGGGTACGAACTGCTTTAAAATTGAAACCGTCGCTACCGAAAAGGTAGTGACTGCATTTTTTCAACTCGAAGGTATTAAAATTGAATTGATTGCAGCATCTGAAGAAGATAGCACGATTTCAACGTTTATTGAAAAACACGGTGAAGGTCTGCACCATATTGCTTTTCAGGTTGATGATTTAAAACGTGAGTCAGAAAGGCTTCAGGTTGATGAATTTCAACTGATTAATGAGAAGGCAAAATCTGGGGCAGATAATAAGTTGATTAATTTTATCAAGCCTGGGCTGACTGGTAAAGTGCTGATAGAGTTATGTGCTGATCAAGAATTTATTTGAAAGCAATTACGTTAAATCACTTTGATAATGCAATTATATTTGTATTTTTGCACCTCTAAAAAGCAAAATCATGAAGGCCGAAATACACCCAAAGAATTATAGGTTAGTTGTTTTTAAAGATACTTCCATTGATTATTCATTTATCACAAAATCAACTGTCGATACGAAAGACAAGGTTTTATGGGAAGATGGTAAAGAATACCCACTTGTAAAACTTGAAATTTCCGATAGATCACATCCTTTTTATACAGGTAAAATAAAGATGGTAGATACTGCTGGCCGGATTGACAAATTCAATAGCCGTTACGCTAAAAAAGAGGTTAAGCAAGAAGTTAAACCAGAAATTAAAGGAGAAGCAAAATAAGCTGGTTATGAGCTTTTTTGTTTTCTCATATATTAATATTTAGTCATTCAGGTTCTGCCTGTTGAAAAGTCCTTCGGTCAACCGAAGGACTTTTCTATTTTTACACTATGAACATTATATTGTTTGACGATTACAGCCGTGCTGATTTGTTTCCTCTTACCTTAACCAGGCCAATAGGAGCTTTGAGGATTGGCATTTTAACTATTGCTGAAAAATGGGCACTTACTAGTGGCCTTCCTGTTTCTTACCATACCGAAGAATACCTGTTGCCAAAATTTCACATGCAACTGGCAGATGATAATATCCTGATTAATGCCAAGGTCTTGCCAGATATTCAGCTCTGGGCTTCTATTCAGGCATTGGCAAAAGATGAAGCCCTTGGCTATAATAATGATTTGCTGGCAGTTCGTCTCGGAAGATCGTCACTTGAATCAGGATCTGTATTTATTCAGCAAGCTACGAGAACCCCCTATATTGAAAATGACCCTATCTTTATACTGCATGTTGAAGATTTGATCAAACATAATGCTCATGCCCTGCTTGCCGATTACCATCTGATTACTGCAGGCCGGCTCTCTGAAACACTTTCAGCAGATAATTACATCATCGGTGATAATTTATTTGTTGAACCAGGAGCAAAATGTACGATGGCAACAATAAATACCAGTACGGGACCTGTTTATATCGGTAGAGATACAGAGATAATGGAAGGCAGTCATATTCGCGGGCCTTTTGCACTCATGAATAACAGTACGGTAAAAATGGGTTCAAAAATTTATGGTGCTACTACCATCGGGCCGTATTGTACTGTTGGCGGAGAAATTAAAAATTCTGTCTTAAGCGGGTATTCAAATAAGGGTCATGAGGGCTATTTGGGTGATTCTGTGCTGGGAGAGTGGTGTAATCTGGGTGCTGATACGAATAACTCTAACATGAAAAATACCTATATGCCTATTTTGATCTATAATTACCGGTTAAAAGAGCGTAGGGCAACAGGAATGCAATTTCTCGGGATGATTATGGGCGATCATTCTAAAAGCGGAATAAATGCTACCTTCAACACGGGTACTGTGATCGGAATAGGGGTTAATTTTTTTGGAACCTCCCTTTCGCCTTATTTTCTACCTGACTTTACCTGGGCAGAGCCATCAAAATTTAAGGAGTATCAATTAGAAAAAATGCTTGGCACAGCGCGGAAAATGATGGAACGTAAGAATCTGATCTTAAATGATGACGAAGAAAACATTCTGCGTGAAGCTTTTAAGTTAACGGCTGCTTACCGAAATTATTAAGAAGAAAAAAGAGTATGAAAAAATACATTGTTGCTGGAAACTGGAAAATGAATACCAACCATCAAGAAGCCCTTGAGCTTTTTACCGAGGTTAAAAATATTGCCAGTGATGAGCTACAGAATGGGATAGAGCTGATTGTATTTCCCCCATTTACCAGCCTTTATAGTTTAAAACAATTAAATGGTTCTGATGTGAAAATTGGGGCGCAGAATATTTGCTGGGAAGAAAAAGGAGCCTATACAGGTGAAATCTCTGCCGCTATGGTAGCCTCTGCTGGTGCAACACATGTACTGGTAGGACATTCAGAACGTAGACATTATTTCAATGAAACCACACAGATGCTCTGTAGTAAAGTAAACATTGCACTTAAACATGGGCTGGTTCCTGTTTTCTGTATTGGAGAAACTCTGACTGAACGTGAACAACACTCACATATCTCTGTTATCAGAGCCCAGCTTACTGATGCACTTTTTCACCTGAATTCAGTAGATTTTAGCAAAATTATCATAGCCTATGAGCCTGTTTGGGCTATCGGTACTGGGTTAACAGCTTCTCCTGAGCAGGCACAGGAAATTCATGCTGAAATCAGAAAAGCCATTGCTGAAAAATTTGATGACAAGGTGGCATCTGAGATAACTATATTATATGGAGGAAGTTGCTCACCTAAAAATGCTGCTGAATTGTTTTCCCAGTCAGATATCGATGGTGGTTTAATTGGCGGGGCGGCTTTAAAATCAAGAGACTTCATAGACATTGCTCGGTTTCTTCAAACAGCAAAAAAATAAGCCAGATGGATTATACCGAACTGGTATTTACCCTGGTTACAAATGATGATTTTACCCAGGATATCTTAATTCAAGACTTATCTGATATAGGTTTTGAAAGCTTCGAGGAAATTGCATTGGGCTTCAATGCATATATCAATAGAACCGAATTTAATGAATCAGTACTAAAAGAGGTTTTAAATAAGTATTCATCTTTTACAGTAAGCTATCAGATAAATGAGGTTGATACCGTTAACTGGAATATAGAATGGGAGAAGAATTACCAACCGGTAACGATTGGTGACCAGGTATATATCAGAGCTTCATTTCATGAACATAAACCAGAATTCCCACTACAGTTACTGATTGAGCCAAAGATGGCGTTCGGGACTGGTCATCATGATACCACTTATCTGATGGCTGAATACCTGCTTGAATTTGATATAACTGGTAAAAAGGTTCTTGATATGGGATGTGGCTCAGGAATTCTTGCTATTCTGGCTGAAAAAAGAGGGGCCGCATATGTTCTCGCTGTTGATATTGATGAAGTCTGTACCGCGAGTACCCGGGAAAATGCCCATTTGAATAATTGTGGCAATATTTTCGTGCAAAAGGGTGATATTGGCTCTTTAGGCTTGCAACAGTTTGATTTCATACTGGCCAATATTAACAGAAATATTTTACTCGCTCATCTTGACCGTTATGCATCAATGCTGAACAGGGAGGGTATATTATTAATAAGTGGTTTTTATGAACAACCAGATCTGGAAATTATTGCCGCCCGAGCAGTAGAACTAGGTTTTAAGTTTATGTATCACCGTGAAAGAAATAAATGGGCTGCTGCTAAATTTTATAAATGAAGAAAATACATTTTATTTCTATCGGTGGAAGTGCCATGCACAATCTGGCAATTGCACTTCATAAAAAAGGTTATCTGGTCACTGGTTCAGATGATGAAATTGTCGAGCCTTCTAAAAGCCGCCTACAACAGAGTGGCCTCTTGCCTGATCAGGATGGATGGCAACCAGATTTGATCACAGCCGATCTTGAAGCAGTCATTATTGGTATGCATGCCCGTAAAGACAATCCTGAATTACTCAGGGCTGAAGAATTAGGGCTCAGAATTTATTCATATCCAGAATATATTTATGAGCAGTCAAAAGAAAAAACCCGTTTAGTAATTGGTGGTAGCCATGGAAAGACCACTACTACTGCCATGATTATGCACGTGCTGAAATATGCAGGGTTGAATTTTGATTTTATGGTTGGGGCTTCATTACCAGGCTTTGATCTGACTGTTAAATTGACAGATGATGCACCTCTGATTATTATTGAGGGTGATGAATACTTATCTTCACCTATAGACCCCCGCCCCAAATTTCACCTTTACAGAGCCAGTGTTGCTGTCATAACAGGCATCGCCTGGGATCACGTAAATGTATTTCCTACACTAGAGGTTTATCAGAAGCAATTTGCAATTTTCCTGACAACTATCGTTGAAAAAGGGCTGCTGATCTTTAATGAATCAGATCTGGCTCTGGTTGATATTGTAAAAGATGCTACCCGAACTGATCTGCAAAAAGATCCGTACGGGATGCCTGCCCATTTGATACGCAATGGTCTGACCTACCTTATTGGTGATGACCAGCAGGAGTATCCTTTACTTGTTTTTGGTGATCATAATCTGATGAACCTGAATGCAGCATTTCATGTATGCCTCCACCTAGGGCTTGAACCGATTACGTTTTATAAAGCAATTGCTGACTTTACAGGTGCTTCAAGACGGCTTGAAAAGCTTAATGAGAATGGGTTTACTACTATCTTTTCAGACTTTGCCCATTCACCCTCTAAACTTAAAGCAACTACAGCTGCCGTTAAAGAGCAGTTTCCAGCAAGGAAACTCATTGCCTGTATGGAGCTTCATACTTTCAGCAGCCTCAACCCATCTTTCCTTGACCAGTACGCATCAAGTATGGATGAGGCTGATACAGCTATTGTTTATTTTAATTCACATACGCTCGAACATAAAAAATTACCGCCTCTTGATCCTGAGGTTGTTAAAAAAGCATTTAACCGACCTGATCTTCTCGTTTTTACGAGTTCAGACTTATTGGTATCTTATCTTAAAGCATTGAAACTCGATGATTCAAATTTGCTTCTGATGACTTCAGGAAATTTTGGTGGACTCGATATAAAAGACTTGGCTTTTTCACTCATTTAATTAGTTCGTATTTATATTTGCGTAAGGAGATCACCTTAAATGCTTGAAAAAAATAGATTACGTAATGAAATATTGCCAGAACGGCCAGCCATCTTACCAAACCGGGCAGGCAAAAAACCTATAAGTAGAACCCCTAAAGTTGCCAGGCCCATAGACCCCAGGCTTTTCAAGCTATTTGGGCTCTTTTTGCTTTTGTCAGCCCTGTTCCTCTTGTTATCTTTTATCTCTTATCTGATCGACTGGTCGTCTGATCAATCAGTCTTACAACATATTTCAATTGGCAAGCTACTTTCTGCTAGTAATTACCCTGTTCATAACTGGATGGGAATGCTTGGTGCTCTGGCTTCCTGGGCATTAATTTATAAAGGTTTTGGGATAGCTTCTTTTGCCTTTGTTTATATGCTGGTCGTTCTGGGAACACATCTGCTCTTTAAAGAGAAGATTTTTCACCTGGGTATATCATTGGGTAATTCATTATTTTTTTTATTATTTATTTCTTTATTAACCGCTTTTTTATCTCGCTTTGCCTCAAACGAGCCACAATTTCTGGGTGGTGTATTCGGGTATCAGAGTATTGTATGGCTGAATGGAACAATCGGATGGGCAGGAACTGCTGCACTGCTTATATTCACGGGACTGGGCTGGGGTATTTTTGTATTTAATCTTGAGCTAAACCTCACTTTTTTTAAAGTGCGTGACAAAGATCTGTCACTTTCTGATCAGACTGATTACAGCAATCAGGAGGCTTCCCAAGACGATGACTTTTTTACCCCTGCACACTCACTAAAAGGTAAAAGCACGATTAAACCAAATGCTGAACCCCTGATCATTCATCACCTGAATGATGACGAAATTACTATTTATCCTGCCGGGCCAGATGATAATGAAGACGATGATGATCAGGAGAATAAAAATGCCCATGAACCCTATAAAAATAAAGATCCCAAGAAGCTGATAAAAGATCCTGAGCTTGCTATTCAGTTAATCATCAAACAGCCAGAACCAGAAAAAAGACCTCTTGATTCATTAAAAAACCCACTTTCGGTTTTCCCCTCATTTTCAGTAGAACGAACTGAAAATGAGAAAAAATCTGCCGATTTGGTACAGCAGTTTGGAAAATATGATGAGACGCTTGATCTGGCTTCGTACAAATTTCCTACGCTAGAATTACTAGAAGATTATGGTAGTCAGAAGATTCAGGTAAGCGCAGCAGAACTTGAAGCAAATAAAAATAAGATTGTAAGCACCCTTGGTCATTACGATATTGGCATAGAAAAAATAAAAGCGACTATTGGCCCAACAGTAACGTTGTATGAAATCATTCCAAAAGCAGGAGTTAGAATTTCAAAAATAAAGAACCTTGAAGATGATATTGCTTTAAACCTTGCCGCACTTGGTATTCGTATCATTGCCCCAATACCTGGCAAAGGCACCATAGGTATTGAAGTGCCAAATCAGCAGCCAGAACTCGTGTCTATGCGGTCAGTAATTTCTTCAGAAAAATACCAACGTAATGAGATGGAGTTACCAATAGCCTTTGGTAAGACGATCTCAAATGAAGTATTTGTGGCCGATCTGGCTAAAATGCCCCATTTACTCATGGCTGGGGCTACTGGTCAGGGTAAATCAGTTGGTATCAATGCACTTTTGGTATCATTATTATACAAAAAACACCCCTCGCAACTAAAATTTGTTCTTGTAGATCCGAAAAAGGTTGAGTTAACACTTTTCAGAAAAATTGAGCGGCATTTTCTTGCCAAGCTTCCCAATGAAGAAGAAGCGATTATTACTGATACTAAGAAAGTAATCAATACCCTGAATTCACTCTGTATAGAAATGGACCAGCGTTATACGTTACTAAAAGATGCAGCAGTTAGAAATCTCAAAGAGTATAATCAGAAATTTGTCAACCGCCAGCTTAACCCCGAAGAGGGGCACAGGTACCTCCCCTTTATTGTACTTGTGATCGATGAATTTGCAGATTTGATGATGACGGCAGGTAAAGAAATTGAAGCACCAATCGCCAGACTTGCCCAGCTTGCAAGGGCCATTGGGATACATTTGGTAATTGCCACTCAGCGGCCATCTGTCAATATTATCACAGGAACAATAAAAGCAAATTTTCCTGCTAGAATAGCATTTCGGGTTACTTCTAAAGTAGACAGTCGTACAATTCTAGATGCCAGCGGAGCTGATCAGCTTATTGGAAGAGGTGACATGTTATTATCAACAGGAAGTGAGATTATCAGACTGCAGTGTGCCTTTGTAGATACTCCTGAAGTTGAGCGGATCACTGATTTTATTGGTTCCCAGCGTGGATATGCATCGGCTCTGGCCCTGCCTGAATACGAGGGTGAAGAGAATGAAAGTTCATCAAAGGGAATTGACCTTGAAAATCGTGATTCAAATTTTGAAGATGCTGCAAGGCTTGTTGTTTTGCATCAGCAGGGCTCTACCTCGCTTATACAGCGCAAACTAAAACTTGGATATAACCGTGCAGGTAGGATAATGGATGAATTGGAAGCTGCCAAAATTGTAGGTCCGTTTGAAGGCAGTAAGGCCAGACAGGTACTTTATCCGGATGAATATTCTCTTGAACAATTTCTTGAAAACTTGAATAAAAAGTAAATAAAATTCTTAATCCGCCTGTTTAGCTATTAAAGGCATGAGGTTTGAAATAAGTAAAGAATGAGAAAAACACTTTTACTACTATCTATACTGCTTGCACTACCTTTAATAAATGTACTAGCACAAAATAATACTTCTCAGAAAAAAGCCCACCGTATCTTAAAGGAACTCAGCCAGAAATATAAAAAGTATAAAACGGTAGAAGCTCATTTCAACTTTACCCTCAATAATGCCCAGGATCATATAAATGAAGTTCAAACAGGAGTTTTATATGCCGAGCCTGCTACAAACAGATATCATTTGCAATTAAACGGGCAGGAAATCTTTTCTGATGGTAAATTTACTTACACCTATTTGAAGGCTCAAAAGGAGATGCAGGTTGCAAATATTGATACGAATAGTGAATCTATTAATCCAGCACATATTTTCTCAATTTATGAAAACGGGTTTAATGCCCAGTATAGAAATGAGACTCAGCAGGGAAAAATGAAACTTGATCAGATTGACCTTATTCCACAGCATATTAAAAAAATATTAAAGGCCCAGTTATTAGTAATCAAACGCCCAAGACAATTATATCAGGTAAGGCTATTTGATAAAAATGGTAATCAGTATGTTTATACTGTCAATCAGTTTATTGCTAATCCTAAAATAAATGCTGATCTGTTTACCTATTCAAAAAAGATTTACCCAGGTATCGAGTTAATAGATCTGCGCTAATGATCTCTTATACCCAGTATAGCCTGACTAAAATTGAAAACCTTTTCCGTGACCTGGGGTTTAAAATCAGGTATGAAAAGGGGAATTTTAAGTCAGGAACATGTTTTATTCTTCAGTCCAAAGTTATTGTCATAAATAAATTTGTAACCCTTGAACAAAAAATTAATTCAATGATCGATATGCTCGTCACTGAAGAAATTAATGAAAGCCTGATTGATGAAAAACAGCGGGAATTTATGCGTACTATAAGGCAAACAAGGCTAGAAATATAAATGACGATCACATTCTTAGGAACCGGAACTTCGCAGGGTGTGCCTGTTATTGCCTGCCAATGTGAAGTTTGTAACTCAAGCGATCAGAAGGATAATCGGTTAAGAACGTCTGTGCTTATAGAAACAGCTGATAAAAATGTAGTTATTGACTCGGGCCCTGATTTCAGGTATCAGATGCTCAGAAAAAAAGTTAAAAAGCTTGATGCTATTGTCTTCACACATGAACATAAAGACCATATTGCTGGCCTTGATGATGTAAGAGCTTTTAATTATAGGCAACAAAAAGATATGGATGTGTATGCCACCATAGATGTTCAAAATGCCATCATTCGCGAATTTTCCTATATATTTTCAATTATCAAGTATCCAGGTATACCTCGTGTAAACCTGATAGAGATTGACAGTAAACCGTTTAATATTGGTAAAACAACCTGGATTCCGATAGAAGTACTTCATTACAAGCTACCGGTAATGGGTTTCAGAATTGAAGATTTTACGTATATAACAGACGCTAAAACTATCTCAGCAGAGCAATTGAATAAGATCAGGGGTACAAAAGTACTTGTGCTGAATGCGCTACAAATGAGCTCTCATATATCTCATTTTACTTTGGAAGAAGCAATTGAAATTGCGCTGGATATTAAAGCAGAACAAACATATTTTACTCACATCAGTCATCTGATGGGAAAACATGCTGATACATCTGTGATCCTGCCACCCGGTATTATGCTCGCCTACGATGGTTTACGCATAGAAATCAGGACCCAGCCTTAAAGATCAATCTGTATCACCTTATCAAATATTAAAATTAAAAACTCCACTGTTTATCTAGCTGAAACTGGACAGATCTGATCAGTTCATTGATATGAAATGGCTTGGGGATATAAGCGTCAGCTCCACAGTCAGAAGAAACCTGTTTTATATTCTTATTTGCCGAAATCATAATTACAGGAATATTCTTTGTCTTTTCTTCTTTTTTCAGGCGTTTACAGATACTATATCCGTTTACTCCTGATAAATCAATATCAAGAAGAAATAAATCAGGATGTTCATTTTCTAAATTCTTACCGTCTGAAGATGGGGTTACTTCAAAACCTTCATTTTCTAGTATCAAACACAGAACTTCTAAAATATCTGGATCATCATCTGCCACCAATATTCGTTTTCTTTCCATTATTTTTTTTCAAACTAAATGTCTTATAGCAAATAATATTCCTCAATAAGATTATTATGTAACAATGTTATTATAAAATGATTTTCTTGTCTATGGCTCTATTGTATATCTAAATTGTTTTTTAATTGCTTTCAGGTGAAACGCATTAATGCAATCAGAAATGTATTTTAGATCAAGATTATCGTTGTTTCCAGCATCGAACAGGTTGAAGTAAATACTAGGTTTAAGACTTTCAAAATAGTCAAACAGTATGCTGCACCATATCAGCTGGCAGTTTTCATTAACTTTTGATGCAATTTCGAAAATTCCATCTTTCACTTCTATATGTCTGACATATTGTGATTCGAGCTTACCCTGTGGATACATGAGCAATATATTACCCGGAGTTTCAAGAATATCTGTAGCATATGTCAGGCTTTCAGCGACACTACTTTTACCTGGTGCAATAGAAAAGGCCCCAGCATATTTCAACCACCAGTTTTTTTGCATCTGTTTTTCCAGTACCATAGTATATACATTACCTTTAGTGCCCTTTTTTCTGATCAATTCATTGCACAAATAAAAAGCCAGTATACCGTCCCAAAAGCTTGTATGGTTGCACATCAAGAGGTAAGAATGGTTTGATCTCAGTGTAAATTCAGAGAGAACTAATTTATTGAATTTAACTTTTAACACCTGCCTGATGAAGAATGAGACAAGATTAAAATAAATGTGACTCAGAGGTTTTGCTTGAATGATCATAAGTAGGGACGTAAAATTTCAGAAAGTCTGTTGTTTACCAGTTCGTGACCTCCACTGACGACCAGCTTTTCAGACAGAAACAGCGCATCCAGTACTTTATCATTCATGGTTGATGGATATGCAGCGTCTGTATTTCCGAAGATAAAGATGGTACGAATTTTTTCAAAGTTTACTCTTTCCTCAAATATCTTACTGTCAAGTGACAGAAATCGTAAATAGGTAACACATGCATAAAAGTTATATCTCAGGGTTGGGGTTGCTATTTCTTTAGCCAGTATGCCATATCCCTTATAGTCAACCAAACCCAGCAGTCTGCTGATCTTCAATAGTCTTTGCAAACCTGAATGGCTCAAAATTAACTTTTCCAGTACCTTGTTTGCCAGCTTGTTTTGCCCCAGCAGGGTCAGAATTCTGGCTGGTTTTAGAAATGAAGGAGCGATTGCAATAGATAGGTCAATTCGTCCTGCCAGCCGTTCTACAAGAGTACTTGCATAATGAGTGCCCATCGAATAGGCAATCATTGAAAACCTTAAAATTTGGTTTTTTAGACAAAAATCTTCTATAATTTCTGCCAGCAACTGTTTATTGAGTCCTTTCTTAACTGCGGTAAGTGTATTTACAGTCAGTTCTGTCTGTTCATGAAAAAACAGGTCAAAGCCATAAAAAGTATATTCATTGCCGTAAACCTCTTCAAGTAATGAAAACTGCCGCCCGTGCATGCCATAGCCATGAAAGCAAAGCATAACCTTAGGACCTTTACCAAATTTATAGTAGGCAAGCTTTACATCTGGGTGCTGATAAAAATAGACTTTCATTAGTAATCTGACATTATTTAGGCGCTTGGGCAGGTAGCTTTCTCAAAAAGGCGATAGCCCATGCGTAATCGCCATCATGTGTAATACTTAGTGAAATCACCAGGCTTGCAAACTGATCTGGAAGTGTTACAAAGGGTCTGCCTGCTGGTTTTAACCTGTTAATTTCAATCATCCTGAAGCTTAGCGTTTCATCGCTTACCTGTCTGATTGCTTTATAAACAGCTTCTTTCCCAGCCCAGGTAGATGCATAACGGCATAAGGGCTCGGAGAACTGTGTACAGTATGCAAGTTCTTCAGGCGTAAAGACTTTCTGCATAAATTCATCTGATTTACTCAAGGCAAATGTTGGCAGGTGCACCAGATCATTTCCGACGGCAATACATCCTAAATCAAGGCCAGACAAATTATATCTTTCAATTTCTTCAACTTTCATCATCCGGAACCCCCATAATATTAAAGCCCCCATCAACATAATGGATATTACCAGTAACTCCTTTAGAAAGTGGTGAAAAGTAGTAGATTGCTGCATTTCCTACATCCTGACCGGTAATATTACCAAGTGGAGCAAGCGTCTTACCAAGCTTTCTCAGTTTCCTGATTCCATTTATACCGCCTGATGAGCTAGTCATAACAAGCCCGGCAGATAGCGCATTTACCCTGATTTGCTGTTTGCCAAAATAATGGGCGAGGTAAAGCATGATATTTTCAAGTGCCGCCTTATTCAGACCCATACCTGCATAACCCGGAAAAACCCGCTGTGAAGCATTATAGGTAAGTGTAAGAATAGAGGCATCGGTTGCAAGAAGGGGTTCAGCAACCCTGCAAATGCGTAAAAGTGAGTACGCGCTGATATTAAACGAATCTACAAGCTCATCAAAGGGAATATCAAGATACCTTGATGGTTCTTTTTTACTTCCATAGAAAGTTGAGCACATAACCTGCTGGCTACCATAAGCTACAGCATGCAAAAGATAAGATATCGGCCCAAGTTCAGCATGTATTTTACCTAAAAAGGTTGAAATCTGCTCTTCATCTTTAACATCGACTTCTGCCGTATACCGGATATTAAGCTCATGCTGTTTCATGACATTCAATACATCTTCTTTTGTGTCTTTTGTATAGGTAAACGCAAGCTTACAACCCGACTCTTTCAAGCGCATTGCAATACTGAAAGCAATCGATCTTTCGTTTCTGAGACCAAAGATCACAGCAAGCTTATCTGAATTATCAATCATGCCCTAAATTTTGAAAGTGAAATAGCACTATTAGTTCCCCCAAAGCCGTAGTTGAGACAGACTATTTTATTAATTTCTTTACTGACTGTTTTTTGTGGAATAAGCTGGCGGTAAGCGGCAAGAGGTTCGACCGGACCTAACCAATCAGCATTTAATTGGAATGGTTCAGGCTCTGTATTTAAATTTGCTGAATTCAAACATGGGCTTACCTTTTGCTCCCTTAACATTAGAAGGGCAGTAATACATTCTACCGCTCCGGCTGCACCCAGCATATGACCGAATTGTGATTTAGGTGCAGATAAATGGTAATTATCGGTCCCCATAAAATCTACTACACTCAGTAACTCGATAGCATCACCAGCTGGTGTCGAAGTACCATGAACCTTAACCACATCGGGCTTTTGATTCTGATTATCTTGCTTGCCAGAATCATTCATCAGACCTTGCCATAAACGCTGCTGCCCCGAAAATGATGGGGCAAACATATTACCGTCACCATCTGAGTTATTATGATATCCGTCAATAACAGCTAGAATATTAGCGCCTCTTGCCCTGGCCTGTGCTAGCTCTTCCAGGGCAATGATTCCTGCTCCGAAAGAGCAAACAAAACCATTTCGGTTTTTATCGAAAGGCCTCGAACTTTCGGTTGCCGTAAATCCCTTACTCAGAACCTGCATTGCATCAAAACCAATGAATGTTTCAATAGATGTTTCTTCTATTCCCCCAGCAATAATACGGTCCTGAATCCCGAATTTTATCAGTCTGTAGGCATACCCTATATTGCCCAGTCCTGTTGCGCAGGCCGAAATAATAGACTCACATACTCCCTTGCTTTTAATCAGACAGGAAACATTCGCTGCCTCACGATAGCCCATACTGCGATCTATCGTATGTGAACCAATGGTTCTTGATTTAATTCCCAGTTCAAAAAAACTGTTCCACCCAGGTCTTAAAATAGTATTACCTGCACCGCCTGAGCCAATAATGACCCCGGTTTTTTCAGATTTCACCTCCTTAGCTTCCCAGCCAGCCATCCTGATTGCTTCAATTGAGGCAATCATGGCCCAGATGCTGCCAATATCTGCTGTTGCCAGATTAATCGCAGGTATACGGGCCAGGTTATCAATATAGGTTTCTGGATAATCTTTAACCAGGGTAGACATAATAACGTCAAGGTGCATCTCTGACAGATTCACATAGCCAGCAACCGTTGAGCGAATATTTTTACCATATAAAGTTGCCAGCTCCCAGTTACGGATCAGACTCTGATCTGAAAAAAGTTTTTCACTAAAATTTTCCAGACTATGACAGGTTGGGAAAACTCCTGCCATACCAACGATTGCAACTTGTCTTTCTGCGGACATAAACGTTTTACTTTTTCATGATTAAGTCGACAATATCTCTGACTTTTGAACCCAAACCGTCAATATCTTCATCTTCAAATTCAACATTGAACTTTTGTTCTGCCTTGGCTGCGATATTTATCATTTCAGTTGAAGGAGTATTCAGGTCGGTGATGAAGTCAGTCTCTTCGGTTATAGTGTCAAGTTTTGCAGGTTCAATAGTTCTAACAGTTCGTAAGATCTCAACAAGGCCTGTCATTACTTCTTCTCTAGTCATATTTTTTTGGTTAAAATTTCTTTTTTTAAAGCTCTGCCAGTAATACCCGATAATTCAGCTACCAGGGTAAAAGTGGGCTCAAGCTCAAAGGCAAATAGCATCTCTGGTGTAAAATTTTGAAAATATGCAGTTAAATCAAGATCACGGGGCACTTTATAAATTCTGCCATCTGCAACCATCTGCCTGAATTTATAAAACTTTATTTCGGCTATACTGATGAACCGGTCACCCGGAGTCAGGAAATGCTGGAAATTTACCGAACCAATACTGATGAATGCTGGTAAGAATTTATTGCGTAATTCTATCAGACTGCAGTTCTGTTTGACACATTCGAGAAAACCTGCACATGATACAATACTTGCCTGGGCAAAGGCCTCAATTTGGTCAACTCCTCTGAAGATACCAAAGTGATCATTAACATTTTCATGGGTAGGGGTATAGCTTGCAATAATACCTTTCATGGGTATATGCCAGTGATAATCGTCGACGTAGAGTTTTGACGGACCATATTGAAGAATATCACAAGGCCTGATTCCAACCAGACTGTCAAATGATTGGTTGAACAGGGTTTTCTCATCAGTCATATCAGACCTCCGTTTATGGCAATATTGCTTCCATTTATATAGGAGGCTTTAGTAGAAATTAAAAACCCGATTGCTTCGGCAATCTCATCGGTGCTACCTAAACGGCGAAGGGGAATTAAATTTCTGATCTTTTCCTGCTCGCTTTTGGGTATTGAATTAATCATGCTGGTTTCAACGAAGCCTGGCGATACACTCAGGATCCTGATTTTATGTTCAGCATGTAAGTAAGCAGTTTCTTTTGCCAGTGACTTTGAGAAGGCAATCAGTGCAGCCTTGGTTGCGGCATATACGGCCTGAAAAGCATTACCTGTTTCTGCCACACAAGAACTTACATTTAAGATTACCCCTTCTTTTTTTAAATTGAAAATCTTTAATACGGTTTTACTGATTAAAATGGGAGCTTTTAAATTCACCTGAATCATTTTATCAATATCACTTTCTGGTTGAAAAAGTATGGCTTTGTCAAGGGTAAGACCTGCATTATTAATGACGGCATATAAACGGTCTGAATGTTCAGCCTTTAGCTTCTTGCAAAATGCAATCAGCTCTTGATTGATACTGAAGTCAGCATACATGGCAAATTGACCTGGCTTTAAAGGGGGTAGGTTTCCAGGTTTTGAAGCATGAAGGATCAGGTCGTAGTCTGGAGCAAGTTTTTCGGCTAGTGCCAGACCGATTCCACGGCTTGCACCAGTAATTAATATTTTAGGTTTATCCATTAATCTATAAGATCATACTATAAATCAATTATTCGGGGGCTGACTGTCATGCCCAACTTTCGACTGATAATGATTCATCAAATTAAGCAAGACTCCGTTTGTCCAGCCAAAGCCATCCTGAAGCGGATATTCACCACCCCCGGCTTTTAAATTTAAATTAATAACATTGTATTTTTCGACTAGTTTACCTGTCTGCTCAAATACCTGTTGATTTAAACTGATCCATCTTTTAGCAATTGTTCTGGCTAGTACACTATAGTGGTAATTCTCAAGCCCATTAATGGTTAAATACTGCAGAGGGGCCCAGCCATTGGGTGAATCCCATTGCTGACCTGAATTATTATTTGTTGTTACCAGACCACCGGGTTTAAGAAAAAATTTACTGATTTTGTCTGCCTGTTTACTGGCTTCACCTACGGTAGAGATACCAAATTCAAGCGGGAAGGCACCTGCCAGGGTTTCAATTTTCTCAACACGTTTTAACTTGAAATTATAATCTTTAAACCATCCTGCCCGCTTATCCCAACAATATTTCAGGATTGCTCTTTTGCGGGCCAGAGCTTTTGACCTGAAGTCTTTCTCAAGTTCTTTATTGCCTGTCAAATGATATGATTTGGCCAACGAGAGTTCAAGATGAAACAGAAGACAATTTAAATCAATGGCAATAAGGTCTGTTGTATGTATGCTTGATAACCCTTTGTTATCATCAAACCAGCGGGTACTAAAATCCCAGCCTGATTCGGCTGCCGCTCTGATGTTTTGAAAATAGGTTGCTGAATCTTCCTTTGTCAATGCCATAGAGTGCATGTCTTGCATATAAGACTCTTCACGGGGCTGACTAGAACTATCCCAGTATCGGTTCATTAGCTCACCAGATGAAAGCCTGACCAGATTGTGAAAAGAATGACCTTTCGATAATGTATCAGCACCATTCATCCAGAATTTATATTCTGCGAGTAGCTCGGGGCGGTATTTCGTGTAAACACGATCAGAAGTATTTTTGGCGAGCAGATCAACCATAAGTGAGAAAAATGGAGGCTGGGAGCGTGTCAGATAATATGTTCTCGTTCCGTTTGGAATAAAACCATAACGGTCTATGAGATCAGCAAAGTTTGAAATCATATTATTGATCACCTTGATTTTATGACTTTCCTGTAAACCAAGCATGGTAAAGTAGGAATCCCAATAATAGATTTCTCTGAACCGGCCTCCAGGTATGATATAGTCAAATTTTAAGGGCAAAAGTGAAGAATTGCTGGCAGCATCGGCTTTTCTTTCAAGTACCTGCCAAAGGGTATCAATATGTTTTCTAATGCCCAGGCTAATTGTTGAATTAAAGGTTTTGCCAGTAGAACCAGGCATAATAAAGTTTTTGGCTATAAAATCAGCAAGTTTAAAGTCAGCCTTTTGACGTTCAGCGTTATAATCAGCCATAATCGCCGACGGCTTATTCAAGGGCTTCATATCGACAAAGGTCTTATTATCAGGAAATATATTACCTAGTTGAACAGCTTCAAATAATCCTGGGTATAAGTTGCGCGGGCTAATTTGTTGAGCCTGGCTATAACTGCAGGTTACCAGAAAACCAATTATGTTTAAGATTCTTTTCATTGCTGTCTGAAATTTTATGTGCTCAATTTGAGCTGCTTTCAAGGATAAATCTTTATATCCGATTACCCGGGTAGATTCATACTAATTGTTTCAAATCTAATAATTCTGATGTCCAATCAGCCTTCCTGTAAAGGTTAAGCCTGATTACATTTAGTGGTCGTTTATTTTATTGATGTGACCATAAATAAATTTTGAGCAACCGATTCAGCATGAACCAGAAGAAAATTTATATTCAGCATCATATTTCAAGTCTCTAGCAACTTTTAAGAATGATCTGAGTTATAATAGATAATTAACCATCATTATTTTAATCTTGAGCGCTATGAAAAATATATTCTCGATCGTACTTGTATTGTCAATGACGGTACAAGTTTTTGCCGGCATTCCAACCGGAAAAGCAGGTAAGGCCAAATCACATGCTGGTAAGGGTTCAATGAAATCATGTCCTGGTAAATGCCCATATTACAATCCAGCAGGAGGTAGCCCTGTACAAACTCGTCAGGTTACCTAAACAGAGGTCGATTTCAGTCTGTTTGATCAATAGGCAAAATAACACTTCTGATTTTATTTCAGAATTCATGAGCTCTTTTTGAGTTTTTCTATCACTGAATCCCTGTGTAGCATAAATCTTAACAGACTGAACCCAAAAAGTTAATAAAGTTTTAACATTAATTAGTAGGATGAGCCCGGTATTCCATCGGGCTCATCCTATTTGAATTTAGTCTGATTCTGTCTTAATTATACTAGCTACTATATTCCTTTATATCTTTTTTCAGTTTTGTCCATTTTTAATCGCTGGCAATTGCAGAAAGAATTAATAGGAAAATTAAATAAAAATTCAGACTTGATCAGCTGTTCCAAACATTGGGTGAAATGAAAGCCCATATTGCAAAAAGTTATTCAGAAATGGACAACCTTGGTTTGCGCGTTTTGACCGTTTTTGCTAGCGGATGTTCAGCGTTTTATACAAATGTTAGAAATCAGATCAGAAACCATAAGCACTAATATATTATGTGTCTTACCAATCCAATGATTAAAGCCCAGAAAGTAAGTCACGACCCAAATATTTTTGTATGCAATTTTGTATGTAATTTGGAATCTTAAAATTAAAAACCCCGTTATAGCTATCTAGAACGGGGTTTTATCTGTATGTTGCGTGCCCAGGGGGGGACTCGAACCCCCAAGGATAAACTCCAACGGCTTCTGAGACCGCAACGTTTGCCAATTTCGCCACCTGGGCATTTTTTTAAAAATCAAATCTAATTTCTTTTTTCGTTGCAGAAAATTTATTTATGGCTTTAAATGCCGGTATTTTTACTTGTTATTAATATCATTTTCACCATCAGTCAGATAGATAGCAATAAAATTTAATCTATTTTACGGTATAGTTTAAAGTCTGCCTCCCTGGTATTCCAGATGCCTGACTACCATAAATTTCCAAATAACTTGCATCCTTTAAAATTTCTACACTACCAATATCATTGATGTGTATTTCATCAAGTCTCATATCAGTCATTTCCATGCCATCAAGTATGACCAGCATCTGCCTTCCAGGTGATCTCATAGAATAAGCTTTGCCATTGTTGATCATGACACCTGCTATTCTCCTTTGTAAACATTGTTCAAGGTTTTGGCAATATTGAAAATCTAGATAGGTAAGAACTCTATCAGCATTACCTGCACCATTTAAGTTTCTTGAGTTTTTTAAGACTTCTTGTACTCTATCGAGTTTTTTAGCTTTTACTACAATCTTTTTTAGCTGAATACCATTTCTGAGACCAAGTTGTTGTAGATTTTGCATGTTTTTGATGCTGTTTTTTTCGGTATTCTAACATGCCTGAATTTTCTTTTACCTGCTGAGACCTCATTGTGTTGAGCACCTGAATCTTGCCTGGTGAAATTAATGTCACCTTACCGCCAGTAACCGGTTTTTTACTGGTATAACTTATAAGTCCGCGGCAGGGCTTCTAATTTAAAAGCTCCCATTCCCAAGGCCGAGGTGGTAAATTCTGCTACTTTATTTTTTTTATTATCCTGAATAACCCCTCATACTACAAAACCGTGACCAGTACCACGAAGGGCTTTTACTGCCACTTTTGAAGTGATGCCTTCAATTAAATTTCCACCTTCAGAAAAAAATTGCACATTAAATCTCCCGGTATCTACAATTCCCTGATTTCTGAAAGTACTATCAATTTTGTTGAGATTTTCTTTTTCGGCTTTTGAATCAGGTAGTTGTAGCTTATAATTCAGCTTATCATTAACATTATTTCTATTTGATTGCAATGATATGATATCAAATTCCCGGTTAAAAAATAAGATTCGTCAAAATTTCTCATCCAGCGTATAGGCACGAATATGGTATCTTCCTTGCTTAATGGTATCAGTAAGGCTAAAATGTCCCATCTTAAACCTGATTCAACTGGTAATTTCAGGGTCTGTCTAATTGAATCTTTAGCATCAATCAGATCAACATATACGATTTCACTTAAACCTGAGAGGGCATTTTCTTCAGCATTAACAATATATGCTTTGAACCAGATTGTATCTCCAGCTACATAAAAATATTTGTCAATATGAAGATCTATTTTTTCTTGTGGTCGCTCAGAAGTATACTTTTTTAGCTGTAAAAGATGTTTTTTGAGTATATCTAGCGCAGTAAAGGCAGATACTAATATTGAAAAAGCAATAACTCTTAAAAAAAGAACAAATCCTTGCACTGGTCATGAAAATTGCGCTTAATTGAACTATTTCCTAAAATATACTGAGAATAATAGGTGACTTTCTAGACCGAAAGTAGTATTAAAGCTTTGAATTTGAATTTTTCTAAGTAGAGTATCGAATTAGTTGCCTAATTGATACTCATTCTTAAAAAATTATTATTGGAATCAATCAGTGCCCAGAACCGGATTCGAACCGGCATCGGTTGCCCGCCACCCCCTCAAGATGGTGCGTCTACCAATTTCGCCATCTGGGCAGCATGGTTTTCTTATTTAAAATGCAAATAAAAGTACGTTTTAGCTCTTACTTTCGCAAATGAATAATGATTAAGAAATCAGGATTCTAGTTATTTTTAAGAGTATTAAACGAGTTATCAGGGTATTTGGCCGAATGTTTGTCGGTTCGGCTAACATAATGATAACTTTGCACTAATTGGTTTAAAGCTAGCTATGGAAAAATTTGTTTTTACTGCTTTGCTGAGTATTCTGCTTCGGTTTTCTGGAAGTATCAGTACGTTGCCATCAATTTATAATAGTGTGATTAAAACCGAAGCCCTTGCGACCAAACCTTTTCCTATTGAAAAATATTCTATACGGGTAATGACGGTTACTACTGTGAATGAAGCGGATATTATTTTAGGAACCTGGCTCTCTGAACATGCAGATGGGAAAATACTGATATATAAAAACAATGGTAAATATTTTGGCCGTTTAAGTTGGATTAAAAGACGTAACGTTGATGGCTCACCTGTGCTGGACGTAAAAAATCCGGAACCAGCAAAACAGAAAGAGAAGGTGATGGGCCTTGAGATTTTAAAGGGCTTCAAATATGCAGGAGGCAAAACCTGGAACGGGGGATTCATATATGACCCTTTATCCGGAAAAACTTATTCCTGCCGGATTTCAACTGATAATAGTATTAAGATTAAAATTCGTGGATTTATTGGAATTCCATTATTTGGCAGGTCAACATTTTGGACACGTAGTAACTAAATAGTAATAATTAACTAGAATGGAATTTGACGCTCGCATGAAATTATATATTGTTACCATTTTCATGGCTATGCTTACCATTACTTTTTTTGAAAATCCTGGTTTTGCAAAATGCTGCCATTTACATCTAAATTCTACCCTAACCGGTAAATCTGCTGTTTTACCGGATTTATTTCTCGTTAATGGCAATAGTGTTGAGAAAGTCATACTGGGAAAATCAATTAAAGATGTATACACTCTTTATCCTGCTAAAAGAATAGAACGTGTTCTAATCTATGATGCCAAGGGTAGCTATGAAAAAATTGAAATACTTAGCCGTGATAGATCTGAAGTCTTATTCTTTATAGAACCCGATTGTAGTTCTCAGGATTCAGCCTGTATTATCAAGCGTATTAATATTACAAGTTCTACGTATCATACCAAAAAGAACTTACGTGTTGGAAAATATTACGTCGATCTTCTAAAATCTCATGAAAAAATTAATGAATTAACCTGGTTTGAAGGTAATCTGATAATTAGAGGTAATGAAGCAGGATTGAGTTATGTGATGCAAACGGTAAACATTCCCAAACCATGGTACTCTACGATGGATCAAAACACATTACCTGATAGCACGAAAATTATTGGTATTATGATTACAGGCAAGGATCTTAAAGGTGTCTCATATCAGGAAATTGATAGTTTAAACAAAAAATTTCTGGCTAATATAGCCTTGAAGAAACTAAATTCTGTAACTAAACAAACCGCTGTTAAAAAGTTAATTAAAGGTTCGAAGAAAAAAGAAACTTTATCGCTATCAACGGTTAAAAAATCAACAGCAACTGAAGTTCAACCCACTATCAGTGCCAGTTTATCTCAGCCTGCCAGGAAGCAAAAGCCTCCGATGCCCCCTCGGCATGGCACTCAGCAACAAAATATAATTTCTCAGCCCGCGGATCAGCAAACGCCAGCCACAAAACTAGAACCAGGTATATCAGAGAAAGAAAAAGGCATTCTGATAGAGTCGGGGTCAGATACCACAAAAACCAGAACTTTTCCTGATCCGGCTACAGTTAAATAACATCGTATTTATTAACGGCTAGGGGTTAATTTTATAATTGATCTTTCTGCCATTAGCACTATAATTGAGATGTTAAATACCAATGGTTATAAATGCACCTAGTATAACCTTAACCTGATCATGGCTGAGCACCTCATCAAATGCCTCTGATGCAGCATCAGCATCAATCTCTTTATGCCCGTTGATACCAATAATTTGTATTTGCGCCTGCGCTGTATTGTCTTCGTTTAAATAAATGTTATACAGGTTGGCTGTATTTACCTGTGCAGTTGCACCAGTATATATACCAATTGCAGTTGCCCCATTTTGTAATATCCAGGGTTTAATCGTTACTTGATAGCTTGATCTTATGAGCCTGACATATGCTGAATGCCGGGCTTCTACCGAATGTATATTCACAAAGCTTGTCAGCAGGTTTGAATACCCTGTTAAACGGGCTAATTGCCCTTTAAAATATCTGACTGAAGTATCTTCAATTACCTGGACAGCCAGTAGCAAAGTTTGAGGGTTTGTAGTTATATCAGCAAATAACTGATTAGCTGTTATATCAATAGTTAAACTCGTTGGCCCAGGAGGCACGACAATACTCCCATTAAATAAAGTTGTTAAAAAGTTAACATGATTTTGCTCGTCTGTGGCCATTAGTGCTAAACTACTTTGCTCGCTTGTACTTAACTGTACAAATGATTGAGTTAAAAGTGTATTCACTGAACCTGGAACAGGCTGTATTCCCAAAGCACGCTGGTAAAGGCTGAGCTTTAATAATTTAAGTCTCAGGGCAAAATCTATGACAGTCAATATGCTCAATGGCAAGGGTACTACCTTGATGGTTAGGTTTGGAATCGATGAAGAATCTAGTTTAGTTTTTAGATAATCGCCAAGTTTAACCAGTACGACTGAAGGTTTTTGGTCAATTTCAAGGCTGTTTTGGTCTAACAGGCTCATGCCCGTAAAGCTTCCTGGTTGTAAAATTTCATGAATATAAGTGCCATGCCTGGCCTGAACAGAAATAATTTGTGCAATTAAGGTAAGCAAGGCAGAAGACTGCATTGATCCGACAATTGCATTTAAACCTTGAACACAGAGGTCTTCAAAATAAACTGCCGCAGTAAGTGCGCCTTTTCTGTTTGTAAAATCGATGGTAGTAAAACCCAATTGTAATCCTGTAAGAGCATTTGAGCCTAATGCAATGTTTAAAAATTCTCTTTGTGCTATTTCATGTTTCAGGATATCATTGAATAAAATCTTCTCCGTAGCATCTGTGATAATTCCTGACCCAAGTAACTCGATATAGAATGCGGCTTGAACCTGACTTAATACGTACGCAAAATTTAAGAGAGCAATATCACCAGTACCAAATGAGTAGCCATTTGCTCCTTCACCTGCACCCCCTGAAACAGTACTTTTTTTGCATGATTGGAACATAAAGAAGAATGCTCCTGTGGCTAGAACCGAGTCAGCAATAAACTTTTTTCTATTCATATATTTCGCAGGCATCAATAGTTATCAATAAGCCCAAAAATATTGAAAATTATGCCAACAAAAAAGAAGGTACTCTCTTGAGTACCTTCTTTAGAAATTGAAAAAGAAATTACAATTATAATCCCTGCGTGATAAAGTTTTTTGCAATTGCAACAACCTGATCTGTCGACAGAATTTCATCAAATGCTTCTGAAACTGCATTGGCGTCAATTTCTGAGTGACCATTAATACCTACCAGATTCATTCCTGCAATGGTTATATTATCTTCACCTGCATAAGAAGCATTAACAGCAGGGCTGTTAATACCTGTTTGTGCTAGTGTGATCCATGGTTTTACCATAGCACCACGCAGGTGACGAATCTGACGAATATGTGATGCATGGCGTGCTTCAACTGAATGAATATTTAAAGCAGCCGTTAAAATTGCGCCAGTACCGATAAGATATCCTGCCTGTCCTTTGTAAGCTCTGACACCTGTATCTTCAAATGCCTGGGCTACTGCAAGGAAAGTATCAAAATTAGTGAATACATCGTTAAACGTTCCGCCAGCCGTGAAATCATATTTGAAACTTGACTGAGCCACGGGTGTTCCACCTGCACCTGTAATGGCTGTCTGTAGAAATTTTACGTGTGAAGCTTCATCAGCGACAATATCTCCAATACCTGCACTGTTAACTGATGGTATCATTGAAGAATTTGCGTACCCCATGTTGTAAAAATTTGACTCAAGGTACTCAAGGGTCAAAGCAAAATTAAGAACATCAAGTGGACCGCGCATTGAGGCTCCAGCATATGCTTTCTTAAACATTGAACCGAGCATTAGCGGAATCGCTGCCACTGCCACTTTTCCTGCCATACCTGCAAATTCTTTCATTGCTGACCGGCGGGTATCCATACGGCCGAAGACCTCTGGGTCTACTTCCTCAATCTGATTAAATATTTTGTCGAAGTTCATGACTTTAGAATTAAGAGTTTGGTAATGTAGATGCGTCTAATTTTGTTTTGATAAATGTTGTAGTTGCAATTGCAATAACAGCCTGAGGTTTCTTTGACATTTCTAAAGCATTCATGTCAAGGATAGTTGAATCAGCAAACGAGCCATACTTATTCAAATCTCTCAGGTAAGCTGCATGTCTACCTTCTACAGAAACAATTTGACCTGCAATCACGAGATATGCTGGGGTTACCAGATATTGACCTGCTCCATTGTATGCCTGTACACCTAGATCTTCAAAAGCTGAAGCAGCTTGTATAACACTTGTTTTGCTTGTAAAGTCAATTGAACTTAAATCCAATGTCAAAGTTGGCAGCGCGGAGCCAGCAAGCACAGTCTTGAAAAATTCACGGTGTAAAACTTCGTGTTTTGTAATATCACCCAGGTACATTTTTTCTTCTGCTGACATGCCCGTATATGGGTTCAGCATTACCTTTGTGTAAAAGGCTGCTTCTAATTGCTCAAGAGCATAAGCAAAGTTTAGAATAGCAATATCACCTGTTCCAAAGCTTAAACCTTTACCACCCATAGATGGGCCGGTGTTTGTTTTCTTGCAAGAAGTAACTGCAAATACTGCTAGTGCTGCTGTTGATAATCCAGCAACTTTCAGGAAATTCCGACGGGGGATGGTTTTCATTATGCTTTCCCGTATCTCCATTTCATTTTCATCGAGAAGGTTCTCTTTCATGACATTAAAGTTTAGTTTGCGTTTTCATGACATACGCTATTTTTTAAGTGTCAGTTTTCACTGTCAACTCTAAACAATTATTTTAATGTAACAATTTCACAACGTCTAATTTCTTTTTCGAAAAAGTGGAACATGTTTAAAATAAATCCATAAAAAAGGGTTAAGAAATGCCATAAATGGAACCTCTTAACCCTTTTTGAAATCAGGTTTATCTTATTTTGCTATCGCAGCGGCAATTTCAGATCCATTTGGGTCTACACTTGATTCCCAGAAATTAGTAAGAACACCTTTTTCATTGATCAGGTACTTGCAGAAATTCCAGGTTGGTACTTTATCATTCCATCCATTTTCACTTTTTGTACTAAGCCATTTGTATAATGGGCTCTGGTCGGAACCAAGAACTGATAATTTCTCAAACATTTGAAATGTTACCCCATAGTTTTTTGTGCAAAATTCTGATATTTCTTTATTATTTCCAGGCTCCTGACTATTAAAATTGTTCGCTGGAAAACCCAATATTACCAGTTTGTCACCCATTTTTTGATGTAAAGCCTGGAGTTTACCATACTGAGGAGTATAACCACATTTAGAGGCAGTATTGACGATCAGTATTTTTTTACCTTTGTATTTGTTCAAATCTATCATCCGGCCATCGATAGATGGCAGTTTAAAACTGTAAATTGATGGAGCCGATGGATGTACCAAGATATGTTTTTTAGGTGTTGGTTTTGGTGAAGCAGTACAGAAACCAACACTGATTATAGCTGTAAAAAGAAATGCAATTGTTTTCATTTTTTTCGGGTTAAAATATAAACTGGGTGTTTAAAAATTTTGATTCGTTTTCGTGGACAATTGTATTGAAAATATGCTTGTTCTGAATATTCAATTTTGTGGCAACCATCGATCTTATAGAAAATGAGCGTAAAGCATCTGAAACAGAAAGTGTTCCTTCGGCAGAGTCTTTTCTTCCTGTGAAAGGAAAAACATCTGGCCCCCGCTGGCACTGAGAGTTGATATTTACCCTGCAGACAAGATTGACTAAAGGATCAATAAGTCTGGCAATTTCTTCATGTTCTGTGCCAAAAATGCTTACCTGCTGGCCATGGTCAGAGTGAATAAGGTAGTCAATAGGTTCTTCTAATTTATCAAAAGCCACTACTGGAATTACCGGGCCAAATTGTTCTTCACGAAAAAGTTTCATCCGTGAATCTACCGGATAAATAATGGCAGGCTTTACCAACGTCTCAACAATTTCTCCTCCTCCTTCATTACAAATGCGAGCTCCCAGTGCAATGGCCTCATCAATACAGGCTTTTAAATATCCAGGCTTGGTTGGTTCTGGTAGTGGGGTTATAAGTACACCTGTTTCCCAAGGCATACCAATCTTGACTTTATTAACCTCATTTGACAGCCTTTTTATGAAATCATCTGCTATCGAGCGGTGAACATAAATGATCTTTATAGCAGTACATCTTTGTCCATTAAACGTTAATGCACCTAGCACACATTCTTTTATCGTTTCATCCAGATTTGCATGACTTAGTACAATAGCTGCATTTTTTGCATCAAGACTTAGAATAGTTCTAAGGCGATTTGTTTTTGGATGCAATTTGATGAGCTGATCAGCAACTTTACTTGATCCGATGAGTGCAAGAACATCTATTTTGCCCGAACTCATTAAAAAGGGAACTACATTTGCTCCCCTCCCGTAAACAGTATTCACTACACCGGGTGGAAAAGCATCCCGAAATGCAGTAAGCAGTGGGCAGAATAAAAGAGTTCCATACTTGGGCGGTTTAAAAAGTACCGTGTTGCCCATGATCAGCGCCGGGATCATAGTAGTAAAGGTTTCATTCAAGGGATAATTAAAAGGCCCCATACACAGAACCACTCCTAAAGGTGATCGTCTTATCTGACCTGCTATACCCTGAACTATTTCAAAGCCAGAAGATTTATTATCAGTTTGCTTTAAGGCTTCAATTGTTGCATTTATATATTCAACAGTACGATCAAATTCTTTCTCTGAATCAGCGAGCGATTTACCGATTTCCCACATTATTAGCTTGACGACTTCTTGTTTACAGCCAATCATTCTGAAGGTGAAATCTTCAATATGTTTTATTCTATTTTCAACGCCCATCGTTGGCCATTCTCCACGGCCAAAGTCGTAAGACTTTACAGCCGCATCAAGTGCCTCGCTGGCTTCGTTTTCAGTCGCTAGGGGATAACTTCCGATTTCAACCTTGTTGAGTTTGCCATCTTCGTTTCGCAAACAAATAGGTGAAAATACAGCTTGAACTGGTCCTTCCCAGGTACGTATTTTACCATCGATGAGAATTTCACGCTGATGAACAGGAGCGTCCAAAACCTGGGCATCTGGTACTTTTCCTTCATCGGGAAAAATAGAGGCTAATGAATTCTTTTGAGTATCAATTATTTCCATGGTGTGTTATAAACTTTGAACAAGCTGTTAAGTTTTAAAAACTAATTAATATTTATTTAAAACCTAGAAAGGAATTGCTATTAGTCTTATCTATCTTCTGATCAGCTTCTTTTATAGCTGTATCTGGTTCAAGTTCGTTTAAACTGTTTGGCAAAGTTGAGGCGATTTCATGTTCAGGCAATAATTGTACATTTTGAAGCTTTTTTTCTACCTGTCTTGACCTCCCCTCTGCTTCTTCGATAACATTGCTGGCTTCCTGAAGTTTCTTCTTGGTTTTTTGTAAAGCTATACCAAATTTACCAAATTCGCTTTTGACAGAAGAAAGCATATTCCAAACTTCTGATGACCTTTTCTCTATAGCTAGGGTTCTGAAACCCATCTGAAGACTGCTTAATAATGCTGATAATGTCGTAGGTCCTGTAATTATAATTTTGTATTCCCGCTGAATTGACTCAAACAGGCCAGGTGTTCTCAACACTTCGGCATAAAGACTTTCAAATGGCAGAAATAAAAGTGCAAAGTCAGTAGTATAAGGTGACTCTATATATTTTGAACTTATGTCAGCTGCACATTTTCGGATACCCCTGATAAATATTTTGCGGCATTCTTCAATAGTCATCAAATCTGCACTATCGTATGCATGCAGTAAATGTTCAAAATCTTCTTTTGGAAACTTAGCATCTATTGGCAACCAGACAGGCATCTTCTTATCTTCATTGCCTGGCAATTTTATTGCAAACTCAACAATAGCATTCGAGCCAGGCCTTGGTTTAACATTCTTTGCATATTGTTCAGTAGTCAGGATTTGCTCAAGCAGATTTTCAAGCTGATATTCACCTAGCATTCCCCTGGTTTTAACATTTGAGAGAACCTTCTTTAAATCGCCTACCCCAGTTGCAAGTTGTTGCATATCACCTAAACCTTTATGCACTGCTTCTAATCTTTCACTTACCTGTTTGAATGATTCACTGAGCCTTGATTCAAGCGTTTTTTGTAGCTTTTCATCAACAGTGGCTCTCATTTCATCAAGTTTACGCGCATTATCAACCTGTAATTCTTTTAAGCTGCCTTCTGTTGCAACTTTCATCTCGAGTATCCTTTCAGACAATGATCTGTTCTGACTTTCCTGATTTTTATTCAGATCAGAAAAATTTTCACGCTGTCGGTCTGAAAAATCACGCAAACTGGTATTTAGTCCATTTCGAAACGATTCGAGTGACTCATTCAGTTCTCTTCTGCTTTGCCCGGCCAGCTGTGTACTTTCAGCCCTATTGGCCCTCAATTCTTCTTTAACCGAAAACTCTACACGGTTAATTTCTTTTTCAATAGACGCTAAAGGCAATTGAATGATAGCCGTTAATGCTTCATTAGTAGATTGGTGTTTATTTTTGAAAAGGCTGAAAGCCTGCAATAAAATGATCAAGCCTAGCAAAAGATAGATTAGCGTCATTTTGTGCTTCTTGATTTAGAAAATTTAAAGTTTTAAGAAATAATTATATATTTCAGATGAAGGTAATCTCTCAAGTGGTTCAAGTTTGCATGGCGAAACTAATACCTCATGAAAAACGCTGTTATGTTCTCAATTTATATTCGATTTACTCATTGCTGATCATGCTTTAACGCTTTAATAATTGCAATTATATCTTCATTACCATATGTTGCTTCAGCTTGCTGAAAGCTATTATTTGCGGTATTTGCTAAGGGGCTATTTAAACCAAGATCTTTTGCCAGACGCAGGTCTTTGATAATATTTTTTAAGGTAAAGGCAGCATTGAAATTATCCTGCATGATGGCCTCACCTTTAATTTTCCCGAATACAGTACCAATTGCGCTATTGTTGATAAGGATAAGCAGATCTTCAGTTTTTATACCTTGCTGATTGGCGAAATTAATCGTTTCGGCAAGGCCCTGAGCCTGGATTGCCAGTAAAGTATTTATAGCTAGTTTAACAGTATTACCAGCACCGGTAGGGCCAACCCGTAAAACTAATTTTCCCATTGCCCCAAGAATTGGCTTTACTGCATCAAAAACATCCGCTTCTGCTCCAACCATAATAACCAGCTGACCGTCCTGGGCTTGTTTTACACTACCAGAAACAGGTGCATCAACATAATGGTTCCCTGCAGATTCACACAGAGCCGCCATTTTACGACTTACTTCGGGAGATACGGTACTCATATTGATAATATATCTATCTGTTACTGCTGGCGTGAGTAAGCCTTGCTCTCCTGTAAATATTTCAATTATAGCTGCATCATCTGTGACCATTATGATGACAACATCAGATCTTTTCATTACATCAGCGGTACTAGACGTCTTATCAGCACCAGCAGCCACTACTGTTTCTTCTTTATTTTTATTCCGATTATAAACCAGTACCGGGTAGCCAGCCTTAAGTAATTGACAAGCCATCGGGATACCCATATTTCCAAGGCCGATAAAGCCAACTTTTACTGTGTTTGTCATAATTACTGAATGAATTTTAAATAATTATTTCTGATTATCTCTTTTTTAGTAAACTAACTTCTAAAGAAAGAGTTAGCTGGGAATGAAACGGCAAGTTTGATACCTGAAATCTTTTCACATTCAGCTAGAAATTTTTCCTGAAGCTCAATATCATTTGCCGCCTCAGAAAATTTACCAATTTCCTGGTGATAAAGATATTTTCCTGAAACATCAGCAGCCACATCGGCCCCCCCTGCAAGCCATGCCTGTGTGACGGGGCCTTCCTGAAGGTTGTCTGTTGCCCCAAGGCCACCCATCCGGGTACTCACCCAGCCAGGTTCAACAGCATTTGAATATACATCAGGCCATAGTCTGGCAACTGCAAATGCAAGAATCAAATCATGAAGTTTAGAATCAGAATAGGCTTTTAACCCATTCCATGGTCTACTTTTCCAATTTAAGTCTTTTAAACTTATATCACCATCACGGTGTAATGCCGAGCTTAAATAGACTAATCTTTTAGGTTTATGAATCAGACAGGTCAGCAGGTACGGGGCAAGGCTGTTAACTGCAAATATATGCGACAAGTTATCAATGGTGTTTATTCGAGTAGCTTCTTTATAGCCGACTCCTGCATTGTGTATGACCGCATCAAAGAAACCAAATTTATTTACTTCTTCTGCCAGTTTTATTGTTTCTGCAATAGAACTTAAATCACCTGTAAGCACTGATTCTGCCTCAGGTATGGCCTTTAGTGCATGTTCAGCTCTTTCATTATTTCTGGCATGTAATACAACCTGGTTACCGGCTTTAATTAATAAATCTGCAGCCATTTGCCCAAGGCCATCTGCTGAACCAGTTATAAAAATTCTAGACATAAACTTTTTTTTAGATAACAGAATAAAGAATGAAATGGTTGGCTATAAATTGATTTAGACGGGTTTAAATACCGTGGTAATTACGAATCATGAAAGGGTACAGCAAATCTAACAATCGCTGAACAAGGCAGGCTGAACACCTCTTTAGAATTTTAGGTTATCTTAAACATTTGAAGTAATTTGGATAAAAATGAGATGCCTCCTAAAACCAAAGTTTTAATTTTTGATGTAAATGAGACATTATTAGATTTGTCAAAAATCAGGATCTCAATCAATGAGGCACTTGGTTCTGAAGCAGCATTTAGTATCTGGTTTTCTACCTTGTTACACTATTCACTGGTTGAAACCATTAGTGGTACTTATCATACATTCGGGGAAATCGGCAAAGCTACCCTGTTGATGGTGGCCAGGAATTTTAAAAAATCCTTTACTGATTACAAAGCTGAATGTATTATTAAAATGATGACTGAATTACCTGCCCATACTGACGTGATAGACGGTCTAACTATGCTTCAGAATGCTGGATATAGGATGTTCGCCCTGACAAATTCTAGTCTGCCTGCTGCAAAAGAGCAAATTAAGTATGCTGGCATTGATACTTTCTTTCAGCAGATTTACAGTGTCGATGAATTTAAGGTTTTTAAACCTCACCCCAAAACATATCTTGGTGCTGCCCAAAATCTGGGTGTCATGCCCGAAGATTGTATTATGATTGCAGCACATGCCTGGGATTTAGCGGGAGCAAAAAAAGCAGGCTTAGTTACAGCTTTTATTGAACGTAATGGCCAATCAATCTATCCTTTGTCACCAGTTCATGACTTTACCGGACAAGATTTAAAGAGAATTGCGGAACAATTAATAAAACCATTGTAATTCAGCTTACCAAAGAGCTGGACGATTAAACTAAATTTCTTTTCTAACTTTTAGGTATAAAAAAAGCCACTTTTTCAAGTGGCTTAAGTGACCCCTCAGGGGATCGAACCCTGGACCCAAAGATTAAGAGTCTTTTGCTCTACCAGCTGAGCTAAGGAGTCAGTAATCTTATTAATAATTAATAACTCTCTATTCAATTGTTTGTTGAACATCAAAATTACTAATTCTTCTAACTTAAAAAAAGTAAAACAAAAAATATAACAGTGATTCAAGTTAACTGAATACGAATTTAATTTTAACGTATTACCATACAAGCCATTTGGCGAAGCCTGGCTGAAAGTCAACTTCTCTGCCGCTTAATTTTTCTATTATTAAAAGAACCCCGTAATTATTTCCTTTAATTTTTTTAAAACTATGATAATACGCTACGCTGCACCCCAGGATGTACCTCAGATGCTTTTGATTTATGAACCGTATATAGCAGACTCAGCCATTACCTTTGAAACAGTCGTACCTGCCCGTACCGAATTTGAGAACCGTTTAAAAATAGTTATTAATGGCTTTCCCTGGTTGATTTGTGAAGAAGAGGGAATAATTTTGGGCTATGCCTATTCTGCTAAACATCGTGACCGTATAGCTTACCAATGGTCAGTAGAATCATCTGTCTATGTTTCACCTGATGCCCAGGGTAGGGGAGTTGCAAAGCATTTATATCAGGCTATGATAGCCATATTAAAAATTCAGGGCATTGTAAATATTTATGCCTTGATTACAGTGCCAAATTCTAAAAGTATCTGTCTGCATGAACGTTTAGGTTTTAGCGAGTTTGCGCTTTTTAATAAAATTGGTTATAAAAATAGCAGCTGGCATGATGTATTATGGATGGTTCTTGTCATTAATTCACATGAAAAGGAGCAAAGTAATCCCTTGCTTTTTTCTGATCTAAGATCAGATTTTCGAGTTCTTGAAATCATCAGAAAAGAAACCACTCTATTGAATCAATAAGTAAACTTTAATTTATTCTGTTTGTATAGTTGACAATTAGATTTAGTTTAGCTGTCTGTTATATAGTTATGTATATTCACCAGAACATTAAGTTTTTACGTTTGCGTAAGGTTCTGACCCAGGTTGAGGCAGCTGCGAGACTGGGTTTTTCCCGGTCTCAGCTTGCTGGTTATGAGAGCACAATCAAACCGACGCTTGAAGCCTTACTTGCACTTTCTGCCTACTTTTGTGTTAGCACAGATTCGCTACTTAAGATTGAAATGGCTACACTGACTGAGTTTAAAATCAGAGAGGTTATTCAGGGAAATGAAAGTTATTTCAGTGGCAATAAGCTAAGGGTTTTAACAGTTGCCGTTGATGTTCTTGGAGAAGATCAGGTAGAACTGGTTCCGGTTAAAGCCAAAGCGGGCTATATGAATGGGTATTCGGATCCTGAATATATTGGCGATCTGCCAGTTGTGAGCTTTCCTTTTTTGCCAAAAAATAGAAAGCACAGGATGTTTCAGCTTGAAGGTGATTCAATGCTGCCCATGAACTCAAAGTCTTATGTGATTTGCTCATACCTTGACAACTGGAACCAACTCGAAGAAGGCAGTAAATACGTGATTCTCACCCGTCAGGAAGGTATTGTTTTTAAACTGGTTTTTTTTAAAACGTTAAATAAAAGCATTTTACTTTTATGCTCATCCAATACTCAGTTTAAACCTTATGAACTCTCGATGGAAGAGGTTCTTGAAATTTGGAAATTTGAATTTCATTTGACAGCACCCCCGATAGCTTAAACAGTTTTACTGTAATATTAGTTATATTTGTGATAAGGTGAAATCAACCTTTCAGTTACGACAGATAAAATTTCAAAACCGTCTTAGAATAAGGTGCTTATTACATTAATTGAAAGTCTCATAAATTATGTTTTACGTAAGTAATAACGCTAATTGAATTTGACAATATAGTACCTGTCAATACTATTTATAATGGAAAATATTAACGAGGTAATGGCTGGTCGTGCTAATAAACAGCTCGAAGACCTGATTGCTAAAAGAAGCCGTTATGCTGCTGAATCTGTAGAAGCAGCAATCGCTGAATTAGAAAAGCGTGGGCGCATTTTTACATTTGCAGAACTCAGGTCGATAGATCTTGACCTTAGACAAAAGAAAAAAGAAATAAACGAAAAACAGGCAGAAAGCTGGTATCCGGTACCTGAAGTTATTACCAATGACAGTGTTGAACCCAGTTATTTTTCACAAGGAGCTGTTCATTTGTTTTCAATTGTCTTCAGTACGCTTTTTGGCGTTATTCTAATGGCTATTAATTTTTATAAGGCTGGAAATAAAAGAGCGCTACTAGAAGTAATTATATTCGGTATTCTCTATAACATTTCAACGATTTTATTGCTTCCATATATTCCAAACAAGCAGTATATCATCTTGGGATATAATGTGCTTATAAATGTAATTGGGGCGATTATACTTACCCAGATTTTCTGGCGAAAATATATTGGAAATGATACCGAATTTAAACCCCGGCCAATTGGCAAGCTGATGCTTGTTTCCTTATTTGTTTCTATCGTTCTGGTTTATTTTCTTTTCACCCATGGTATGGCTACTCATCCTGGAGGCTTAGTTAAATAAACCGAAAAATTGTTTAGTGATTCATATGTCCATCTTCACCATGAACATGACCATGTTCAAGCTCTTCAGCACTAGCGTCTCTGACATTTGTAATTTGACCCTTGAATCGTAATTCCTGACCAGCCATTGGATGGTTTAGATCAACGACTACAACATCTTCTTCAATAGCAAGAACCTGGCCTTGAAAATGATGGCCACTTTCGTCTTGCAAAGGTAGCATACTGCCCTCTTCAGGTAATTCATTACCTTCAAACATCGATTTCGGAAGCTTGGTTACAGCTTCATCATTGTATTCGCCGTAAGCGTCTTCAGCTGAAAGCTCAAATTCATAATTATCACCAACGATAAGTCCGCTCAGGTGTTCTTCAAATTTTGGTAGCATCTGGCCTGCACCATAAAGAAATACTAGAGGCTCTTCTACCGTGGTACTTTCTACCAATGATTCTGAATCATCTTCTTCTTTCGTGTATAAATCGTAAGTCAATGAAACAACTTTATTTGGTTCAATTTTCATGCTGTTTAGTTTAATTTAAGATCTGAATTTGGTGATGAAGTTTAACTGGTTTTACTGAACAGGTCTCTAATGGTTTACCCAAAAACAAATGTACTATTCCTGTTTCTAATGCCAATAAGCAAATCAATCAAGACAGTTCTTTTACAATTTAAACGCTTTCCCTAAATACTCTTTAATAATCTTAAGCCGGAATTCAGTTCTGTGCTTTCTGGTTTTTTCCATAAAAATGCCCCCAAATAGTGTCTAACTTTTTGGGGGCAGTGCAGTGGTGGCTTTAATTTAAATTAATAAAATTATGGCTTATTACGAAGTTGCCCATGCTTTATCACCCTTTTTATAAGGTACATCACCATCATAATGTCCTGGAACGGCAACATAACGTAAGGCTTTGGTTGCTCCTTCTTTAGAGGTAAAGTAACCCCAAACAGTTAGTTGTTTGAACATGGCGAAATAATGTTCCGGTGCCTTCTCGTCTTTGGCGTCTTTTTTCTTCTTGGAATATTCTTTAGCTTCAGTATCTAACTTGACCAGCAATTCAGTTTTTTGATCAGCTGAAAGGTTGATAAATGATTTTTGGTAAGCTGATTGACTTGCAGCATTTAGTTTAACAATACCATCTGCAAATAAGGCCTGATCTTTTTTCTCATAACAGTCTGTTATGATTGTGTTCATAAACTCACCAATTTTTGTGGCCTTAGCCCCTGGCGATGTGGCAGTCGTTGGTAGAATAGTTTCTCCAACTTCATCCATCAATGCAATATTATCGGCTGATAAAAAACCCGTACTTCTGGGTAGGCCAGTTGAACAACCTGAAAGAAATGCTTCGGATCCAATAATTGTACTTCCCAATAGCAAGGCTACTGTAGATAAGGCTTCTCTTCTATTCATTTTAATAAATTAAATAATTGATCAGTATGGTGATAATGGCAATTATACAATAAGTTTTTTCCTGAATTGTTTATTCTTATCCAAGATCTTACTAATAACAAATTTGAGGTTTTATTCTCATTTTTTCAAATCTTTCCCTTTTTAAGTTCATCCGTAGCATAGCTGACAGCTCTGGCAGTCATAGCCATATACGTCAGAGATGGATTTTGGCAGGCAGATGAAACCATTGCCGAGCCATCGGTGACAAATACATTCGGTGCATCCCAGACCTGATTATTGCGGTTCAGAACTGATGTTTTCGGATCATGACCCATACGCGCCGAACCCATCTCATGAATACCATCTCCTACATTATGACCATTATCCCAGTTATGCACATTTTTTACTCCAGCTGATTCCAGCATCGCTGAAGCTTCGGCTATGATGTCTTTGCGCATCTTATGTTCATTATCCTTGATTTCAGCGTCCATATTAAGTACGGGTAAGCCCCATTTATCTTTCTTTGTAAGATCAAGGCTGATTTTATTATCATGATAGGGCAGTAATTCACCAAAACCACCAATGCCCATAGACCATTGACCAGGCTCAGTTAAAGCTTCTTTGAAATTAGCGCCTACATTTAATTCTGCTACATTCCGACTCCATCCTTCACGGCTAGCCCCACCCTGATAACCAAAACCTCTCAAATAGTTGCGTTTGTCTCCAAATAAATTGGCGAATCGAACGACATAAATACCATTCGGCCGGCGACCATATGTATACTTGTCGTCATAGCCTTCCATAGTACCTGAAGCACCCAGATTGTAATGATGATCCATTATATTATGCCCCAACTCTCCGCTACTGCTTCCCAGGCCCCCTTGCCAAATATCTGTTGCAGAATTCATCAATACCCAGGCACTATTTAAGGTAGAAGCATTCAAAAATATAACTTTAGCATAATATTCATGAGTCAGGTTCGTGGTGGTGTCAAGAATTTCTACCCCTGTAGCACGTCTGCTATCTTTACCATATAAAATTCTAAGTACAATTGAGTCAGGCCTGACCGTCAGATTGCCGGTTTTGGCTGCTGCTGGTAATGTAGATGATTGGGTACTGAAATAGGCACCATATGGACACCCTTCCCAGCATCTGTTTCTATACTGACACTGGGTGCGACCTTCATGTGCCTGGGTAAGGTTTGCTGACCTACCCATTATCATATGGCGCTGACCATTATAATGTTCTTTTATTCTGGCTGAAACATCTTTTTCGACGATATTCATTTCCATGGCGGGCAGAAAATTGCCGTCGGGCAACTGTGCAAGACCTTCTTTAGAACCATTTACCCCGATAAAACTTTCGACCTTATCGTACCAAGGGGCAAGATCTTTATACCTGATAGGCCAGTCAATTGCCCAACCATCTTTTGCATTTGCTTCAAAGTCAAGGTCACTCCAGCGGTATGATTGCCGCCCCCAAAGTATAGACCTGCCCCCAACCTGATATGAGCGCCACCAGTTAAATGGTTTGGTTTCAGTATAAGGGCACTCTTTGTCATTTACCCATGAATCCATTATTAAACCTGATGCTCCCCAACCCCGGGCAATAATAGGATGAACTTCTTTTTGGGCAATCGTAATTTTGCCACGATCTGACTGCTCCCATGGATTTTGGCTCGCAGTTTTATAATCTTTAATATGCTCAAAGTTTTTTCCCCTCTCAAGCATGATTGTTTTCATGCCTTTTTCAGTAAGTTCTTTTGCTGCCCAGCCCCCACTAATACCAGAACCGATTACAATTGCATCATAGGTATTATTGTTTGTTGCCTTAACATTTAAGTTAATTGAATCTACAGACATCGATACAGGATATTGGTGATTGGTACCATGCTATAAGTTACTACATTTCTTGCAATCAAAGCATTAATTAAATCTTGTACTGACAAATAAATTTCAGAAAAAAGTATAATCCTAATTTCCTATTATTGTATAAGTACTTATATTTAATATGATGAACTTTTATGAATCGCTTGGCTTTCTGGTATTTGGTAGTAGGATGAGGCGACTATCTGAATCCTTTTTGCTTGAACTAAATAAAGTCTACCATAATTTAGATCTCGATTTTGAAGCCAGTTGGTTCCCAATGTTCTTTCTTGTCTCTAACCAGCATCCAGTTTCACTTAACGATATTGCCAGACAGCTTGAAATCTCACATTCAGCAGTCAGCCAACTTGCATCTGTGCTAAAGAAAAAAGGACTGATAACCTCTGTTAAAAGTCAGATCGATGAACGTAAACAGCTTTTAGCATTAAGTAAAGCAGGTTTAACATTAAAAATAGAATTAGCCCCTGTATGGCTTGCAATCACCGAAACAATGCAGTCTTTATTTGCAGAAAATCAAGAATCAGCTAGCTTATTAGCCGCTATTTCGGTCTTCGAAGCCCGTTTACAAAGCGGAAATTTGAATAAGCTGATCCAGGAACGCTACAGGCAAAATAGGTTGGTTACAACTTTTAATAAACTCATCTAATATGAGCTCAAACTTTAGATATGGTTCAGAAAGACTTTCAGTGGGTAAATGCCTGGATCTAGCATCAGGGAAATTAACAGGCTCAATCGACGCCAAGGCACGCGAAAAAATTAAAACCAGTAGGTCATATGTAGATCAGATCGTCAATAGCCACCGTTCAGTTTACGGCGTGAATACTGGTTTCGGCCCTCTCTGTGATACCCGTATTTCAGAAGAAGATACCATCATCCTGCAATCTAATATTTTGCAGAGCCATAGTGTGGGTGTGGGAAAGCCTGTTCCTGAACAGATTGCCAGAATTATGATGATTACCAAGGTTCATGCCTTGTCTCAGGGCTATTCTGGGGTTTGTATTGAAACGTTAGAGCGAATCTTGCTTTTTCTTGATAAAGGGGTTACACCAATTGTACCTGAAAAAGGCTCGGTAGGAGCATCTGGCGATCTGGCCCCACTTTCACATCTATTTTTACCCCTGATTGGTATGGGTCAGGTTTTTTATCTAGGCGAAACGCTATCAGGATCTGATTGTCTGCAACGATTAGGCATAGAACCCTTGGTACTAGGTCCGAAAGAGGGACTTGCACTTATAAATGGTACTCAGTTTATTCTTGCATTTGCGGTATCAGGTTTACAGCGTATGCATCAGGTACTTGAAACGGCTGATATTAGTGGAGCCTTATCATTAGAAGGTCTGATGGGTTCGGCACAACCCTTTGATAGCCGCTTGCATGATTTAAGACCATTTGCGGGCAGCCAGCTTGTGGCGCACAGACTTCGTGCACTACTTGGGCATTCTGAAATACTTGCCTCTCATATTGACTGTGACCGGGTGCAGGATCCGTATTCATTACGCTGTATGCCTCAAGTGCACGGGGCCTCAAGAAATGCCTGGTTACATTTGAAAGAGCTTACTGAAATAGAATTAAATTCTGTCACTGATAATCCCATTTTATTTGGCGCTGACGATACCATCAGTGGGGGTAATTTTCACGGTCAGCCCCTTGCCCTGCCTCTGGATTATGCTACTTTTGCCTCAGCAGAAATTGGCAATATTGCTGATCGCAGGTGTTATCTCATGATAGAAGGCAGGTATGGCTTGCCAAAATTATTGATACAGGATGCGGGTTTAAATAGTGGATTCATGATACCCCAGTATACCAGTGCTGCCCTGGTCACTGAAAATAAAACTTTTTGTTTTCCAGCAAGTGCTGATAGCATACCGACGTCTCTTGGTCAGGAAGATCATGTATCTATGGGTTCAATCAGCGGGCGCAAACTACATATGGTGCTTGACAATCTTGAATATATTCTGGCAATAGAAATCCTTTATGCCTGTCAGGCAATTGACTTTCGCAGACCTATGAAATCATCAGTTATTCTTGAGGCCTGCCATGATCTGATACGAGCCCATGTTCATTTTGCTACAAAAGACAGGGTATTTTCTCTTGATATCGAAACACTTAAATCGCTTGTAACAAGCGGACTTTTACCCGAATTAGTATCAGAAACCGCAATAAAAAATAATCTTGACTTAAGCCAGACGCGTTATGAATGTTTCAAGCTTTATTAAACAGTACGCCAGCCACCCAAATTATAAAGCACCGAGGGGGCATCAGTTAAATGCAAGAAGCTGGCAAACCGAAGCTCCTCTGAGAATGCTCCTGAATAATCTTGATGCCCAGGTTGCTGAAAATCCAGGCGAACTGGTAGTTTACGGGGGAAATGGTCAGGCAGCTAGAAATATTGCCTCATTGCATAAAATTATTGAAATTTTACTAGATCTTGATGAAGAGCATTCACTTTTAATTCAGTCAGGTAAACCAGTTGGAATTATCCGTTCGCATTCTCAGGCTCCAAGAGTGCTGATTGCGAATAGCAATCTGGTACCTGCATGGGCAAACTGGGATCATTTTAATACCCTGAAGTCAAAAGATCTGATGATGTACGGGCAGATGACGGCCGGTAGCTGGATCTATATTGGCACTCAGGGAATTCTTCAGGGAACGTATGAAACGTTCATGGAATGTGCCCGGCAATTTTTAGGGGGTGACCTCAGTGGAAAGTTACTGGTCACTGCAGGTCTCGGGGGTATGGGCGGCGCTCAACCCCTTGCTGCTACCATGGCTGGAGCTGTATTTTTGGGAGCAGATACTGATCCTGAACGCATCAAAAAACGCCTTGACTCGAAATATATTCATCGCATGACCGATTCATTTACTGAAGCTATTGGGTGGGTAAAAGAGGCAATGGCCAAAAAAGAGCCACTCTCGGTAGGTTTGATTAGCGATGCAGGTGATATGCTTGAACAGTTACTGGCACAGGGGCTTGTTCCAGATATTCTCACCGATCAAACATCTGCGCATGACCCGTTAAACGGGTATATCCCGAATGGTCTGACCCTGAAGCAAGCGGCTAAATTAAGACTTGACGACCCTGGTGACTATACTAAGAAATCGCTTGAAAGTATGGCCAGGCATGTGCATCTGATGCTTGCCTGCAAAAGGCAGGGTTCAATTACATTCGATTATGGCAATAACCTGCGTGAATATGCCCGACAGGGAGGAGAGGTAGATGCTTACAATTACCCGGGCTTTTGCCCGGCATTTATCAGACCCTTATTTTGTGAAGGCAAGGGTCCTTTTAGATGGGTTGCCCTTTCGGGTGATCCTGAAGATATTTATACCACCGACCGGGCACTGATAGAAGCATTTCCTGAAAACATCGAGCTACACCAGTGGTTGAGAAAGGCTGGTGCTGAGGTATCATTCCAAGGTCTGCCTGCCCGTATCTGCTGGCTGGGTATGGGTGAAAGAGAAAAAGCAGGGCTTGTTTTTAATGAGCTGGTAAGGAGCAAGAAAGTGAAAGCACCGATTGTAATTGGCCGTGATCATCTTGACTGCGGCTCTGTTGCTTCTCCAAATCGTGAAACGGAGGCTATGCTTGATGGTTCTGATGCAGTATCAGACTGGCCCTTGCTTAACCTGATGGCAAACACATCGGGAGGTGCAACCTGGGTTTCATTTCATCATGGTGGTGGGGTAGGCATGGGATTCTCACAGCATGCAGGTATGGTCATCGTTGCTGATGGCACTGAAAGGGCAGCTGAATGTCTGAAAAGGGTACTTTACAATGACCCTGCTATGGGTATTTTCAGGCATAATGATGCTGGATATGAAAAGGCAAGAGAATGGGCGACAAAATTTGATCTTCAGATCTGGTAAAATGGAAATACTTACCGGCCCCTTTGTTCAATTATTAACCCTTGGAAATCTACCTCTCAGAGGTCCTATTCTGGATGAACAGCTGGTGATAATTGAAAATGCAGGCATTCTTTCAACTGGTGGCATCATCAGCGCAATAGGAAATTTTGTCTCATTAAGAACGCAGTTTCCAGAAGCAACCATTGATCTGATTGAAGGCGTTCACATCGCTTTGCCTGGCTTTATAGATGCCCATACACATTTAGTTTTTTCTGGTACGAGAGCCGCAGATTATTCGCTTAGAATTGCTGGCAGAACTTATCAGCAGATTGCCGCTTCAGGTGGGGGCATTTGGAATTCTGTCAGCAATACCCGCAAAGCTTCTGACGATGACTTATTACGTCTGTTGTTGCAGCGCCTCGAAGTTCAGAATACAGGCGGGATCACGACAACTGAGATAAAAACAGGATATGGTCTGACAGTAGCACAGGAACTACGAATGCTGAAGGTAATCGAGAAGGGAAAAAGCCTGGCCTTCCAGGATATAATAACAACCTGTCTTGCAGCACATATCAAGCCCTTAGACTTTCTTGGTAACTCTGATGCGTATCTCACTTACTTGATAAATGAACTATTGCCTTTAATCAGATTTGAAAGCAGTTGTAAAAGGGTTGATATTTTTATTGAGGAAGGGGCATTCAGCTCTTCGGAGGGACGAATTTATTTGCAGGCTGCAAGTAAACTGGGTTTTGAATTTAGCGTTCATGCCGATCAGTTTACTTGTGGCGGCTCACGACTGGCAGTAGAACTTCAGGCTCGGTCGGCTGATCACCTGGAGGCAAGTTCCCAGGTAGAGATTGATTTATTAGGTCGTTCAAAAACAGCTGCCATTGTACTGCCAGGTGCCTCTATGGGTCTGGGAATGGAATACGCTCAAGCAAGATCCCTGCTTGATGCTGGAGCTAGCCTGGTAATTGCGAGTGATCATAATCCGGGCTCAGCACCAATGGGCAATTTGTTAATGCAGGCAAGTGTTTTGGGGGCAGCTGAAAAACTAACAGCAGCAGAAACCTTTGCTGCCCTGACGTTCAGGGCAGGTGCCGCATTGGGGTTAATTGACAGAGGACGAATTGAGAAAGGATGCCTGGCCGACTTTCAAGCTTACTCAATTAATGATTACCGCGAAATATTATACAACCAGGGAATGCTAAAACCAGTAATTCTTTGGAAAAGAGGGGTCAGGAAACAACTACACCTATGATAAATTTGAATAAACGATATACATCGGCTTCCCAAACTGACTGGCAGGGTCGAAATGAGGGCGATGATCTAAGTGTTCAACGTTGGTTTCAACGGATAGAGATTGTCGATCTTGAAAAATCAGATTTACCTGATTTGACTAATATTAAGGGATTGGCTATTCTGGGGTTTTCCTGTGATACGGGTGTGGGCAGAAATCAAGGTCGTCAGGGTTCGGTTAATGGACCTACAGCTATCAGAAAAATATGTTCAAATCTGCCTGTTCATTTTCAGGCAGGCTTTAAATTAATTGATGCTGGGTCAATAGGTTGCCCTGATGACCAACTCGAACGATCACAGTTGCAACTTGGTAGAGCAGTAGCTGAAATTTTAAGTAAAGGCTATCGCCTGATCATTTGGGGTGGGGGGCACGAACTTATGTTCGGTCATTATACTGGTATTATCAATTACCTGCATCAACAACCGCAATTTGAAAAAAAACTCCTGGCAGATCAAAATCTGCCTGAAAAAACCAATGAAGAAATAACTATTCCGCTTAAAAAAACGATAAAAAACAAACTGGGAATCATAAATTTTGATGCTCATTTTGATCTTCGTAAACTCGGTATTTCGGGTGCGAATTCTGGTACTGGATTTTGGCAGGCGTCAGAACTTGCCAGGGCTAATCACGACGATTTTAATTATCTTGCCCTTGGAATACAAAAGATCAGCAATACCCGCTCATTGTTTGATCTTGCAGAATTGCTTGAAGTCGATTACGTAGAGGCTAAATATTTTTCAGCCGATAATTCATTATTTGTTGAAACAAAGATTGCAGGTTTTATTGAAAATATTGATAAGATTTATTTGACGATTTGTCTTGATGTTTTTTCTGCGGCCTTTGCTCCTGGAGTAAGTGCATCAGCTTACACAGGTATTATGCCTGATGCTTTCTTTTTCAGGATGTACGAGATGATTCTTACCAGCGGTAAACTGATAGGTATGGACATAGCAGAATTAAACCCAGCTTTTGATCAGGATAACAGAACAGCAAGGCTTGCAGCCAGTCTGAGCTTTGAATTCGTCCAGGAAATGTTTGATGCACTAAACTAACTAGTAATAATCAAGGGGAAAATTAGCCTGTTTTTGTAGAGTAAATTCTAATGGTTTTACGCTTGAGCGCTTTTTAGGGGCGATTTTACGATTATTATGTAATATTTATATTATTTATCCTGGTTTGTAAGTGTTTTATTAATGTCAGTTGATAGAAGTCAAACAAAAATAAAAAACTGGAACAGTGATTGAAGTAGTATAAATAGTTCAATAAACGAAAAAATATTATGGCAACTCACAAAGGCGCAGAAAGTCACAAAAAAGCGGCTGAGCATCACACAACAGCAGCTAAGCATCATACAGAAGCTGCAAAAAGTCACGAATCAGGTAACCACGAAAAGGCTGCCCATCATGCACATACTGCTACCGCACATGGTAAACATGCATCTGATCATTCAGATGATGCAGCAAAAACATATGCATCAGAGCACGGAAAGTAATTCCAGGTTCTGATAAAACTAAAAAAAGCCTTTTCTCAAGAAAGGCTTTTTTTAGTTGTATTAAAACTCAAACCCTATTTCTCAGGCCAATTTTTTATCAGTTAACTTTCTTCATTTTCTTTATCACCTGCCTGGTTTTTTTCAATAGCTTTCTCGATAGAATGTGAAACGTTAAATTTAGATCTTTTATAAGACAGATCAACCAATGCCCTGAAATGTTCATATATTTTCTCTAGCTCTTCTTCAGGCAGTTCCTCAATACCTACCAGCCTGTTACTGGCATGTGTACTTGCAGCCAGCAGTTCATTTAGCTTAAGGTGAATAGCCTTTGACTCTTTGTTCTGATTTTTTTGGATAATAAAAACCATCAAAAAAGTAACTACGCTTGAAATTGCCCCAATTTCACCTAACCAGAAGTCATTAAAGTGAAGTACAAAACCAGAACTTAACCAAAGGATTATAACCAATGCGGCTATTGAAAAGGCATAAGAAGTGCTTGTATAATGCGCTACTCCGTTTGTAAATCGTTCGAAAAAAGTATGGTTATTTTTATCTATCCCTGTCATGTAGTATCCTTTTATAAATAGTAAGCAATTTAATATCCAAAAATCTAATTGCGATCGGTTTAATTTCCCTGAAGTTTAACTCGCATCTGTAAACTATCTGCCAGTGTAAAAAAATGAATCTTTTTACGTTAAGCGTTCTAGTCGCAGATATTATTGGATGAATTTCTTTATCCAATGGTCACAATTAATAGAATCTTTAAATTCTTCTACCTTTAACTGTTTTAACAAAATATTGAATTTATCTATTTTAATGGTTCAAAAGGTTTTCACCCGCGTTTTAATTGGAGCCCTATACCTGCTCTCATTGCTTCCCTTTCAGCACTTATATCAACTGTCAGATTTTATTTTTCTGCTTCTATACAAATTTCCAGGCTACAGGAAAAAAGTTGTTCAGAAAAATCTAAAAAACTCATTCCCATCTAAAACCAATGACGAGCTAGGTAAAATTGAAAAAGAATTCTATCATTTTCTAGCTGATTTAATGATAGAGTCGGTCAAGCTCATAACTACTTCACGTGTACAGGCATTGAAGCATTTTAAGATTGAAAATATGGATCTGCTTGAAGGCTATTTTGCCCAAGGTAAGAGTATCATTGCAGTAAGTGGACATTATGGTAACTGGGAAATGATGAATATTCTTGCTCTGGATGTCAAATACCAAACCAATGTTGTTTATAAACCACTTACCAACACCCTATTTGATTCTTTCTGGAATAGAGTAAGATCTAAATTCGGAGCAACACTTGTTCCGATGTCAAAAGTGCTTAGACATATTGCCAGCAATAGAAAAAACCTGAGCATTACTCTGCTGGTAAGTGATCAAACACCCTCTTCACCCGATGCTCAGTTTTACACGCAGTTTCTAAACCAGCATACTCCAGTTTTTACAGGTGTTGAGAAAATTGCACGATCGATGAATAGTCCTGTTGTTTTCTGTGATATTACGGTCATTAAAAGAGGGTACTATTCCTGTAAATTTGTGACTATTGCCGAAGACCCATCTGCGTTTGCTGAAAACGAAATAACTCTTGCCCATGTCGCCTACCTTGAAGGCATGATTAATAGGAATCCTCAATACTGGCTCTGGTCACATAACCGATGGAAGTTTAATCAGTAAAGTCTTATCTGCGGGTAATTTCTGTGTAATGATCTGTTCTAAATGGCCCAGCAGGTAGTTTTTTCACATTTATCAAATTACAGACAGGATTATTGGCCCAGCCATAGCGAACAGCTTCGGGCTGCACTACTTCAGCGCTTGAGAGTATGATCTTATTACCAGCGATTTTAGCCCTGGCCCAGTGGTATTTATGATCTTTGCCAGCAATTGCAAAGCCCTTAAGTTCGTGATTATCCCGGGTTCTCAAGCCCCCAGTGGCATGAGAAAAACTCAGGATAAGTTTGTTTTTTGCTTTTACCATTTTACTCATTACAGGACCTGAATCTTCAATTTTCTCTTTGTACACCTGAGCTCTGGCGATGAGTGAAAGCCTATACCCGACATCCTGTTTATTTTTCGGATGAATATCTTTTGCTTCTCCGATATCTATGATTACAGCCATACCAGTATTTGGTAATGCCAGCGTTTTTGTCTGAGCTTCTCTTAATTCAGCCCAGGCAGATTCTTCAGGATGGGCTGAGGTATCCATGAAATTTGCCAACTGCACATATAAAAATGGGAAATCGCCCAGTTTCCAATGGCTACGCCAGTCTTGAATCATAGCCGGGAACAGGGTCCTGTACTGATATGCCCGATCGGTATTGCTTTCGCCCTGATACCAAATTACTCCTCGCATGGTAAATGGTATGAGCGGGTTGATCATCGCATTAAACAGTACGGTCGGTATATTCGGATTTTCAGCAGGAAGGGGAGTAGGCTTGCCTGATGCTGAAATTCCTGGTTTATAGATCCATTGACCCGCTAGAGAGATAAAAAAGCCGCCCTGGCCTTTTAGTTGTATGTCTGATGCACTCCCATATAAACCTCCCCCTCCTCCGGTATCTGTCACGCGAACTGCGAGTATATTTTCACCTTCTTTTACGAGTTTTCCTGGAATTTTATATTTACGGCTGACTGTATAACCTTCAGTGCGACCTACCTCTTCTCCATTAAACCAGGTTATATCATTGTCATCAACTTGCCCTAAAGAAAGTATAAGGTCTTTTCCCGTCTGAGAAGCAGGTATAATTACCTTTTTTCTAAACCATACTATTCCATCATAACCAGGCAGGCCAGCCGTTTCCCAGTAGGATGGGATTTGCATATTTTTCCAGGTTGAAGTTTCAAGCGTTGTGGCAGCATATACAGGTACATTTGACTGATAACCAGAATCAAGGGAGTTCATTAACTTTGTCCATATTTCCAGGGTTGAAGACGATTTTTCGCTTTTTTTTGTCGCTATGGCATAATCCTTTTCACGGGTAACAATAACGGAAGCAAAATCAGGCATCTTTTTCAGAGAACCTGAGCTTGTCCAGGCCTCAGCTACTGTACCGCCCCAGGAAGTATGAATCAGCCCAATGGGTACATGTTTATCCAGATACAGATTACGGCCAAAAAAAAAGGCGGTAGCTGAAAATTCAGCGATAGTTTGGGGCGAGCAAATCTGCCACCCACCTGATTTAACCCCAAATGAATCTATTGGAGTATCGCTAGTAGCACGATTAACTGTTAATATTCGGATTTTAGGAAAATTTGCTCCTGCAATTTCAGCCTTATAATCATTAACCTTTCCCCAGCCAGCAAGGGGTAATTCCATATTTGACTGCCCTGAGCAGATCCAAATTTCACCAATCAGAATATTTTCTAATACTTTAAGCTGTCCGTCATTAAAACTGATCGTATATGGGCCACCTGCTACGGGGGTACCTACTTTTAGTTCCCAGCGACCTGAGGAAGGTACTTTTAACAAATAGGTCTTATGATTCCAAGAAGTTATAACCTTTACCTGCACGTTAGGCACTGCTTTCCCCCAGATAGCGGCCTGACTCTGCTGTTGCAGTACCATATTACTGGTAAAACACGGCGGCAAAATAACCATAGAACTGGCGGTGGCAACTGAAATCAGCAACAATAGACCAACAATTATTATTCTGTTATAATGTCTGTACATAAATATTGAACTGCTCATCTTCAAATATATGAATCTCAGTCATTTCATTTTCTTTGGCGATTAAAAATTTGAAGTGCGATCATCCGTGGTATATTTTGTATAATAGCTTATACTTTTAGCTATATAATCAATCTAATAAAACTATAATATGCAATCACCCATAGACAGGCCAGAAATATTTGTTCAAACAGAGAAGACTGTTACAGAAGCGGGTTTTACTATCATCAACAGAGATGAACACCGGCCCTGGGGAGGGTTTTTTGTGATAGAGGAGTCTCAGGCAGCGGCCTTTACGAAAAAGTATTTTGATGGTATAGATATTGAAACCTTAAAAATATCTGGCAAGCTTAGCCCGAAATTCTTAATGGTAGCACCTGAAAAACGTTTATCGTGGCAATATCATCATCGCCGTGCCGAAATATGGAAAGTTTTAACCGGACGGGTAGGGGTCATGACAAGTGATACCGATACACAGGGTCTTGTCAAAGAATATGATCCGGGAGCACTTATTACATTGAAACAAGGAGAGCGACACCGTCTTATCGGGTTACATACCTGGGGTGTAATTGCTGAAATCTGGCAGCATACAGATCCGGTGCATCCTTCAGATGAGGATGATATTGTACGGGTACAGGATGATTTCGGCAGATAAGATAGCTGTCTGTTCAATCTGGATGTAACATTTTCAACAATGAATGCGTATCTGCTGCTAGGAATCATTTTTCATAGCCATACATGCAATTAAGAAGGTGCTTTTTTTCATTTTTATATCTGTCTTTTTCAACTGCCGCTCTTTTTGGTCAGGCGCGTGAGCCCCATTATGTAGAGCAGCCAATCGATAGCAGGCCGGTTCGCTTCAGTAGGTCAGGAATAAATCCGGATATGCGGGAAGGAATTTCTTATGGCATCCGGGCAGGGTTGAATCTTGCTGAATTTACAGGTCCAGGATATTTCAACGATCAGTCAGGCAATACCAGTTATAGCGGTAAGAAGATTTACTTAGGTTTTGTTATTGGCTTGATTGCAGAAATTCCCCTTACAAATCAACTCTTTTTTCAGCCTGAAGTAGATTTTACCCAGGCTGGAAATAAAATTAAAAATGCTGATTTTACCCAGACATTAAAATTGGGATACCTGAACATACCGCTATTGTTAAAGTTTAAGCCTGTTGAAGGGGTAAATGTGTTTGGGGGCGTTGCGGCCGATTATTTATTATATGCTAACAATAACAGTCAATATCAACTCAAGCAAACCTCAGGAAGTGTGCGCTCAGACTTCAAGACCTTGGGCCTGAGTATGACTGCAGGTGCGGGCTATGGTTTTACAGAAAACCTTGGAATAGAATTAAGGTACGTAAGAAGCATTTTTAATATTAACAAGATTAACGATAGAAATGACTTCAAAAATTCTAATATCCAGCTAGCATTGAGGTATTTTTATTAATTTTATTTAAAAAAACTACTTAATGCGTAAATCGTTAAAGCTCTGATACGGTAAGCGCTTTTTAAAAATAAAAACATATATGTCCAAGAAAATCCTCATCGTCGATGATGATCCAGATATACTAGAAGTAACTTCTATGATTCTTGAAACTAAGGGTTATGACGTAAGTACTTCTGGTGACGGAAATAACATCATTGAAATAATGCCAGACCTTTTATTGCTCGATATTTGGATGTCTGGTAAGTACGGGAGTGATATTTGCAAAGAACTTAAGGCTAATGATAATACACGGCAAATAAAAATCATTATGATTTCTGCCAACCGTGATATTGCCGAAATAGCAAGTGAATGTGGAGCTGATGGTTTTATATCCAAACCTTTCAAAATGAAAGATATCGTAGCAGAAATTCAGAAGCAGTTGGGTTTTGCCTCATAATTTTGACAGGGTTAATCTGATAGAAGCGCTGAGATTCAGCCAGCTGTTACATGTAGCAAATCAATCAGCTATTATATTTAACTGCTGAAGATCAATCGTGAACGGTGCTGATGACTGAGCCCCTATGCGGGTCACCGATACGGCTGCAGCTTTGCAGGCGTATCTTGCAGCTTCAAGTACCGTCTTTCCTTCAGACAGGCATACGGCAAGTGCACCATTAAAAACATCGCCAGCTGCAGTAGTATCAATGGCTTCAACTTTTATTGCTGGTATATGTGTGATTTCATCTTCGAATAAAACCAGCACACCATCACCACCAAGGGTTATCATGACTGTATGAGCACCTCTTAAGGCTAGTTTTCTGGCAGCCGCAGCAGCACTTTCAATGCTCGTTATTGCTATTCCTGATAAATATTCTGCTTCTTTTTTATTTGGAGTGAGAATAAATAGGGTTGACAATAATGAATCGGTCAAATATTTTGAAGGAGCAGGATTCAGAATTATTCGGGCGCCTTTTTTAAAAGCTATTGCTGCCATATATTCAACAGTCTCTAACGGCGTTTCAAGTTGCATAAGCACCAAACTGAACTCATTTATTGCCTCTGCAGCATCTTGCAGATCAGCAGGAAGCAAAATTGCATTTGCCCCGGATGAAACAACAATACAATTATCACCATTTTTATCAACCGTGATCAGGGCAATCCCTGTGGCATGTTCAGTATCAGTGAAAACGAAGGCTGTATTGATTCCTTCCTCTTCAAATACCTGTAACAACGCTTTTCCAAATAGATCTGTTCCTATTTTTGAAATCAGTGTTACCCGGCCTCCAAGTCTTGAAGCGGCAACTGCCTGATTTGCTCCTTTCCCTCCGGGATTCATAAAAAATTTTCCCCCTGTAATAGTTTCACCTTTTTTAGGCAGGTGGTCTGCTTTTATGACAAAATCAGTATTTGAACTACCAAGAACGATTATTCTTTGCTTCATATATTCTGTAAATAGCTTTATAAAACTAAACAATCTTTTGAGTAGGGCACAGTTGACTGTTAAAGTTTTAGCAATTGTGTAAATTTGCTCACTATTCTTTAATAATTTAGTTAATGCCAGTAAAAGATCAATTTAACAGGAGATTTAAAACGTTAAGACTGAGCCTTACGGATATCTGTAATTTAGGTTGTGTTTATTGCATGCCTTTAAATATAGACACTAAACAAACTGAAGGGTTGAAAAAACCGGCAAGAACAGTTGAATCAACCTTGACTAGTCCAGATCTTATAAAATTGGTTGGTAGGCTTCATACATTACTCTCACTTGAAACGCTCAGGCTAACTGGTGGTGAACCGCTGTTATCATCTCAACTGATTCCTGTCTTACACGGTATTAAAAAATTCGGGATACCCGCCATTAAGATGACAACGAATGGTTTCCTGCTTGAAGATAAAGCCAAAGCTTTAAAGGAAGGAGGCATTACTTCAATTAATGTTTCTTTGGATGCAGTAAATCAGCAAACATTTGAAAGAATTTCACAACGTCAAAATCTTAATAAAATAATCAGAGGTATTGACCTGGCCTTAGATCTGGGAATTCCTGTGAAATTGAATGCAGTGATTATGAAAGGCATCAATGAACAGGAAATTATTCCTCTTGTTGAATTTGCCAAATCGCGTAATATTCAGATCAGGTTTCTTGAACTAATGAAAATGGGACATCTTCATAACAGTAAAGACAATCCAGTCTTTACAGAAGCAGATATACTGAGGGTTCTTGCTAGCCAGTATTTGTTTGAGAAGTTACCCCGGAAGGCTTCTGCAACGGCAAATCTATGGCAGATGAGTGATAATTTTACTTTTGGCATAATCGCCAATGAAAGCAGCCCGTTTTGTACCGATTGTGACCGCCTGCGAATTGACAGTGAAGGAAATATGTATGGCTGTCTGAGTAGCAATATTCCTATAAAACTTGATAATAATGAATGTGATTCCGAGTGGAATGAAAAATTGGGCCTTGCTTTATCACATAAGCAGCTTATAAGTTTTACAGGGAGTGCGCTCTCTATGATTGAAATCGGAGGTTAAAAATTAATATGCAGAAAGTAAAGGTGTTTGCCGCATTTAAAGAATTTTTTGACGAGGAATTTGAATTGCCATTTCCTGTTAAATCTATCAACGAGTTAAAATGCGCACTAGAGAAGTTAAATCCAGGATGTACCAAACTATTATTGTCAGCCAGATTTGCAATAAATCACCAGTTTATTCATGAAGACCGACTTATAACAAATAATGAAGTAATCTATATTATACCCCCAAGCGGTGGTGGGTGAACAATCAGGAATTTGCCCAGATCAAATTGATACAGTAAAAATGATCTCAGATGCCCAGAATATGAAGGCCGGTGCAATGGTTATTTTCGTCGGTACAGTAAGAACTGCCAGCAATGGAAAAAATGCAACAGGTTTATTCTATGAAGCCTATACTGAAATGGCTGAACTACTGCTCAAAGAAATTCTCGCAGACTCAATTTGCATGCATAAATTAATCAATGCTTCTTGCCAGCACCGTATTGGGCTGCTTAGTTTGGGTGAAATAGCCGTTGTTGTCATAACAAGTGCCGAGCATCGTAAAGAAGCATATGATGCAAACCAGTATATAATTGCGCGGGTCAAATTTGAACTGCCTATCTGGAAAAATGAGTTTTATACAGACGGTACCAAAGAATGGCGTCCAAATAGTAATTAAGAGAATCTTACATGAAAAATATTGTTGATAAACAGATCACTCTTAGAAAGGCTGCTGCCATGGGTTTGGTATTTTGTGCTCTGGATACGGTTGATCTGATTAAGAATAATCTGCTCTCAAAGGGTAATGCTTTTGAATTCGCCAGGGCAGCAGGTTTTCTGGGGGCTAAAAATACCCAGCACCTGTTGCCTCATTGTCATCCTGTGAGTATAGAAGCCATGGATCTTACTTTTGACCTGCTTGACGGATCTAACTTTGATGGCGTCTTAGATGCCCGTGAGCGGCAGAGAACAGGCATTCTGATCAGGGGTAATGCGAGCTCTGTGGGTAGAACTGGCATAGAAATGGAGGTGCTGACGGCAATCAGTATTGCAGCTCTTGAAATCTATGACTTTTTAAAACCCCACGATAAAAATCTGGAGATTAGTTCTATCAGATTGCTTGAAAAAACCGGAGGGAAAACTGATAAAAGAAACTCGGTCACTGCCCAACCTGAATGTGCTATTTTAATATGTTCTGACAGGTTATCTGCCCAGGGTGAACTTGGAGAGCAAAAAGACATATCTGGCAAAGTACTTAAAGAAATTCTTACTGGTCATGGGGCAAGACCCTCACATTATAAAATCGTTGCAGACGAAAAAGAGTTGATCCAGTCTCAATTAAAAGATTGGATTGCCCGGGAAATTCCTTTCATATTTACGTGTGGGGGTACAGGACTTGACCCAAGTGATCATACTGTTGCCGCTGTGCGTGAGTTACTTGATAAAGAAGCCCCAGGGGTTGGTGAAACAATCAGAGCATTTGGGCGCACAATGGTGCCAACGGCAATTCTATCTGCTGCTATTGCCGGCACAGCCTCTGCATCGTTTATCGTTACATTGCCAGGTAGTCCTGCCGGAGTGAAAGAATCATTGGCCGCGATATTACCTGCGGTATTTCATGCCGGACCCATGATGAAAGGTACAGGGCACGAAAATTAACTTGTAAGTGAACCCTGATCAGGCTCAATCCGTTAAAATATCTAGTAGTTTAAAATACCTTCATGCTGACCTATTCTGAAGCACTAAAGACAGTTCTTTCGTATGCCCATGGTTTTGGTAATGAGACCGCTATTATTTCCGCTGCTTTAAACAGAAGAGTACTTGCTGAATCAATATCTGCCGATCGTGATTACCCACCTTTTAACAGAGCTACAATGGATGGCTTTGCGTTAAAATTTGCGGATTTGCAGGCAGGTATTAATAAATTTCAGATTACTGACACCATTTTTGCTGGCCACCTTAGTACACAGATTATCGCTAAGGCTCAGTGTTACCGTATTATGACCGGGGCTCTGGTTCCCGCTGATGCAGATATGGTCATCAGAATAGAGGATGCTATCCTTGAAGGAGAATATGTCAGCTTCAAGTCTCAGAAATATGTACCCTTGCAATCTATTTCTATTAAGGGTGAAGATATCTTAAAGGCTGAGGTATATCTTAAGCAAGGGCTTCAATACAATTCAACAATAGCTGGAGCTCTGGCTGTAGTGGGTAAAACTTCAGTTAAAATTGCAAGTTTACCCAAGGTCGCTCTATTTTCAAGCGGCGATGAACTGGTACCGGTGGGTGTCATACCCACACATTATCAGATCAGAAATAGCAATACCCCGATGATCAAGTCAATGCTTTATGAGTATTTAATAGATCCTGTGAGCACTGTGCATTTAAAAGATGACCGTCAGCATATAGCTGACTGTATCAGTGCGGCCTGTGATAATGATATCCTTATTTTAAGTGGTGCTGTTTCAGCTGGAGATGCTGATTTTATTCCTGCTACCCTAAACGATCTTGGGTTTTCAACTATTTTTCATAAAGTTGGTATTAAACCTGGAAAACCTATGTGGTTTGGACTAAAACCCGGTGGCCCTATAGTTTTCGCCTTACCCGGTAATCCATTATCAAGTCAGGTAACATTCAAGCTTTTCATTGAACCATTTCTTCGTAGCTGTCTGGGCTTGAAGCCCCTGGTTCAGATGCGGCTTCCCATACTTCAAAATAGAATTAGGAAGGTAGCATTTGATGAGTTTTTTCCTGTCTGTCTGTCAGCAGAACCATACGGCCTGATTCAATCTGTTTCCCATACCTCTGGAGATATACGGGCTGTAGTTGGCTCTGACGGTATTGCCTGGCATGAAGCAGGAAAAGCTGACCTGGCAATTGGTGAAACAGTTCAATTTCTCTCGTGGTAAATATTAATAAAGGCAATCATTCATATTCAGATAGTTTGTTGCAAGGCCCTTCATCTCTGAATGATTATGACTGGCTATAATTGCAGTCATATGATACTCTTTGAGAAATTCTTTCAGGTTGGTTAATAATAAAGCCTTACTATCATCATCAAGAGCAGAAAAGGGTTCATCCATCAATAAAAGCGGGGGGCATGTAGAAAGGGCTCTGATAATTCCCAATCTTTGCTGTTGACCTGACGAAAGGGTTGATGGTAAGTGGTTTTTAAAGCTTTCAAGAGCCGCCATATGAATTAGTCTTTCTATTAAGGAAATCTCTTCACAGGCATACTTTAGATGCGCAATGACAGTCATATGCTGGAATAGTGCATAGTTTTGAAACACAAAACCAGCTTTACGCTGATTAACGGGCAGATTTATTCCCTGTTTTGAGTTGAACCAAACTTTGCCTGCCACTTGAATCAAACCACCAGCAGGGTTCTTAAAACCTGCTATAATATTGAGTAAAGTTGTTTTTCCTGAACCTGAAATACCATACAAATGCACTATTTCACCTTCAGCAATCTGTAAGTTTACACGCAGGGTTTTTTTGCCGGCATATGATTTAACAAGCTGCTCGAATTGCAAATTTATCATCTGATGCTGTACCTATTATGGCGGTTAAACATAAAAACTGTGGATACCAATATAAATGTAGCAGAAAATAAAATAAAGGCATACCATTCAGCTGATTCATAATCCATACGCTCAACAGCATCATATATAGCCATTGAGGCGAGCCTTGTTTTATCAGGAATATTACCACCAATCATCAGAACAACTCCAAACTCTCCCAGGGTATGGGCAAATGAAAGTATGATGGCAGATATGATAGCAGGTTTTATAGCGGGTAAGATGATCAGGAAAAATGTTTCAAAACGTGATTTTCCCAATGTCAAAGAGGCCTGTGACAGACTTTCGGGTATTTGTTGAAAAGCAGACTTCAAGGGTGTGATCATAAAAGGAAGACTATATAGGATAGATCCTGCCAGTAATCCTGAGAAGGTAAATGTCAGTTGCAAATTCAAATGCTGAAGCAGCCATTTTGCTGGATTATGGGTTGGATTAAAGGCTATTAACAGGTAGAAACCAAGTACTGTGGGTGGTAATACGAGTGGCATGGTTACCAACACTTCTATTACAAGGGTGAACAGATTTTTAGTAACGCTAAGCCACCAGGCCAGAGGTAAACCTGCCAATAATAATATGAATGTGGTTATCAGAGCAAGTTTAAGGGATAAAAAAAGGGGTCCAGGGTTAAGTAGAAGGGTCAGGATCATATGCTGTACCCATATTTTTTAAAAATTAGCCTTGCTTGTTTACTTAAGAGATAGGTATAAAATAAGGCAGCATTCTTCTTGGATCTGGCAGTGCCATTTTTAAGTAATACCATTTCCTGAGCAATCTGATGATAACTTTTCGGGTCTGGGGCAAGCCAGTATATTTGCTGCTTCCTGAATTCACATTCTTTAATAAAGGACATACTAGTAAAGCCCATTGAAACAGAACCCGCTATGATATAAAGATTTACCTGTGATATGCTTGTTCCATAAATTACTGCTTCTTTGATTTTATTGAGCAATGATATTGATTGCAGGTATTCTATTGTTGCTCTGCCATAGGGTGCTGCTACCGGGTTTGCAATGGCAATTTTTTCACCAGGATGATTCGTTAAATACGCAGGCCATTTGCTCAGGTCTTTCAAACGAATACTGCATAAGACAAGCTTACCGATAGCATAGATTGAAGGTTTCCCGATCGTTAGCCCGTGAGTATAAAGTTCCTGCGTATAGGTCGTATCAGCAGCCATAAACAAATCAAAAGGGGCACCATTCTTAATCTGAGAGTTTAAAGTTCCTGAGGCTCCGCTAACCAGATTAATTTTTTCTGGTTGTGATTTCTCGAAGCTGGCTATTAATTCTGATACTACATCATGTGCATTTGCAGCCACGGCAACGGTAAACTCTTGAGAATAACTCTTTAAAGAACAAATCAATAATATAGCTATTACTATTTTTTTCATTTTGCCTGACATAAAATAAATCTATTTGGCTTCATTCGTACCCGAATGACATGCTAATACTTAAGTATTCAAAGGTGATATAATTTAATTCACCGTCATAATTACTTATATGGGCTTATCTAGGGGTCATAAAAATTTACTTATTTGCACATTTGGTAAGAAATAAAAATGTACCATGAAAAATAAGCTATCTCTAATCTTTCTACTGCTTACATTTTGCGCTTTAACAAACGTCTCAAAGGGGGAAGTTAAAGAAGAACCTGGAAATTCTGTTATAACCTGGTCGGGCTGGAATAACTACCAGAACTCAAATATTTTTTACCGAATACAGGTCATCAGTCCAAAAGACTTACACAGCCAGACAGTAGCCGTAGAAATTCTGAACAATTCTAAGCAAGACGTTTCTTTTAATATTGCCATAAATGATGATGGACTTAAATCGACTTTTCAAGCCGTAAAAGTCAAAAGAAAACAATCAACCATAATTAATTATCCAAAGCCTAAAGATGTTATCCAGATGTTTGCTTCAATAAACAACATGGAAATTAACTAAGACTTTTATAGATTATCTCTCTCCTTATCCTGTAAGTTATTCTTACAGGATTTTTTTAGTTTATACAGTTGCTGAATTTCCATTTTCAATTATAAGATATAATTTGACTGATTATTCAGTGATTTATAGTTTAAACACGAAAACAAGAGTCTTCTTAGTGCATGTTAATCTGAACAGCCCTGCTTATTGCATATCATTTCTAAGTATACTTGTAGCTGTAACAAAAATTCAAACTGTTAGAATTTTTGTTAAATCGAAATTAACAGTATCCTTAAATCGCATGATACAGCTTTTGCCAAAACTCAGTCGTTTATCTTTGGTCATAATTCTTATTCCCTGCTTTTGTTTAAAGCTCGAAGCCCAGCAGCAAAACTTTAAAACCCGGCAGCGAGATCTAAAAGCCAAGGAGCAAAACATTCAGTCTGGTTCATCTTATTCACCAGCAAAAGTTTTTTTACCAGAGTTTTACCAGTTTCCTGGAAACCGGATTAGAACAGCTCAGGGTACACCTGGCCCTGATTACTGGCAGAATTATGTCAATTATAATCTATCAGTAGTAATTGATACTGCGCTAAACACATTGATAGGTAGTGCAAAGCTAACATATACTAACAACAGCCCTGATTCCCTGGCCTATTTATGGTTACAGTTAGATCAGCAAACTTATAAGGCAGATGCCAGATCAAATTTTCTGAATTCAACACCGCAAGGACAGCATACTGCTGGATATAATTTTTCTTCCGTTACAGTTAATTACAATGGACAATCTTTTCAGGCGACCTACATTATTGAAGATACCAGGATGCAAATCAGGTTACCGAGAAAGCTGGCACCACGCGGGTCAACCATTCAACTTAACTTTAAGTATAGCTATGATATTCCTGGTGATTTTGGTAATAGAACTGATTTTTTTCAGACACCACATGGAAAAATTTATGAAATAGCTCAATGGTATCCCAGAATGTGCGTTTATGATGACCAGCGCGGTTGGAATACGCTACCCTTTTTAGGACCTGGAGAATTCTATCTTGAATATGGGGATATCGATTATCAGATAACTCTGCCAGCAGGAATACTGGTAGCAGGCTCTGGTGAATTATTAAACGAGGCAGAAGTGCTTTCTGCGAAAGAATTGAAACTGCTAAACATGGCGCGTCAGAGCGATGAAACGATCATGATAAGATCAGCTGAAGATATTTTAAAGTCAGAATCAAAATATCGTAAACCTGATGCAGGCCTTAAAACCTGGCATTTTGTTATGGTAAACACCCGTGATGTTGCTTTTGGCGCATCAAAAGCTTATATATGGGATGCAGCAAGGATAAATCTTCCAGATGGAAAAAAATCGCTTGCCATGTCAGTTTATCCAATTGAGAGTGCAGGTTCAGGGGCTTGGGGCCGTGCAACAGAATACCTAAAAAAATCTATTGAATATTTTTCTGCTACCTGGTATCCTTATCCGTATCCTGTTGCCATCAATGAAGCAGGTACTGCTGGTGGTATGGAATATCCAGGAATTGTATTTGATGGCCTGACTGATAAGGGCAAGCAGCTCTTTTGGGTCACAGCACATGAGATCGGTCATAACTGGTTTCCGATGATCGTCGGCTCTGATGAACGAAGGTTTGCCTGGATGGACGAAGGTCTGAATACATTCATAGATATTTATGCGTCTGACGAGATCAATAAGGGTGAGTTTGCTCCTAAACGCGACGGTGAATATGCTCCTGGGGGCGGTAACCCTTCCGATGAAGTGATTGCTTATACAACCGACCCAGCTGCCCCAACTATTATGACAGCAGCAGATGCAATTTCTGAGAAATACAGACATCCTTTTGCTTACTTCAAGCCAGCTTTCGGACTTGTTTTATTACGCGAGCAGATTTTAGGTAAAGACCGTTTCGATTATGCTTTTAAGGCATATATTCATACCTGGGCGTTCAAACATCCTGCTCCTGATGACTTTTTCAGGTCGATTGAAAATGCAGGAGGTGAAGACCTTAGCTGGTTCTGGTTAGAATGGTTTTACCATAACTGGTCGCTCGATCAGGCATTGGCAAAAGCTGCTTATACTAACCATGATTACAAAAAGGGCATTGACCTGAGTCTGCTTAATTTACAACAGATGGTTATGCCTGTTACTCTTGAAATAATGTTTAAAGATCAAACAAGTCAATTTATTAAAATCCCAGTTGAAACATGGCTATTGCACAATAAGTATGACATTCATCTGCCCACGACTAAAGAAGTAAAATCGGTTACCCTTGACCCCGCTCATTCACTACCTGATATCAATAGAAATAATAATACTATGTCAGAAATCAACTGATAGACTGGAAATAATTACAGGTTATACATTAATATCACCTTTTACATAAGCAAGTACAAGTGCCATCGCGACAAAGAATACAAGCCATAAAATAAGACTGATATAAAATGGGCGCTCTTTTGTTGACATAGTTGAGAAAGTTTAAATTTCAGGCAATTTACGGTTAAAGTAGATATACAATGAGTAAACCTATCCTTGTTATAAAATTTGGCTCGGCATCAATCACCAATAAAATCGGGGAACTCGATGAGTCGATCATTAGCAGTATTGCCAGGCAAGTGGCGGTATTGCACAAAACCTATAACATGGTGCTGGTTTCATCTGGAGCAGTTGCTGCTGGCAAGCGTTTTATAAAAGACTATAAGGGTACAATCAGTGAACGCAAGGCTGCTGCTTCAGTTGGCAACCCCTTACTGCTTCAGATCTACTCAAGGTATTTTTCATCGTATGATATTTGTATCGGACAGAGCCTGTGCGAAAGAATGCATTTCTCAAACCGCGATCAGTTCTTGCAGCTAAAAAAAACTTTTGAAGAATTATGGGCCAATGATATCATTCCGATTGCCAATGAAAATGATGTTGTCAGTAATCTTGAATTAAAATTTTCTGATAATGACGAACTGGCAACCCTGATTGCCGTGGGTTTTGGTGCAGCAACTTTAATATTCAGCACCTCTGTACCGGGTGTCCTCGATTCTAATAATTTATTGATATCAAAGCTAGATCTAGAGCAAAAAGATGCATTGAACCTTGCCCATAAGAAGAAATCAGAATTAGGACTTGGAGGAATGGTGACAAAGCTAACTTTTGCCAGGCTTGCTACCCGTATGGGAATTGCAGTAATCATTGTAGGCCTGCAAGAAAGAGATAATCTGCTTACAGCCCTGTCGGGCAATACCGGAACCTTCTGTAATGCACAGACCTGCACCATACCTGCAAGAAAGAAATGGCTTGCTAGTGGAAGCTTGGTTACTGGCCGCTTACAGGTTGATACAGGGGCTGCGATCGCAATCAGGGCAAGGCAGAGCCTACTCTGGGTGGGCGTTTCTCAAATTCTTGATAAGTTTATCAGTGGTGAAGTCATCGAGATTCTTGATGAAAATATGTGTAGGATTGCCTTGGGAAGGGCCAGAATTTCTTCAGAAATGCTACTTTATAAAAACGCTCAAGTACAGCGTAATAATCTTGAAATTGCACATTCAGATGATATTGTTGTACTTTAAAGTCAATTACTTGTTTGATAAATTTGAATGGAAGCATTAAAAGAACTTCAAAGGCAACTTGACCAGGCAAAAAAGGCTACTCTTAGTATTCAGCAGCTGACTGACATAGACAAGCAGCGATTACTGCAAAATTTAAGCAGACTTTTACTTGAAAGAGAAAAAGAAATCTTTCAGGCAAATAGCCTTGACCTTGAGCGTATTGCACTAACTGACCCAAACCGAGACCGATTACTGCTTAATGCTCATCGAATTCGTGAACTGTCAGCTAGTTTGTTGGTAATTGCGAAGCTGCCTGATCCTACAAGAAAAGTTCTCTATGCCACTAAAACTCCGGAAGGGTTAGATATAAAAAAAATAACTGTGCCACTGGGAGTAGTAGCAGTGATTTATGAATCAAGACCCAATGTGACAATTGATGTAGCTGCCCTTTGTATCAGATCAGGGAATGTAGCCATCATGCGTGGTGGATCTGATGCATATCATACTAATCTGTGCCTGATTTCAATTATTGCTGAAGTTTTAAGCGTCAACAACCTTGATACGTCAATTGTACAACTGGTAGACCCTGAACGTGAATTGATTAAAGAGTTGCTGAATGCAAGCCGGTTTATTGATGTTGTCATTCCAAGAGGTTCACAGGCCCTGATTGAATTTGTACGATTAAATTCTTCAATACCTGTTATAGAAACAGGAGCTGGGGTATGTCATACGTACATAGAAAAAACAGCAAATCTTGAAATGGCCCTCAACATTGCTATAAACGCTAAAATTTCAAGACCTTCAGTTTGCAACGCCCTTGACACATTGCTAATTGATCAGCGAATTGCCGTATCATTTTTGAATGGGCTTGCAGCCAGCCCTGAATTCAGTAAAGTTGAAATCTTTGCCGATGAATCAGCATGGGTGATTCTTAATCAGGCAGGATATATCAATTTAAGCCATGCTATGCCGGATGATTTCGGCCGGGAATTTCTAGATTTTAAATGTTCAGTAAAAATTGTTCAAAATGCTGGTGAAGCCTTCAAACATATTTCACGATACTCTTCAAAACATTCCGAGGCCATCGTTACTGAAGATCTGAACCTTCAGGAAAAATTTCTCAATGAAATTGATGCAGCCGCAGTCTACATCAATGCCTCTACCCGTTTTACTGATGGTTCAGTATTTGGGCTGGGGGCAGAAATTGGTATTTCTACCCAAAAACTTCATGCCCGGGGCCCATTCGCCCTTGAAAAACTGGTTACTGAAAAATGGTTGGTCAGGGGTAATGGTCAGGTAAGAAACTAGGTTACAACCTAGTTCTTACCTATGTATTCTGCAAAAACAGCTGCTCTCATCAGGGCTGGAGGTAATAACCCCTGGGCCAGGAGAAAATCGTGAAATTTAAGCTGGTTGAAACGTGTGCCCATCTCTTTTTCTGCATCCTTTCTAAGCTGCAGGAGCAAGCTATAACCATAGAAATAACTACAGGCCTGTCCGGGACTATTAAAGGTAAACCTTTCAACTTCTTCTTTTGCAAAAGCATGTGAAAGCATAACATCATGCTGTAAAATACGGTAAGCATCAACCGTTGTCAGTTTACCAGATTGTAATTCCGGATCGATAAACGCACGGGCAGCTCGTAACAAGCGTAAATCAAGTGACATCAACTGACCTTCTTCGGGCATAAATGGCTTGATCAGGTACTCAGAATACAAACCCCAGCCTTCTACATTGGTAGAATTGAAAGCGTAAAGGGCCCGGGCAAGTGAAACTCCGGTTTCAAGCATAGAATCAAATTGCAATTCATGGCCAGGCCTGGCCTCATGGGCTGTAAGTGTCCAGGCGACGGCATCATGGCTAAAATCATCATACTTGTCTTCTTTTCCTGATTTATCTGCAGGAAAATTTAAGGGTAATACAAATTCTCCTCTCTGACCGGTGTTATGCATGAAGGGAGGTGGCTGCATATGCGGGGCTGGTTGTTGTACTGTCTCAGCAGTGCTGGCAATACGGATAATGGCATCACGGGAAGGAAGACTGACAATTTTATTTTTGGTGACAATTTCTTCAATGGCCTGCAATCTTGCTTTGTAAAAAGGAAGGATTGCCTCACCTGTGATCTGCTCTTTTTTTAAGGCTAGAATCACATCCCTGTAATCGCCCGAGGGTAAATGCCTTTTTCTGGCAATACTTTCGGCAAGCACTGACATTTCTCGCTGATAAGCTGTAAAAGCAGTATGTGCCAACTGGGCAAGTTCATTTGCTGATATATCTATTCCATAGCCTTCAAGATTCAAGGCATACTCTTCCTTGCTGAGTCTGAAATCAGTTCTGGCATTTGGTAAGATTGTTTTTTTCAACCAGGAATCATAGCTGGTAAGTTGTTTCTTTAAAATAGAGAAATCAACTTCCCATCCTTTAAGTTTATATTTTGTAAAAAGAGCCGCAATGCCATCTAAATAAGCTGGATCGCGTTCTAATGCTGTTTCAATTTCTTCATGTGAAGGGTAAACCGTACCTGGTTTTTTAAGCTGCCCTTCCACTCTTTTTTCAACAAGCAAGGTATAGGGAATGAAACCAACAGTAATACCAGTATATTTCTTTAGTCTTTCAAGTGCTGCTGGTCTTCTTGCTGCCTCAGTCTGATCATCGAGTAACACTCTTAATCCCTGAAAAACATCTTGGCTGGCATTAATAAATGGAACTTTATGAGACAAAGCAAAATCTTCCTGTCTGAAACCAAGGGTGATTGAATTTTCAAGAATTTGCAAATCTTCTCTTACTTTTTTGTTCTCCTCAGTTTTCAGGGTAGTTTTGATAAAACCAAGTACTTCCTGAGTTTCCCTGCGGCGTTTTAATTCTGTTTGCTCCGATGGATCTGAAATGAGTTTGTCATACTGACTCAGGCCTTCTGCAGAACCTGATTCAGGCGAATATTTAAGGTTAACCGCAATTAGTTTATTGGTGTAATTATTACTCTTAGTGATCCAGGTTGTATCAGCTATGCAGCATGCATAGGTTGTCTGAATAAAACAAATTCCTATAAGAACAGCACTTAGCAACATCAATTTGGGTACTGGTGTAATTTGACCTGATTGTAATTTAAATTTCATATTCCTGAATCTTGTTTTAAGTATTAGACCAGCACTTATTTTAATGCTATTCAAATACCAGATTATATAACTATGAAGCCTTACCTCATCTAACAGATATTTAAAGGTTTCTACTCAAAATGAATATTGCTGATATTCATTTTGAATGCATGGCAATTATAGCGAATAATCATTAAAATATTATCTCGTTCATAATGAGTTAGATATAAATATTTGACTCAATTGGCATGTTAATAGTTGCTTTCAGCCTAAGAAAAAAATAGTTATGAAAAGTATTTGTACATTTTTTGCGATATCATTTTTAGCAATTCTGCCTCATCTAAGTATAGCCGGAATAGGGGTAATCAAAGGTGATACTGCCATCGATAGCACCAGGCACAGAGTAATTAAAAGGTCTACTCCGCCTGCGCTTGACTCACCCCCATTTCCTACAGGAGACTGGGACGGGGCCCCATTAATTGGTGTTGATGCCACTGCTCCAATTTATCCAGTACAAAAAGCATTGGGGCTCATAAAAACAAGGTTTAGAATTTATGGATGGGTAGATGCAGGTGCTAATCTAAGTACTTCAAAGAAATCAAATGCCCCAACATCTTATGACATCATCCCAAATTCAGTTCAGCTTGATCAGGTTGGTTTAAAGTTTGAAATTCAACCAAATACCATTCAAACGGATCATATAACAGCTGGATTTCTGGTAACAACGATATTTGGTACTGATTACCGGTATACAACATCAAAGGGTTATTTTAGTGACCAACTTTTAAAGCATAATGCGAAATATGGGTTTGACCCAGCTGAGGTTTACGGCCTGGTTTATTTCCCGAAAGTTGCAGACGGGATGATTTTTAAATTCGGACGCTTTATTTCTCCTGCAGATATTGAGGCACAGTGGGCAACAGATAATTACCTGTATTCGCATTCTTTAATGTTTACAGTTGACCCTTATACATTCACTGGCGTTCAATCGACTTTTAAATTAGGTACTTATTGGCAGCTAGAGGTTGGTCTTCATGCCGGAAATGATATGGCTCCATGGGTAAAATCAGCGTCGCTGAATGGATTGTTGATGGCAAGATGGGTTTCAAGAGATAATAATAATTCTATTTATGGTGGAATAAATTCATTGGGGGCTGGTAAGGCAAAAGACTATCATGACAACTTACAGATGGTAGTCGCCACCTGGGGTCTTAGATTCAATAAAACCCTGCATATGATGACTGAAGCCTATTATATGTGGCAGAAAGATGGACTCGTTGGAGGTACAGTTATTAACGGGCCTTCAAAACCCTTCTACGAAGGTGTAGGTCCGGGTAATTATATTCCTGGCCTGTCTAAAGCCATAGGTTTTGTCAATTATTTTCAAGTTAAAATCTCACCCAAAGATTATCTCTCAATTCGTAACGATTATCTGGGTGACCCCCAGGGTAATAGAACAGGCTACGCAACTTCTTACTCAAGTCATACTGTAGGTTATGTCTATTATATCACCCCAATGTTAAGAATCCGTCCTGAACTTAGGTTTGAACATGCATATGCCAAAGGAATTACACCCTATGATAATGGAACGAAAAGAAGCCAGTCAACAGCAGCAATCGATGTGATATTGAGATTCTAACTATGCTGGTAAATGGTAATATTGCTGGCTACTACAGAACTGGTTTATCATTCTTCATACCTGCAACAATAAGATGCAGAGGCCATAAAAATCATTCACAACCATCTTTAGTTTTAAGAGATTAAAAACTTTTAATAAGCAATCTAAGGCTGCACAGTATAACGAGTATTCCGACTGCAATAAACATTGATTTGGTCGGAATTAATCCGGCTAGTTTGGCTGATATCGGGGCACCTGTTATTCCACCAATTAGAAGTCCTACAATTACTTCCCAATTTGATATTCCCATCATGCTAAAGAAAGTAAGGGCACTTGCCAGACTCACAAAAAACTTACTCAGGCTGACACTGCCTACTACAAACCTTGGGCTACGGCCCTGGGCTATGAAAGAACTGGTAACAAGAGGCCCCCAGCCGCCGCCACCAAAAGAATCAATGAAACCTCCAGCTCCGGCCAGCACCAGAATATTCTTTACTTTTTTTTTGATTATCTTTTTCTGAAAGGCATTACCCAGAATCTTTAGGCCTAAAAAAAGGGTATAAAGAGCTAATACGGGTTTTATATAGGCTGCATATTTATCGCCATATAATGATAATATAACCGCCCCTATAATGGCACCTATTACACCTGGTAAAATTAATGATTTGAATAATTTCTTATTCACATTACCAAATTTATAATGACTGTAACCCGAGACACCGCTGGCAAAAGTTTCAGCAGTATGTATACTGCTGCTGATGGCTGGCAGGCTGATACCAAGTGACAAAAGAATCGTTGTACAGATTACGCCAAAACCCATTCCCAGTGAACCTGCTATAATTTGGGCGGCAAAGCCTGTGAGTACCATCCAATAAAATTTAGCATTTAACTGAGAAGCAAAATTTCCTAATCTGGCAAGAAAAATATTGACTGCAGATAGCTGAAAAACCAGTGCTCCAAGAATCATGAAAAATAGGGCGATACCGATCCACGAAATAATTCGTGCACCAGTAAGTCTGCCTGAGGTTATTTCCCTGGAATTACTAACCTTAGGTGCTAAATTTTCAGGGGGTGAATCATTCTCAACCAGCATGCGTGTAATTTCATTTAACCTGATAACCTTAGAATTGAAATCTCCACTAAGCCTTAATCGTAAGGTTTGTAAATTATGCATCAGACTGTCGATCTCTACTGGCAGGGTGTCAGCTAATATTTCTTTCAGACGCTTTGCAAGTGTAGGTGATTTACCATTGGTTGAAATGGCAATTTTTAAATCTCCTTTTTGTACTACAGCAGAGAGGTAGAAATCACATAAAGCTGGGTTATCAGCAACATTCACCAGGCGGCCTGCAAATTTAGCGTCGTCGCGTATCGTAGTTGCCATCTGCTGATCATTTACAGCAGCAATAATCAGGTCACAAAACTCAAAATCAGCTATTGAGTAGGGGCGCTCGAATAATTCAAGATTTTTATATTCGGTGGCGAGTTCTTTAATTTCTTCACAGATAGTAATACTGATGAGTTTTATCGGCGTAGCCGGGGCATTCATTAATACAGCCCTCAGTTTTTCAAGCCCAACAACACCCCCACCAATAATAACCAGTCTGAGTGTTTCAGTTTTTAAAAAAACTGGGAATAATCGGTTTCCTCCAGTAGGTTTTTGCAAATCTTCGTGACTGATAAAAGGTTCAAGAACTTTTACCGAAGATGAATAGCCTCCTTTTTGATGCTGCATACCTAGTGGTTTTTAGTGTGTATATCAACCAATATGCTGGCATAATAAAAAGCTCCAAGTGTCGGTCCTCCAAGATACTGGATATATCTTTTATTCGCTAAATCTGTCGCACCAAATTTTAAACTTGAATTTAATTTTGGTAGGTGGTAAGTGAGCTGGGCATCGATACTTTTATACCCAGGAACATTACCTGCTGCAAGTGGACTACTCCAGAAGAATGGAGCCTGATAATGCATAGTGGCTGTAAATCCCAAATTTTTGGCTAGTTCGCTATTTCCTACTGAAAGATTAACAATCAGGGGCGGGGTATTAAATGCAGGCGTAAAGGCATCTACTGCAGAGATACTGACGAGCTTGGCATAACTTGCATTAGCCCTGATATTAAATTTTTTATAAAATTCATATGATATACCTGCTTCAATACCCTGATTGGTGACCAAGCTGGTTGAGTTGGTCCACATCTTATATTTATGAATCTGTTTGCCCCCGGCATAGGCTGCATAAGCTGTGCTGTCTGTTGTTCCAATCTGCCCTCTTGCTGGCTGGGTAACATCAAGCTGCCCTATGAAGTGATCGTATGCACTGAAATAATAATCTATGTCAACGAAAACTTTATTATTGAGCCATAAACCTTTATAACCAATTTCAAACGAGTTAATATGTTCAGGCTGCAGATAGGAATAATTGCTTTTTACAAGTAGATTTTTACTTTGCTGTATTGCCTGATCCTGGGTTTGACCAGCATTAATCAGCTTGTTTACAGAATTTTTAAAACTTGTAACAGAGGCATTAATATAGGAGTTCTCAAAAACTCCCAAATGCTTGGAAATAACTTCGAAACCGCCCAATCTTTTTACGCCCCCATTATTAACATAAGCATATCCTTCGAATAGAGTTGGGAAACGGTACCCATTCTGAAAAGAAATTCTAAAATTATCCTGGCTTGTAGGTGAAAAAGTTATGGCCACCCTGGGATTAAATTTAACGCTAAAATATTGAGACTTATCGACTCTGAAAGATGCATTTATCTTTAACTTCTCATCAAAAAGTGTTTTGCTAGCTGAAATAAAACCACCATAATTTGTGTAGGTGAAATCTGCAGTTGCCTTTGACAGATTATTAAAAGATTGTGGATTTACGTAGTTGTCTCCATCAGGGCTTACAATATATGTTCTATAATTAAAGCCGGTAAGTATTTTTACATTCTTAATCAACCTTGACCAGTCATACTGACCGTCGACATGAACAAATTTTGAATGCAGCAGGTATTGTGCTCCAACTGTATCCCAGTTGTTTATATGAATAATCTGGTTCATAGCCTGTTTGAAGGCGGCTGTACCTGGTTGAAGTCTGTTTAAATCAGCAGCTGTACGTGCCTGAGTAAAAGCATCTGTCAGCGTACTGCCACTTTTTATTGCCGTATTGAACCCTTTCGTATAGTCAGCATACCACTGGCTTGGCTTTTTACTGGCAAGATCAAGATTTTCAGCAAGAGCCCTCATATTATACGAGTTAGTTCCTGTATTTTCTGATTCCTCATAGGCTTTTAACTCATAATCCTGACCCTTAATATCAAGAACATGCTGCTGTATCTGCTCACCGTCAAGCCTAACCCTGTTGCCTCGCTGGTAGAGTGTGCTCCCATTACCAATACGGTAAGAATAAATAATTTCTGTTGACTTATTTAATTTGTATTCAAGAGCTGCATCAGCTTTAAAGTTATGGATCGAATAATCTGTCAGGTCTTTCTCAAAATACCCGGTTCTAGATACATCATACTTTTTGCCGCCCAGGGTGATGGTTTTCATATCACTATTATACTCGTCACCATATTTATTGATCAGATCAGCAGCCGGATTAATGGCCAGACCTGCGTTGGTTTTATTTCCTGTTAAAAAATATTGATCCTGCTGGTTATTTGCAATCCAGTCGGTACCCTTTGAAAAAGAACCGTTTAGTTTAAAGGCAAAGCGTTTACCAATTGCTTGTGCATATCTGATGGCAACTTCATTATACGGTGTAGGCGAATGATCTTTATCATTTACATGATTGATACCAATTTTTTCATAGACGCTTATACCCTGATACTTAAAGGCTGATTTGGTTTTTAAATTTGAAATTCCATTTACAGCATTCAGACCATATAGTGCTGAAGCAGCCCCTGGTATCAGTTCAATACTTTCAATATCAAGTTCAGTTGGGCCAATAAGATTGGCAATCGGGGCACCTATGCCAGGCGAGATTACATCAACCCCATCAACCATTTGCAGAAACCGTGAATTTGTAGTTCCAGCAAATCCACGTGTATTTGGCACCTTATATCCAAGTCCAAGGGTAATCATCTGCACACCCTTAACGCCCTCAATTGCATCATAGAAATTTGCCGCCGGGCTCTCCCGAATATTTTTAATACTTAGTTTTTCGATGGTAACGGGTGATGTTAATATACTTTCAGCAACTCTTGAAGCACTCACAACAACCTGGCTGGTAATGATACTCTGTGATTCAAGAGCAATATGCAGATGGTCAGAATTGGCTGCAGTTACCTGATATTGACTCGTCTTATAACCTAAAGCAGTTATAATGAGAGTTAAGGGCAGCCTCCCAGGGTTTTTCAAAATAAAGTTTCCTTTTTCATCAGTACCCGTTCGAATTGATCTTCCCTTTACACTGACGGTTGCCTGCAAACTATTGATTGAACTGAGGGAATCAAATAATGACCCTTTTAATTCAGTTACCTGTTTTTTCTCAACCAGAGGGCTGTTAGAAATGATGTTTCCAGTTACCCCGTTGCCACTCACAGGTAGAGAATCATTTTTTACAGTATCAGCTACAACGCTTCCTGCAACTGGCAATGAATCGATCGCAATAAGGCAATTAAAGTTAAGTGATGCAGCCTTTGCTTGCTGACTGGCGTTGGTTACCGATGGTTGAATACTGGTGACAAGAAAGATGCTAAGCGCAACTAAAAATGTAGGAATCTTTATCAAAATATTAAGTCTATAGGTTTTATATACAAATGCGAAAGTAGTAATTTATTTCAGATGCCTGACCTTTTAAATCAGGTTTGGTTTACCTGGAGGTGTATGCGAGAGTCGGCCTTCAGGGATACCAGTTTTTTACGCTGGGCAAAATCTCCAATACTTTCTCTTTTCATCTTTTCTTTACTGAACAGTTTGAAAAGAACATCAAGCTCGGCTAGAATCTCTCCTTCATTTAAACTTTCCCGGTAAACAGCATTCAGACGTTCTCCGGCATGATCAGCACCAAGGTGTAGATTATACCGCCCTGGGGATACGCCAATAAAACCGATTTCAGCCATATTAGGCCTGGCACAACCATTAGGGCATCCCGTCATACGGGTAATGATTGCTTCATTCTGTAAATCGTATTTGACAATCAATGGTTCAATTTTGCTGATTAAAGAGGGAAGGTAACGCTGTGCTTCGGCAAATGCCAGCGGGCAGGTTGGCAGGGCAACACAGGCCATAGCATTCTTTCTGATCAGGCTCGTGTTTTTTGTATGAGCCAGTAAACCATAGCCTTCAAGAATAGCATTAACCTGGGGCTTATCTACTTCACTTACATCAGAAATGATAAGATTCTGGTTACCTGTGAATCTAAAAGTTGATTTACCAGTTTGAGCAATTTCGTACATGGCTGACTTAATCTGCAATCCATTTTCGTCATTCACCCTGCCATTTTCAACAAATAGCGTATAATGCCAGGTACCTGCATAATCTTGCAACCACCCATAATAATCTTCCCGTTCAGTAAATGAATAAGGGCGGGCAGGGGTTAGGGCGAAGCCTGTGCGTTTATGTAATTCTTCAAGAAAAAAATCAAGACCGTATGTATCGACTGTATATTTAAGACGGGCAAGTTTTCGGTCAGCGCGGTTGCCATAATCTCTCTGAGTTGCAATTATGGCATAAATAGCAGCCAGAATATTTTCTTCACCACTGACAAATCCAATCACAGAACCAAGGCGGGCATAAGTAAGTGCATTACCATGGGTTGAAGAAAGGCCACCGCCTATTGCAATATTAAATCCGACTAATTTATCCTGCTCAATGATGGCAATCAGGCCAAGGTCATTGCTGAAAATATCAAGATCATTATTTGGAGGAATGGCAATTCCTATTTTAAATTTTCTAGGCAGGTAACGATCTTCATATAAGGAATCTTCTTCAATACTTTTATCACTTATTTTTTCCTGGTCAAGCCAAATTTCATAATACGATCTGGATTTAGGTTTAAGGTGTCTGCTTATTTTATCTGCGAAGGCAAATATTTCAGCATGAACTTTTGACTGAGCCGGATTAGAAGTACAGGTCACATTTCTATTTACATCGCCGCAAGTAGCGATTGAATCAAGACCCGCCACATTGAAAGCCTGAATAGTTGGTTTTATATGTGACTTAAATAAACCATGTAATTGTACAGTTTGACGGGTTGTTATTTTAATAGTACCGGTTGAATGCTCGCCTGCAATATGATGTAAGGCAACCCATTGACCTGGCGCCAGAAACCCCCCTGGCAGGCGCAGCCTGATCATGAAAGTATAGAGATTCTCAAGTTTTTTTTCAGCCCTTTCTTCACGCCTGTCTCTGTCGTCCTGCTGGTACATACCATGAAACTTGATAAGTGCCTGATCTGGTTCCCGGATAGCACCAGAGAGTTCATCTTGCAGGCTTTTAACAATACTGCCACGCAAACTGTCGCTAGCCTGCTTTATGAATTCAATTGCTGATAAATTTTTCTTATTACTCATTTATTCAAATGCTAGTAAACGTCTTTTAAATACTTTCCACTTTCTGATAAGTTTTCAAGCCAGGCCTCTGGATTTATCTGATTCCCAAATATAGCTGAGATTTGCATCAGGGTATGTTCGACATCAATTCCCATAGGATCTTTAGACCCACATAAATAGATAACAGCGCCTCTGACAATCCATTCATAAAGTTCTGCTCCATGATCAAACATGCGGTGTTGCACATATATCTTTTCCTTTTGGTCTCTTGAAAACGCCAGATTTACACACGTAAGAAGTCCGGTTTGATGCCAGTCCTGAATTTCTGTCTGATACAAAAAATCTGTAGTGAAATGCTGGTCTCCAAAAAATAACCAGTTTTTGCCTGTCGCATTTCTTGCTTCACGCTCAGCCAGAAATGACCTGAAAGGGGCAATGCCTGTTCCAGGGCCGATCATAATGATATCAATATCATCGGCAGGTAGCTTGAAAATACGATTTTTGTGAATGTAGAATTTTAGGATACTGCCGACTTCCAGATTTATTAAGTGATCTGAGCATAGACCATGTAGCAGCTCATGATTGGTAGTGAATTTTTCGAGGGCAACAGTAAGGTGAACTTCATTTTCATGAAGTACTGGAGATGAGGAAATTGAATATAAACGCGGGGTGATCAGATCCAGCAATTGAATTACTCCTTCAAACTGTACTGCATCATTGACAGGATAAATTTTCAGCAGATCGAGTAGCCCCATACGGGTATCAGGAATATCCTGACCTGTAAGTAATGCATATTTCTTAATGATCCGTTCTGACAGATAAACGATGTTTAATTTCTTTTTCAGCCATACATTCAAGGGTTGACTTTCATCACCTCTGGTAATTATTTTACCTGGGTTCAAGAGTTGCAGCTGTAAGATAGCATTAACTGTCTTTTCTGGATTTTCAGGCACTATGCCGAGTGAATCGCCTGGCTGATAATTAACATTTTCTGATAGTATTTCTATATGGTGGGTTCTCTTTGACGAACCCCTGTCGTTTAGATTATTATTCGTAAGTAGTGTTCCTTCATAAATAATCTTGCCAGCAGTTTTTTTTATTTCAGGTAACAGGCTATGCTTTACCGGCTGTGCAATATTCAATAGGTCGAGTACATTCTTGAACCAAGCTTCAGCAACTTCATCGTAATCAAGGTCACAGCGTTGCAAGGCAACCAGTCTTGTTGCTCCCTGCCTGTTAAGCCATAAATCAATATCTTCCCCAGCTTTACAAAACAAGGGGTATGACGTATCTCCCAATGCCAGGACACCGAATTTGAGGGTATTAAGTATGCTGGTATTAGCCTCAACATAATCATAGAATTTTTTGGCTGATTCAGGGGGTTCTCCTTCCCCCTGGGTACTTATCACGCTAATGAAATATTCTTCCTTTAAAAGATCATTTAGCCTGTACTGTGCCAGATTAATCAGTTTCGTCTGTATTCCTAAACCCTTGGCCTGTTTGGCAAAATTTGTTGCTACTTTTTTTGAGTTTCCACTTTCGGTACCATAGGCAATGGTGAGCTTCAATTCAGAAACTACCTGGGGCAATACATCTTCCTGGTATTGGGAAAGTAGGGGCAATGCATCTTTTTCAGCGATACCACTCAGGTAACCACTTAGCCATATCAATTGGCTGGCACTAAAATCAGCTACAAGCTGCTGTACCTGCCTTAATTTATCTTCTGTTAACATGCTTTTCTATTCAGGCTGTTTAAAGGGGGGATTAAATCACTTTTACCGAGTTCTTTAAAGAAAAATCCAGTCTCGGTAGGCTCATTAAACCAGGCAAATCTTGTATGCAAAGCAGCTACTTTACCAATAATTATCAAGCTTGGAGAAGCATAAATCTTGTTTGCATACAGGCCTTCATAATCGTATATATTGCAACAACTTGTTTGTTGATCGGGCGTACTGGCCTGTTCTATGACTGCGATATGAACGTCACGATGTATACCGGAAGTCGTCAGGTTTTTTGTCAGAATATTGATTACATCACTAGACATAAACCAGACAAGTGTATCATCACTTTCTGCCAGTTCTTTCCACTTCGTGTCATTTAATTTACCAGGATCATAACCTGTCAGAAACCTGATAGCTGTTGCATGATTTCTAGCCGTCAGAGGTATACCTGCATAGGCAGCAGCACCTGAAGCTGATGATATCCCAGGGATAATCTCATAAGTGATTTCATTTTCAACCAATGCCATCAGCTCATCATAAATATTCGAAAAAATCGAAACATCTCCGCCTTTCAGGCGCACCACCCGTTTACCAGCCAGGGCATAGTCAACCAGCAACTTAGTGATGGCACTCTGGGGCATAGACTCTTTTTTTCCTGATTGTTTCCCAACATGAATGATGGTTGCCTCTGGATTCGCCCAGTCTGATAAAATACGTTCTGCAACCAGCCTGTCAGCAATAATTATATCAGCACCTGATAGCGCGCGCGATGCTTTAATGGTTAATAAGTCTGGGTCACCTGAACCGGCACCAGCAAAAATGACTATACCTTTTAATGTCAAACTATACATCGGTGTGTATTAATTGTCTATGAACTACTGAAGCATACAGGCTCCCACTGTCAGGTAACTACTCTCATCGATAAGTATGGCACCACCGTTTGCTCTCAGCTCAGAATATGAATCAAAAGGCAGGGGGCTGGCTGTTTTTAAAGTTATGCTGACGATATCATTCAAACTGGCCTTGGCAGGATGTTTAATTCTTTCAAGCGTATTAACATCAAGACGGTAATCAATTGACTTAACAATACATTTTACCTGTCGGCTATGCAGTTGTAGAATATATTTATTTCCGGCAACAAGGGGTTTGAAATCCATCCAGCAGGCGAGGCTTTCAAACTCCTGCTCTATACGCCCTGTGTTTTCTGGTTTGACAAGCACATCGCCCCGGCTGATATCAAGATCATCAGTTAGGTTGATAATAACATTTTGCGGAGCAAATGCTTCTTCGACCTGATGACCAGCAATTTCAATGCTACTGATCCTGCTTCTTTGGCCAGACGGTAAAACTTTTATTTCGTCGCCTTTGCGGTATTTTCCACTGATGATTTTACCTGCATACCCCCTGTAATCATGTAAATCTTCAGACTGGGGCCTTATGATATACTGCACGGGCAGGCGACTGACTTCAAGATTAATATCTTTGGCCACAGCTACATTTTCGAGCATTTCAAGTAAAGTTTCTCCTTCATACCAGCTAAATGCACTTGAACGGTCAACAATATTATCACCATTCAATGCGCTGATCGGAATAAAACGTACGTCTTTTAAATTTAGTCGCTTGGCTACTGCTGCGTACTCGATCACGATATCATTATACACGTCGGGTGAATTTGATACCAGATCCATTTTATTGATAGCAACAATGATATGGGGTATCTGAAGCAGTGAAGCAATGATTGAATGCCGTCGGGTTTGTTCAGCCACACCATTTCTGGCGTCTACCAAAATGATAATCAGGTTGGCACTAGAGGCTCCTGTCACCATATTGCGGGTATATTGAATATGACCTGGAGCATCTGCAATAATGAACTTTCGGGTAGGAGTATTAAAGTATTTATAAGCCACATCAATGGTGATTCCCTGTTCTCTTTCAGCTCTTAGCCCATCAGTCAGTAAGGCTAAGTCAATTTCTCCTGCAGCTTTATTTTTACTTTGTTTTTCAATTGCTTCCAGCTGGTCTACCATTATATTTTTGCTATCATAAAGTAAACGGCCGATCAGTGTACTTTTGCCATCATCTACACTGCCCGCAGTTATAAATCGAAGTAAATCCATAATTTTCTAGTTCTTAAAAATATCCGTTTTTCTTGCGGTCTTCCATCGCAGCTTCTGAAACCCGGTCATCGATTCGTGTTTCACCGCGTTCAGAAATTCGGGAAACTGTTATTTCATGAATGATATCATCAAGGGTTGAAGCACTAGATTCAACAGCTGCGGTACAGCTCATATCACCAACAGTTCTGTATCTCACCTGACGGTTCATAAGTTTTTCTCCGGCATCAATTCGTATAAAAGGGGAATTAGCAATCAGCTGCCCATCATACTCCAGCACTTCACGGTGATGGGCAAAATAGATAGCCGGTAATTCGATTTTTTCCCGTCTGATATAATTCCAGACATCGAGCTCTGTCCAGTTGCTGATAGGAAAGACCCGTACATTTTCACCTTTATGAATTCTGCCATTATAGACATTCCAGAGTTCTGGTCTTTGAAGTTTAGGATCCCATTGCCCAAACTCATCACGAACAGAAAATATGCGTTCTTTGGCTCGAGCTTTTTCTTCATCACGGCGGGCACCCCCAATGCAGCAGTCAAAACCAAATTCTTCGATAGTTTCAAGCAAGGTGAACGTCTGAAGCGCATTTCTGCTGGCAAATTTACCCTTGGGTTCACTGAGCTTCTGTCGTATCATAGTATCTTCGACATAACGAACAATGAGCTTTTCACCCAGATCAAGTGCAAGTTTATCGCGATATGCCAGTGCTTCAGGAAAATTATGACCAGTGTCGATATGAACCAGTGGAAATGGAAATTTACCTGGTCTGAAGGCCTTTAATGCCAGATGTACCATGGTAATTGAATCTTTTCCTCCACTAAATAATAGAGCGGGCCTTTCAAATTGCCCTGCAACCTCTCTCATGATGTGAATTGATTCAGACTCTAAATGATCGAGATAATCAAGTTGGTAATTCAGCTTCATAACGGGTTACTTTCTTTCGAGTTTATGGTTAATAGGGGCGTTTCGGCTTGATGTACATGCAGTCCGCATTCTTTGCCGTTGCTTTGTTCCCACCACCAGCGACCTGCTCTGAAATCTTCACCCGGACTAATCGCACGGGTGCAGGGGGCGCAGCCGATACTCACAAAGGCTTTATCATTCAATGGGTTATATGGAATATTATTTTCTTTTATAAAATCATCAACCTGTCCGGTGGTATAGTTAAGTAAGGGATGATATTTCACAAGTCCATTACTTTCATCCCATTCAAGCTGCTGTAAACCTTCACGTGATTGAGAATGCTCAGCTCTCAGGCCTGTAATCCAAATTTGCTGATTCTTGAGTGCTCTTTTCAAGGGCTCAACCTTTCTTATAAAACAACATTCTTTTCTATTCTCAACTGAATCATAAAAGGCATTAGGCCCTTTGACTGAAATATACGGTTCAAGCTGTGCCGCATCTGGGCAATAAGCCCTGATCGCAGTTCGATACCGCTCATTGGTAGACCGCCAGACTGAATATGTTTCAGGAAAGAGGCGACCGGTATCTAGCGTAAAAACAGAAATACGCAGGTTACCCGAGAAAATTATATGGCTTATCGCCTGATCTTCTTTGCTAAAACTGGTAGAAAAACTAACTGCATCTTCAAATTCTTTACAAAGAAGCCGTAATGAAGCCTCAATTGTAAGGGTGCTGATTTTTCGGGCTAAGAGAGCAAAAGATGCGGGTTGATGAGATTTAGGCATAGGTTTAATATGAGCTGAATTTTATAAAGGAAGATAGAGGCCAGTAACATAAGTTTCCAGTGCTCAACAAGCTCTTAAAGCCAGTTAAACCTAAGTACACGTATGTTACAGTGACCGTAAATCTTCTTCAGGTTCACAATACAAATGTCTATAGATTTAGTCAAGAATGCAACAAGATTTTAACAAGAATTTTTTTACCAGAAATGAATATGAAATTCTGCTGTTTCGTGTGTTTAAAACAGGTTAAATGACTAGACCTGCAACTTGTTTACCACCATACTTACGCTCAGATTACAGCCTTCCGGTACAGTGCTGCAAAATGTAATTGTAAATGTGTTGTGAATATACATAGCCAGTTAAAGATCTTGGTGCTTATTAGTAAAATGGCATTGTTAACCAGCATTAAACTAAATTAAACCAGTTTGAGCTGGGCGGCTACACTGTCAAGAATATCAAAAGCCAGTACTGATTTTAGTTTCAGGTCGAAATGCTGTTCACGACCAAGTTTGTCAATGATGGTGATTTTATTGGTATCAAAACCAAATGTTGCACCTGCATCATTGGTTGAGTTGAGAATGATCAGATCAAAGTTTTTCTCAATTAATTTCAGCCGGGCGTTTTCAAGTTCATTATCACTTTCAAGTGCGAAACCGATTGAGAACTGGCCTGGCTTCTTTATTTTCCCGAATTCAACTGCTATATCTCTATTTCTAACCATTTTCAGGCTAAAGGTATCATCAGTTTTTTTAATTTTGCTCAGATGGGTTATTTCTGGCCTATAATCAGCCACAGCAGCTGTGAATAAGGCAATTTCACATTCGTCAAAATAGTGACTGCATTGTCTGAACATTTCATTGGCACTTTCAACCTTGATAAGATTCAGATGCTCATGGGCAAGCACAAGATTCACCGGCCCTGAAATTAAAGTGACTAAGGCACCTGATTGTAAAAAAGCTTCAGCTAGTGCATATCCCATTTTTCCAGTCGAATGATTTGAAATATAACGTACCGGATCAAGCGCTTCCCTTGTTGGTCCTGCAGTTATGAGTATGCGTTTTCCACTAAAAAGACTTGATTTCTGATAAGGATTCATAAATTTTTAGGAGTTTTTTGAGCCCTGTATTTTTAGTTGCCAGCTAAAAAACAGACCAGCAAGCAGAGAAGGGGCTGACAAAGGGAGGTAATAGGATCTAATTGAATTAAAGTAAAGTTTCATTTCAAAGCTGGCAATGCCATATGTACCGGCTGTAATGCTGTGTATTATGATATAGAAGGGAAGAAAAAGTAAAAAAGAAATTAGCATGATTACTCCCCATAACAATCCACTGCGTACAAGGCCATCTTGCTGAACGAATAGCCTTTTGGCTATATAACCGCCACTGATATAACCAGTTATGCCAAGGTAGCATACTGCTGCAATCAGGCGTATGAGTAGCCAGTTACTAAAAAACCAATACGTCAGATGGGCAAGAAAATGATGGCTGAGGTAATATACAAATGAAAGTAGCGCTAACAGTAACATTATCAGGCTAAATAATAATCCAATTTTCTGGCCGATAATAATTAGATTTCTTTCTTTCATCTTCAAATATAATTAACTTCATTCATTGCATTAATATTCAGTTATGTCATTGTCAAGAAGAGGATTTGTAAAATACACGGTAATGGGTCTTGCCAGTTTGCCTTTGGTGGGTAAATCTTTAGTTGATTTTCCCGCTCCGGTTATAACCGGAATTCAACTTTATTCGGTACGTGCCGATATGGAAAGAGATCCTCTTTCTACTTTAAAACAGCTTGCAGCAATGGGCTATAAGAATGTTGAACATGCCAATTATGTCGGACGAAAATTTTATGGTTATTCTCCCGCAGAGTTCAAGAAAATACTGGCCGACCTCGGGCTTTCAATGCATAGCGGGCATACTCGCTTTGGGTATACAGATTATAACGAATCAACAAAAGATTTTACCGATGAATGGAAGCAAACAATTGAAGATGCGGCCATAGTAGGGCAGCAGTTTGTGATCAGTCCCTGGCTTGACGACCAATACAGGAAATCAGCTGATGCACTGATTGCATATATGGATGTTTTTAATAAAAATGGAGAACTCTGTAACCGTTCGGGTATAAAGTTTGGCTACCATAACCATAATTTTGAATTTAATACCCGGTTTAACGGAATTACGATGTATGAACTTATTCTTACGCATTCAGACCCTAAATTGGTAGCACAGCAAATTGATATTGGTAATATGTTTGGTGCCGGTGGTAAGGCCCAGGATCTGATCAAAAAATATCCTGGTCGTTTTGAACTAATGCACGTAAAAGATGAAATTAAAAGTTCGGAAGCTGATAATATGGATGGCTACGAAAGTACTGTGATCGGGGCTGGATTGATGAAGACCCGGCAGATTGCCGATATTGGACGAAAAATAGGCGTCACAAAGCATTTTATCATTGAACAGGAATCATATCAGGGAAAAACACCTCTTGCATCAGCAAAAGTTGACCTTTCTGTCATGAAAAAATGGGGGTATTGATTAGCGCCTGCTTTTCGATTCTTGCCTGCTTAAAAAGAAAACCGGGCACCTAACTATCCAAATTAGACTCAAGGCTAAAAAGAAATCCTGGCACATAACTCTTCAACTTCAGATTGGTAATCAGTCTGAAGATCTTCATCAAGACCAGGTAATATCTTACCAAGTTTGATGACCTGCTTGGCGTAGAACTGAAACAGGTAAGAAGATGAAGAATAAGGTACTTTCTTCTGCTCCATTTCCCTGACAAAATGAAGCATGACTTCCATCTCATAGACCTTTGACAGGCAAAACTTTTTATTTTTTGTAATCGTTCTCAACGTTTTTTGTAATACTTTTTTAGCCTGAAACGTATTTATATTTCTGAGATCATGCATGGCCAATGTAACCTCCTGATTAATTTCGGCAATAAACATTGTCTCATCTTTTGAAAACAGCAGGTAGGCAAGATGCTCTTTATTTTCTTTTTTCAGCCTTGCCATGCGAAGGCAAATGCTGACAAGCTCTTCCTTATTTGCAAAAGAAAGTTCTTTGCGGATGTCTGAAAGGGAAACTTTTTCCATTAAAATTAATCTAATACAATAGCAGGCGCCAATCCGGTTATCTCTTCTTTCTTTCTATTATTTTTCAATCCTTTATTTACCAGATAAATACCGCCCATTGTTACACCTACAGCAATCATGATAGTCATATTAAGCTGTTCATGCAGCAAAATTGCACCAAAAGCAATCGCCACGAACACATTTGCATAGGTATGTAATGATACTAGGGTCACCGGTAATTTGGCCAGGGCATACAGATAGGCAGCAAAAGCAATCACTGAACCAAAAAGTACAAGATATACCAGTGCCAGAACTGTATTAGTTGCCCATATTACAGGTTGCCCACCTTCAAAACCCCAATGTAAGAACATTAGGGCCAACCCGCCGGCAAGCATCTGCGAACCTGCATTGAAAATAGGGAACTCAGAGGGCCTACCTTTTTTCATAAGCAAAGTAGCCAGCACCCAGGAGAAGTTGCCCATCACACAAACCAATACGGCTAGTCTATATTCTGGTCTGACCAAATCGCCGAGATGTTCATGAAAAACCAACACCATTCCTCCAAGGCCAAATAAAATACCCAGTATGATCAGCGCATTAAATTTCTCTATTCTGTAAAAAAAGACATTGATCAATACGATCCATACCGGCGGTAATGAGCAAATCAGTGCAGCCAGACCCGACGGAATTTGCTTTTCAGCCCAGCCGACCATACCTACACCAAAACAAAAAAATAATACACCTGCAAGTGCATTCAGCCAGATCATACGTCCTGTTATTTTCGTTTTAGGCCAGTTGAACATAAGGTAAGTACCCATAATTGCTGACGCGAAAAGCATTCTTAATGCAGAAAATAAAAATGGGGGGCAGGTTTGAACTCCAACCCGCATAGCCAGATATGTTGTGCCCCAAAAAAAACAAACTAATAAAAGGGCAACAATCGCAGGTTTTTCTGGTTTCATGAGGCAAAGGAAGACAAAAACTTTTTATTACAACACCGTAAAATAAAAAAAGGACGGTCCTTTTTAGGTGATATTTTTATTTGCAGGATGATCAGGCCTCTTATTTGCTGTATTGGTAAAATAAATTTAAACCGGAACATGATAAATAAAAGACAGTTGAACCTAACTTGTGTAATCCTGATAAGACATTTAATAGAAATTCAATTTTCTTAGAAGGCATGGAAATTAACTGCTATGTCTTACAATACTCAGAATGAAGTTTTTATAAACGTGCAACCAATCAATTATTTTTGTTTATGATTAAAGAGCCTGCGATATTAAAGATTCCTATTACCCGGGTTGTGGATAATGTTTCCTGCCATGCTTCAGATCATCTTGCAATAGAGGAACCACTCGAAATAAGCCTGGCTTATGGGTATAGAATTAGCCGGGTGCGTAAAAACATCTCTGTAACCATGCGTACACCGGGTAATGATGGCGAATTGGCGGTCGGCTTTTTGTTTACTGAGGGTATCATCAGTAGTAAATCTGAGCTTGCTACAATTGCCTATCAGATCAAACCCTGTGCAAGTAATCAGCAGAATAGTATTCAGGTTGAACTTGCTGATGGCCTGTTTCCAAAATTGCAGCATGTTGAACGAAACTTCTATACTACTTCAAGCTGTGGTGTTTGTGGTAAAGGATCAATTGAGGCTATAAAAACGACAAGTTCATTCGAGATAGACAGAGAGAATACACTCTCAGTTGACCAGCAACTTTTAATCGATTTGCCAGTCAGGCTCAGAGCGCATCAAAGAGTATTTGAAGCCACGGGAGGTCTGCACGCTTGCGCTCTTTTTAGCGAAGAAGGCGAATTAATACAGGTACGTGAAGATGTAGGCCGTCATAATGCGCTTGATAAATTAATAGGTTATGCCCTAAACACTGATTTACTTCCACTTGACAAATCTATTTTATTACTGAGTGGTAGAGCAAGTTTTGAGCTGGTTCAGAAAGCTGCCATGGCAGGTATCAGCATAATTGCGGCTGTTGGAGCACCTTCAAGTCTGGCAGTACAACTTGCAAATGAATTTGGGATAACTTTAATCGGATTTTTGCGTGATTCCCGTTTCAACATTTACACGATGGCAAATCGCATAATAATTTCACCTTATGAAAATTAGAATCAAAGGGAACTCGCTCAGATACCGCCTGACCAAGGGCGATATGTCTATCCTTGAAGAAAAAGGAGAACTTGAGGAACACACAAAGTTTGCAGGCAAGACTTTGATTTACTCGTTAAAAAAGACTGATAAATCAATGCTTGCTGCCGATTTTATTGAAAATAGAATTACCTTGTTTATGCCAGCAGATATGATCGCTGAGATCATTCATACCGATAAAGTGGGTTTCCAAAATACCCATGGTGAATTATTTCTACTTGTCGAGAAAGATTTTACCTGCCTTGACAATATCGAAGAAGACCAAAGTGACAATTACCCCAATCCACATTCACTGAACACAACTAAATAGCAGTATAATGGAATCTGATAAAAGTTTACCATCGGCAGAAAATCCTGAAAGATTATTGAATTTAACCGCTACTGGTCCAAAAAAATGGGCTGCTGGGGTTCCTGCAGTGGTTGCAGCTCTAAGTGACATAATTGAAGAGGGAATTCCATTAAGGGGAACTGGTGCTTTGTTTATAATGAACCAGAAAGGAGGGTTTGACTGTTCTAGCTGTGCATGGCCTGATCCTGATCATGATCGTTCTCCAGTAGGTGAATATTGTGAAAATGGGGCTAAAGCCCTGGCTGAAGAGGCAACAACAAAAACGGTTACACCCGCATTTTTTGCTCAAAATTCTGTAGTTGATCTTGCCAAATTAACCGACTATGAAATTGGAAAAAAAGGCCGTATAACTGAACCTATGTATTTGCCGAAAGGCGGGAGTCATTATCAGCCTATCAGTTGGGATGATGCCTTTATTAAAATTGGTACTCATTTAAATGCTCTGGAAACACCAGATGAGGCTACTTTTTATACATCGGGTCGTACAAGTAATGAAACTTCATTTTTGTACCAACTATTTGCCAAAGAATTTGGTACGAATAATATGCCTGACTGTTCAAATATGTGCCATGAAACATCAGGGTCAGCCTTAAAGCCAGTTATCGGTATTGGTAAAGGGACAGTTAAGCTTGACGATTTTTATGATACTGACCTGATTGTTATTATCGGTCAAAATCCAGGTACCAATGCTCCGCGGATGATGTCAGCGCTTGAAAAAGGCAAACAGAGCGGGGCAAAAATTATTGCAATCAATCCCCTACCTGAGGCAGGTTTGATGGCTTTTAAAAACCCACAGGAAATTAAAGGTGTTTTGGGTAAAGCAGAGCAAATGGCTGATCTCTACTTACCGGTAAAAATAAACGGGGATATGGCCCTGTTAAAAGCATTTGAAAAGCTGTTACTTGAGGCTGAAGCAGCTAGTCCAGGTAAGGTGCTTGACAATGCTTTTATTGCAAAAGACACTATAGGATTTGATGAATTTACCAGGCAGTTTGCAGGTTATGACTTGAACAATCTTGCCAAAGATTCAGGTGTTGCACTGCTCGATATCAGACAGGCAGCAGATTTGCTGGCAACCAATACCCGAATCATTTTTTGTTGGGGCATGGGTTTAACCCAGCAGCCAAACGGGGTTGATATGATCAGGGAAATCGTCAACATCTGTCTGATGAAGGGAAGTATTGGTAAACAAGGTTCAGGTATTTGTCCTGTACGCGGACATAGCAACGTTCAGGGTAACCGAACTATGATGATCCATGAAAAGCCTACTGTTGCACAACTTGATAAGATAAAAGAGGTTTTTAAATTTGAACCACCTCGTAATCATGGGTATGATGTGGTAAATTCTATAAAGGCTATGCATGCGGGTAAGGTTAAGGTGATGTTTGCCATGGGGGGTAATTTTCTTTCTGCAACGCCTGACACAACCCTGACTGCAGAAGCTATCAGAAGACTCAGGCTTACTGTACAGGTTTCTACCAAACTGAATCGTAGTCATCTGGTAACTGGTCAGGAAGCATTGATTCTACCAACGCTTGCTCGCAGTGATAAAGACATGGTTAATAATGTTAACCAGTTTATAAGTACAGAAAATTCGATGGGTGTGATTCAATCATCTAAGGGAATTTTAAGGCCTGTTTCAGATAAACTGGTTAATGAAACACAAATTGTCTGTCGTATGGCAATAGCAACACTGGGTAGTCGTTCTGTGGTCGATTGGGATCGTTATGCCTATAACTACGATGATATAAGAGATCTTATCGAGAAATGCATTCCAGGTTTTGAAAACTACAATGAACGTATTCGTGGGAAAGAGGGATTCTATTTACCAAATGCTGCCAGAGATGGAAAGTTTCTGACTGACAAATTTATTGATAAGGCACCTTTTACTATTACTCCCCTGCCTGTAAATAAACTGGCAGAAGGTGAATACCTGATGGCTTCAACCCGTACGCATGATCAGTTCAATACAACCATTTATGGTTTGGATGATCGTTACCGTGGTATAAAGAATGAAAGACGGGTAGTTTTCATGAACCAAAAAGACATGGATAAGGCTGGATTTGCTGAACGTGAAAAAGTTGACCTTTATAATTTTGATGACGGTATTGAGCGGGTAGCCAGATTATTTGTGGTGGTTTCTTATCCTGTACCTGAGCGTAACGCTGTCACATATTTTCCTGAAACAAACGTATTACTTTCAATTAATAATGTCGTTAGAATGGCTAATATGCCTGCTGCTAAAAACATTAAAATTAAAATTGAAAAGCATAAGTCACTAGAAATGACATCTGTATAATTGCCCTGTCCTGGTCTTACCTGAATTAGATAGCTTGTACTATTCAAGCTTTTTTGGTTAGATAAAAGCCGCTCTGATTAGTTCTGAGCGGCTTTCGTTTTTTGCAGCTGGGATTAAATCTGAGCGGCTATCGTATTTGCGGACAAAATAAATGTTAAGCTGAATGATCTCTTAAAGTTTTTATCATATCATGAGCACGACCAATACCTTCGAGTTGCATTCGTACAGTATTATAAATTCTATGACTCAATTCAGTTTCCGGATCGTTTAATTCTGACTTTTTCTGGGCCAGGCTTGATCCTTCAACAGGCATATTTGTATTCGGACTCATCTCATTACCCGTACGGTTGGCATCCATATCCATATCGCTCATTGTGGTACTACTTGCCCTTTTAAATGTATAAGATTCTGAATCAGAGCTGTTACCGTAATTAGGTTCAATATTATCAGAATATGTTCTTCTGTCTGCCGATCCTGAATTACCATACCCTTCACTACTGGTATCTGAGCCATTTCCTGTGTCAAGTCCTGTACTCTCATAATTACGATTTGTGCCACCTGTAACTGTGAAAGGACTTAATGTTGAACCACCACCGCGGTATTCAAAGGTGTCAGCAAAAAATGTTGTATAGGCTTCTTTTGCTGCATCCTCCCCGCTTTCGCAAGAAGTAAGAAGTGTGTGCCTGTCATGTCCGCTCAGACTTTCTTTGATATCGAGCCAAGTTCTATGCAGGGCACCTGCAACGTCACCATCCTGGGTAGCTTCACCACCCATTGATCTTATCAGGTCTTGTAGTTCACCTGCATATTCTTTGCGCTGGCTGGCATACCGTTGAAAGATGGTTTTCAAATCAGCATCTTTTGCATTTTCAGCTGCCTTCTCATAACCTTTCTCTCCATCACGTGCAATATTCAATAAATGACTAAGGTTGTCGACAATAAATTTATTTGACTCTTCCATGTTTTGTGTTTTTGGTTAATTTGAAAAAGCTACTTTCATGCCATCAAAACGTTAAACCCCAGATAGATGGCTTTTTTAATGTAAAAAGTTTATTATCAGGATACAACAGGAGTATTACAGCCGTTGGCATTTAGCAGCAAACCCTTGTTTACATTAGTTTTAATGCCTTCAGTCTTGGCCTGTTGATCAGCCTTGAGGCATCTTTTTCAAACCGTATAGGCCTTTGAAGTAGGTAATGCTTATCATACTCCAGGGAGCATACTATTTACCATTGCCTTGCCTGGGTATCACCCACTAGATTAGCGTGCAGGTGTAGGTATTATAGCCAGACTTTCATTCCCATTGCCATCGATAGATTGAACGGCGAAAAAATAATTGTCTTTTGAATAGTCAAGAACCAGATGAGTTTCTTTTACAGCGATTTTTCTTTCCCAGACCGGGCTTGTTGTTTCACGTATCAATACATAATATGCAGTTGGTTTTATACCTTCAGGTGCGTCCCAGGTCAGGTTTGTTCTGTTTGTTAGTTCAGCTGTAAGTATTTTTACATGTTGAGGCGCTGCTGGTGCTGTAGCAAGTCCTGCAAGTGTTGCAAGATTCATTCTAGCCACTTTTTGTATATAATCATAATCGGTAAATTCTGGAAGATCACCATAGCGAACCCCATTTTCAGCACGAACATTTTGATGCTGGTGGCGAAAGTCTTCATTCATTTCAGTAACTCTAACTGCTGTGAAACCGCGTTCAGCAAACGGAAGATGATCACCTCCACGTAAATAGCGGTCACGGCGGTAAATTAGTCTGACATCAAGCTGGTCAACATATCGCTCTCCAACTTCTTTCATATACCGGGCAAATTCACGGGCCGGGCTATCATTCTCTCCTCCTGTTGAAGAGCGGTTACTGGCCTGGCTTGCTGTTTCATGAGCAGGCACTCCTTCACTGAAAACCCGAACACTACGATTGTCTTTCAGGCCTGTTTCCTGGCCATAAGTATTACCGACTATATCATTAGTGATCATTCCATCAATCTGCCAACCCTCATTGAGAGCCCTTTTGGCTAAATTTTCAGCACCAAATAAACCCTGCTCTTCACCAACCATAGCCACAAAAATGATAGTTGCTAAAAATGGATGCCTTGCCATAACCCTGGCAAGTTCCATTGAAACAGCAGTTCCTGAAGCATCATCAACCGCCCCCGGAGCCATTGAAGTATTATCGTTTACATCTGATGCCCGGGAATCATAATGGCCCGAAACGATATAAATTCTTTTGTCTTTTGGGTCTGTTCCCTTTAATACAGCCAGTACATTTTTCATGACCGTAGGTTTGCTGACCCGCTGTTTGTCTGCAGGCTGTATAAAGCTATCGTAGGCTACAGTCATCCTGCCATTTGAAGTAGCAGCAAATTGCTCATACTGGCTCTTGATCCATGAACGGGCAGCACCTATGCCACTAACCTTGCTAACTGTATCGCTTAATGTCTGCCTGGTCTTAAAACCTGTCAGTTTTTCAATAATTACCTTTATTCGTTCTGGTGAAACTTCGGCAACCATTTTTTCAATAACTGTATCTCTTTTTATAATGACGGTTTGGGCTGAACCCTGTAAAAACGAGCAGAAGAATATGGCAAAAAAAAGTGATATTTTCTTCATAAGTGTAAAAACGGATTAAAAACTTTAGGAATGTTAAGATATAACCAAAAATTGAAAAATTGACTGATCTATATCTGCATATCAGGCTGTTTAATAAAAAAATCAGGTAATGTCGAATTAGTTAATATTATTGTTCAAGGGATCTGGCAGCTAAAAAAATAAGACAATACGCTCAAAATTTGTCTTTATAAATGCTGGAGGAGGTTTATTACCCTTACTTGAAAAATCTGGGATCCCAGAGAGTAAAGGTTTTGGAGGCTTTCCGGTAAGTGGGCAGTGGCTAAAATGTATGAAAGAAGAAATAATTGCAGCCCATTCGGCCAAAGTCTATGGCAAAGCCTCGGTAGGTTCCCCACCTATGTCAGTGCCACATCTTGATACCAGAACAATAAATGGGGAAAAGGCATTACTTTTTGGCCCTTATGCAGGGTTTTCAACAAAATTTCTCAAAAATGGATCATTTCTAGACTTACCTCTTTCAATCAAGACAAATAATATTCTGCCAATGCTGAGCGCCGGGCTTGATAATATTCCGCTCACGAAATACCTGATCAACCAGGCCAGTCAGTCTCCGGAAGATCGGTTAAAAGCACTTAGAGAATATTATCCGGACGCACAGATGCAAGATTGGGCTCTTGAAATGGCAGGGCAACGGGTGCAGGTGATAAAGAAAGATTCTGAGAAAGGTGGAATACTTGAATTTGGCACAAAAGTCGTAATTTCTGAGGATAAAACTATTGCAGCATTACTGGGTGCTTCGCCGGGAGCCTCAACCTCAGTATCAATAATGCTTGAATTATTAGAGCGTTGCCGACTTAAAGTCAATAGCTCCCGAAAGACAGGAGAAGTTGCATCAAATGATTCCTTCTTATGGTAAATCACTGGCTACGAATGCTGAATTATGCAAGCAGACAAGGCTCAGAACTAGTAAAATCTTAAACCTGACTCTGACAGTTAATTGAATTACTCTACCTCACGGCCCCATAATCATCCTTTGACAATTGATTCTACCTTGTCTTACAACTAATTAATGAAGCCAACGGCATGAGTAACAACAGAAGAAAATTTTCGTATACATATTCATTGAGGAATTATTCATAGACTCTTTATCAATGAAAAACTATAAAACTTTATTTGTAGCAATTACTTTATGTTTGGCTGGGTGCAGTAAAAAACCCGTGGTTTTGCCCATTACACTTCATCCTGCACCTCTTCCTGGGTTTGCAGCAGATACCTCGGCAAAAAGAGGAAGTGCTTTCAGTACCAATAGTACCAATGGGATATGGTCTTCGAATATTGTCAATCTAAAAAGCAACTGGTTCTATACCTGGGGTACGACAATGCCCTCACAAACCGGTATTGGTAATATTGAATTTGTACCCATGTTTTGGGGTTCAGGTAATGTTAACCTTGATAATATTGCCGCTGTAAAGCAAATGAAAAGTAATGGCACTGCTCATTATATTCTGGGTTTCAATGAACCTGATATGCCAGGTCAGGCAAATATGACGGTTCAGGCTGCTCTGACACTTTGGCCGCAATTAGAAAGCATTGGTCTGCCCCTTGGTAGTCCTGCAACATCATGGCCGACACGTCAATGGATGTATGATTTTATGGATGCAGCAATTGCCCAGCATAGACGCGTCGATTTTATCTGCGTGCATATGTATGTGGGTCTCGATGAAGCTAGTTTTATACAGGTTCTTCAGGATCTTTACAGTAAATATCATCTGCCAATCTGGATTACAGAATTTGCTACAGCAGATTTTAGTGCAACCACAACCTCAAATAACCGATATACACCTGCCCAGGTACTCGCATTTATGCAGCGGCTTTTACCCAAGCTTGAAGCTTTACCCTATGTAAAAAGATACTCCTGGTTTTCTGGTTCAGTTACCTGGGCAGACCTATGGTCATCTGCCCTGATTGATGGTAGTGGTCAGTTAACGGCAAATGGAACATGGTACTCAACCTATAAACCCTGAGTAATTAAAGCCAGGTAAAGTCTGTACCAATGTGTAGCTGTTTTTACGGGTATTTTATATCTTTAGGTAAAGTATCAGGTTTTGAAAATAAATGGTTTCTATAAATAATTTATGATCGCACGTAAGAATCAACAGCAGCAGGCACCAAATGGGTCAGGTATGTTCCTGGTCTTAACGTTTGTGTTTCTCAGTATCAGTATCTGGCAAACAGCCCGGGGCTATCAACTCATGTTCGGGAAAGAACTGGCATGGGTTTTCTCGTTAGCCATTGGACTTATGATGCTTTTTCTGAGCCTCGAAATGCGCAAACGCAAACTGAAAGGCCAAAATGCGATGGGCCCCCTGATTGGTTATATCGCTTGTGCTGTTTTTTGTTTTTTTGGAAATTTCAATGCCATTTATAGTCGCTACAACCGGGAAGAACTTTTTAAGAATGAACTGGAAAAACACCGTCAGCAGCTTACCGCTATCAGTACCGCAGCCATCACTGCATTAGGCAAGGCCGATACTTCGGCCGCACATCTTCAAAGTAAGGTTCAGGAATTAAAGGGTCAGTTATTGATGCAGATCAAAGATCCTGCAAATTCAGGTCTGGGAACAAGGGCAAAAGAAATTATTATGGCTATTGAGAATAACCTGGGTCAGAAGCTAACTGTCTTTAGTGGTAGTCCGGTACAGTTAGCTGGTAGCTATACTGCTAATATTGACCATATTTTAACGGCCCGAATGGCCAATAGCCGTAAAAAAACTGCTGACCAGATGATTGCAGATATGACTGTTCAAAAAGATACACTTGATGCGATTATCATGACTGCCTTAAAACCACAGAATATTTCTTCAATGGGTCAGGATGCTATTTTTAAAACAGTAGATGCCATTAATAATATTGGAGAAAAGACAAAAAATTTTCTGGGTGCAGCTCAGTTTTCCTATGTGCCAGCTGAATTCGAAAACCAGGAAATTGGAAAAATCAGCCATACTTTTGCGTCTGCTTTCAATGGTGACAACTGGGTCACGGCTTTTATAAGTATGCTTGTAGCAATTGCCATTGATGCCCTTGTTCCTTTTGTTGTTTTCGTAGGAACCCAGCCTGAAGAAGAAAATATTCAGTACTCAACTAAACGTGAACGGGATATTCAGGTCCTGTAGCTGTAATAAACGCTTATATTTATTAATACCCGAATTATGCATACTGAAAATCCTTTTTCACAAGGAATTCCTGAAGAGTCTGTAAAAGGTAAACTAGATAATATTTTCTCAACACCTCAGGAATCTTCATTCATAGAATCGGGTCATGGCGCCTTTGATTCGGTGAATAGCCGGGAAAAAACATTAACGGCCAAGGAGCAATATGAGAACCTGACTAAAAGAAATACCAATTTTATCTTCTTTTTCGGTAAGCCTGCAGCTGGTAAATCTCATATGATGGCTAGCCTGATTCATTATATGAAAACCTGTGACCTGGGTGATCTGATTATTTCCAAAAATAATCGACGTGATGCCCATCTCCTGGTTCAGGATATGTTCGAAAGTATGCATAATGGTACATATCTCAATAGAACAGCTTCACAGATTGGCGGAACTGAACCACCTACAGAGATCGATCTGATCTTTAAACCCAAAGACAGTCGGCTACCAGTAATGAAATTTACCTTTCTTGAAATGTCAGGTGAAAACCTTGAACTGGTACAGGTTCGAAATGATAATCTGCAATCTGGCAAATTACCTGACACCATAGAAACATATCTGAACTGCCCGAATCTTAAATTGAGTTTTTTTCTGCTTGCCGGTCATGAAGAAGCTCAGAGAGACGGTCAGGTGATCGATAGTTTTCTTGACTACCTGATTCAAAAGGATGATAAATTTGACCGTTACAGGTATTTGCTTGCAATTACCAAATGGGATACCTATAGAGGTGAATTCAAAAATAGTGTTGAAGAATTCGTGGATAAATTTATGCCACATATTTATCAGCGTCTCATCAAAGAAGGTACTATCAATGCACTGATTAATTATTCACTCGGTATTTTTCAGAAAATTCAATCAAATGGAATTTACACTGATGTGCTGGTAAAAGCCGATAATGATAAAGCTTCTAGACTGACAGAGTGGATGTATCAGCATATAACAGGTAAGTCGCTGATACCAAAACCCAGTTTTGGAATACGGATCAGACGTTTTTTAGGAATCTGATATGGCTGAAGACATAAGTAAAATTCTGGGCTGGGCGTATATTGGCACTCCGGCGGGGATGCAGTCTAAGCGTGGTGGTTGTATTGCTGACTTTGAAATAGGCCCGATTACTGATCTTGATAACCGGTATATTGAAATTTATCCGAAAACTGAAATACTTTGCCAGCATTGGGAACTGAGAAACAATCTGCCTGTCACGTATTATATTTTATATCGCTTTGCCCGGGAGATGAACGCAGGGCGTCATGGTGCCTTCTATGGTAGTGTGCTTGTATCTGTCAAATACGAACTTGAACCAACCCTTGTTTATGCTATTCTCACCAATCTTGCTGATAAGCTTGCGCAATCACTCGATGATAATCAGCGATTTAAAACCAACATAACTTCATTAGAATTAACAGAGCCTCCTGGACTAAGGCACTTAAGCCTGTCACTTACAAAACTGTCAATAATCTCTTCTGCGGCAGGTAATTCTTGTTTCTTACAGCGCAACCGTCCGTACATAAAAAATGAACAGGCGAATTTAAAAATGGGGGCTGACTTTTTTGAACATGGCAACCGGCTACAGGCTAGTAAAATATATAACAGGGTGTACGGGTCTTCGAATCCTGAAATAGTCAGGTATGTTCAGGAGCGTAAGTCACTAAAAATTTTGGATTTCAATACACTGGGTTATGAACTCAGTATTGAAAAAAAAAACGATGAGATTTCTGACTTATCTAAAAAGCTTGATGAGACCAAGTTAAGTCTTGTGTTTTCTGAAGTACAATTGAATGATTTAAAAGTACAGTCAGACAGTCTTGAACAGGAATCTAAACGTAGAATTCTCAATCTAGAAAACCAGCTTTGTGAGGCTCAAAAAAATATGTTTGCTGGTGTAGACCACGAAGATATGACTCAAAAATCCCTTCATAAAAATTCTCAAGAGCCAATACCTCGTCAGGAGAAAAGTAAGAAAAAAAATTATAAAAATAATGAAGCACTGAAGAACTCAAAAAATGTTCGTTCAAATGAGGTAAAGGATACCCAACATCAGTTATATATTTTCTGGCTTAATTACAAAATCTATCTATTTGCAGGTGTGGTACTAATTTCTCTCAGTTGTTTCCTGGCTTATAGTGAGTATCCGGGTTTGTTTAAATCGGGGTCGAATACCGAAAATGCATCTGATGTAAATGCTGTAACTACCAATGAACCTCAGAACACTAAAGCTTCTCAATCATCAGTAATTCCAGTAGTACCACTCACGTTTGCAAGTGACAGAACCCTTCAGGTACAGCCAAACCCCGTATCCTCTTCAAACACATTTTCACCTGTGAACCCTAAAATAATAATTAATCAAAATGTTAGGGGGCCTTTCAAAACCAGTGATGACAGGGTTTTAGCTCAAAAGGCAGATCTATCCAAACCAATACCACTAAATCAGGGTGTTAAAAAAAGTAAGGAAGTTGGTAGTAATAAGGAGTCTGACGTTAAGAGAATGACATATACAGTACAAAAGGGTGACTATTCTCTGGCAATAATCTTGAAACACATCAATAAACTTCATCTGAAAGTATCAAGACTCAGTAAATTAGAAATTTTTTTGGGGCCTAAAGATGCAATTACAAAAAATCATAAGTTTAAGGCCGGCGAAAAGATATATTATTCAGTACCGGCCAATCACTAATTATTTGGCGACTTCAAGCCCACTGATAGTCACTATTCGGGCTATATTGTCTTTTGGCCTTGGATAGAATACAACAGCTGATTTATTTCTTTTTAGCTTAAATACAGGCTGGTATTTAACTTCTGTAGGGTTACCCGTATCATTGATAGCAAAGCAGAATGAAATTTCTTTTTTATAACTGTTTAGAAATTCAACCGCAACCATATCTGACTGTATGCCATCAACTGATTCAGCACTAATCTCTGTGCGGTAATAAATATCAGCACTTGAACTAAGTTCCCAACGGGTCCAGGTTTTCTGACCTGACTTTGGTGAATTACCACCATTATCAGCCTTTGTGATTGTAGAAAATGAGAGTAAACTAATTAGAAGTAAGCAACCTGGTAGTAGAGTAGAAATCTTCATAGTATATGTTCTTGTTTCCAATGATGTAAAGATGCAACAACCCGCGTTCTCAATTTTTCATTCAACGGTTAATACTTACTATCACTCGTTAGAATATCAATTCTTATCTATGAATTACCTTTACTGATTTATTCTTTAGAAAAATAAATGAGCTGTGATTTAATTTCTACAATTTATTCTATACCATGTACTTCCATTGGTATCAGATAAATAGATTTTGATGCTGTAATGAACAGTTTATTCTTCTCTTTACCTCCAAAACAGACATTTGCAGTCCAGTTTTCAGGGATACTGATATGACCGACTTTTTTCCCGTCTGGGTTATAAATAGTCACTCCCTGACCCGTAATGTAGATATTACCCTTATTATCCAGGGTCATACCATCGGATCCCTGCTCAAATAAAAGAGCTTTATCGGTAAGACTGCCGTCAGTTGTTATTTTAAATTTATAGGTCTTATTCGCCTGGATATCGGAAACATATAAATATTTGCCATCAGGTGTGCCAACTATACCGTTTGGTTTCACCAGGTCGTCAGCAGCCATTCTCAGCTCTTTTGTTCCTGCTTTCAGGTAGTAAACTGCCTCGGTAGGTAGATCTGGATGCGTGCCTGTCCAGTATTCTCTCTTATAATAGGGATCAGTAATATATAGATCTCCCTTTTTATTGACCCAGACATCATTTGGCCCATTTAGAACATGATGCTGGTAATCAGTAACCATCACTGTTACTTTTTTTGACGGGCTTATTTTTACTATCTGATTATGTTCATCGGCACAAACTATCAGATTATCATGATGGTCGGTATGCATTCCATTCGCACGTCCTGCATGTTCCATAAATAAAACAAGTTTTCCTGTAGCTGTATATTCCCATATTTTATCATCTGGCTGATCAGTGAAAAAAATATTCCCCTTACTATCTACAGCAGGGCCTTCGGTAAAGCTGAATTGGGATGAGAGCTTAAGGGGCTGTATCCCAGGCTTAATCAAACCGACTGCATTTTCAATCGCATTTTCAACAGGCTTGTCTGATTTTAGATTGAGAGCCGTTAAATAGCCTGTATTCACAGAGCAGTTCTCAAAGCGGCACAATCTCAAAATATCAAGTATCGCTGCTCTGGCCTTATTTACATCCGAAGGTCTTGATGTTCTGATCTGGGCAAAACTACTTCTGTTTTTTTCAGTGTAAGCAATAATTGAATCAAAGCCAGCTGGTGCCTGAAAAGATAAAAACCCACTGAGATTGTCCATTTTCTTATAGCACCAGTAATTCCATCCTATATTATTCTTTTCAAGCAGTACCTTAAATTCATGAATCCAGGGATCTTTATTTTCACCCGTTTCACCGATATAAATGGGTACATTGTATTTATCACGAAAATCAATGTATTGCTGTATTGCTTTCAGCTCTACTGGCATCCAGTACTTATGAAAAGTATAAACCGCCTTTGAATCAAAAGGCTTACCGAAAACATTGAAATTACCGTCCCACTGCGCCCCACCTAAAAAAACCAGGTGATTTTTATCAACCTCTCTTATGGCCGTGGTAATTTCTTTATATAAGGGTTCTAGAAATGGATTTAATACAGGAAAATAATGCGCTATCGGTTCATTCAATAAATCATAACCCATAATGACTGGCTCATTTTTATAGTGGGCAGCAATTTTTTTCCAAATTAAAAGCGTTTCATTCCTGTTCTCAGGACTTTCATATAAAAAGGGATAACCGTAACCATTATCTATATTATCTCCCGTTTGCCCACCAGGTGCAGCATGCATATCGAGAATCAGATAGAGTCCGTATTTACGTGACCAGTTGACCAGGCTATCAATTAACCTGAAACCTCTTTCAGAATCTGATGAACCCATATATGGCTGGTTGGTGAACAGCTGATAGCTAAAGGGAACACGAATCGTATTTATGCCTGTATATTTCAGGTATTTCACATCGGCTTCCCTGATATAAGACTGCTGAAATTTGGTCCAGAAGGCATCTGTTTCCGATGGGCCAAGTAATTCTCTGAAAGCCAGATCAATCAGACGTGTTGAATTAGCACTTTTAAATTTGAACATATATCCCTCTGGGAGAAGCCAGTTACCAAGATTCGTTCCGCGTATCAAAAATGGCTTATCGTCAGGTCCGACTATCGTTTTACCCTGAACAGAGATAAAATGCTGTGCCGATAGTTGCATTGACATAAAACAAAAAACCAGCAGGAATAAAAATATAAATAAACGCATATCTTCCTAAAATATAAATTAGATACAGGAAGATAGAAAGGAAAATTGACTTCAGGCTTGTTTTTTGCTAAGATTCAGTATGAAAGAAAGCGAAGATCTAAATAAGCTGAAAGTCCTTATAAAGGACATCCATATTGCCATGCTGTCAACTATAAAAGATGGGCATATTCGTAGTAGACCCATGGCTACCAGTGAAATCGATCAGGAAGGTACTATCTGGTTCTTCACTAAAGATGATTCAGGGAAAATTGCAGAAATTGATAAAAATGATTCAGTAACCCTTAATTATACAAATATTGCCACCAATACGTATGTGACAATTATTGGTAAAGTTGAGTTAACTGAAGATAAAGGTAAAATTAAACAATTATGGAATCCACGATTAAAAGCATGGTTTCCTAAAGGTGAGACAGATCCAGAGATAGGATTATTAAAGTTTACACCCGGCAATGTTGAATATTGGGATGATAATTCCAGTAAAATGATTGTATTGATTAACAAGATTAAAAGTGCAATAACGGGTCACGGCAGTGATAATTTTGAACACGGTAATTTCCCTTTGAAATAATAATTTTCAGCCGGAAGTAAATCTCTTAAGATTTTCGTCTCTAAAGAGTAAGAATAACTTCCGGCTTCATTGTGTATTTAACAAGAACTGTGATATAAGCTCAAACGACATAAATCGATCTTCACCATTGCTACCCAGTTTCTCAGCTTCCTGGCTGTCCTTATCGTTTCCTTGACCGCGTCCCGGGCATTGCTTCCAGACAGAACAACTGACTGATCTGATATATCTATCTTAATATGCGTCACTATTTTTAGTTTGAGTTTTTAAACTTCTTTTTTGCAGTTCCAATACCTGTTAATGTGATTGATTTCCATGATTTTGGCAATTTAGTTTTTAGCTGTACAATTCCTGCATCTGTAATATCAAGCCCGCCAAAACCCATCAGTAAACTTTGAATAATACCCCCAGCACCAGTGGCAAAATAAGGATTTGTACCTCCAGCAGTTTCTGCTATTACCCTGAACGGTGGGTTGAGATTCTCCTGATAGCTTTCCTTAAAATAATGCAATGCTTTCTCCCCATTACCCAGGCGACTATAGAGCAGAGCAAAAATAGCTTTGGTCATTGCTGGTGTTCCTTCTTTTGGAATTCGGGTTTCATAATAGGCCAGATCTTTTGCAATCTGGGCCGGCTCGGTAATGAATTTTAAAGGGTAAGCAAGAAGATTGACATCACCCTGTTTAATATTTTCACCCCCATATGTCTGAAATTCTCTGGTAACCCCATTTGGGAAATGTTCTAATGGTATATTCTTTGCAACATATGCCCAGTCAGAATCAGGTTCTATACCCAGTATTTTTGCTGCTTTTGAGGCATTATTAAGATTAATGATGACAGATGCATTGGTGAAAGCATCATTATCAATGTTTTCTGCCCATTCATCTGCAGCAACTACATCTTTAATCTCAAACCTTCCTGCACCGTTTCTTTCGACCCTGCTTGCCCAGAAGTCAGCAGTTGCCTCAAGCATGGGCCAGCCTTTTTCTTTCAACCAGATTTTATCCTGGGTCACACAATAATAATTCCAGACAGCATTCCCTACATCAGCCGTAATATGATGTTCAAAGGGCCCACTTAATGCCCAGACAGGGGTTTCTTCGACTCCGGTTCCGGCACTTTCCCAAGGATACATTGCTCCTTTAAAACCCAGGGAGAATGCATTTCTTTTAGCAGCCTGTAATCGCTGAAAGCGATATTCCATCATTGATCTGGCTATTTCAGGATGTAATACCAGTAGGGCAGGGTACATCCAGACTTCCGTATCCCAAAAAACATGACCATTATAACCTAGTCCTGATAAACCCATGGGCGATGGTGAAAAAGAGGTGCCTTCTCTTGAGAAAGAATATAAATGATATAACATGCTATGAATATCTTGTTGGGCCTGGGCATCACCTTCAATCTGAATATCACTCTCCCAGAGCTTGTTCCAGGCAGTATTGTGCATGGCCAGAAGCCGGTCATGACCTTCAAGTTTGGCATAAATAGCCAGGCGTTCTGCTTCATTCAGCGGGTCATCATAATGAACCGATGTTATTGAGGCGCCAGCAATTGAGAACTTATAGGTTTCGCCAGCCTTAATAACTTTAATAAAGCGCATCAGGTGCATATTATTATCCCACATTTCATGAATTATTCTGGGCTCAAGATTATGGGATTCCTGAAACAAAAAGGTCGTTGATGAACAGAGTTGAAGTTTTCCGGTCGGGCTTTGTGCTGTTGAAGTAAGCAGGCTTATCGTAACATGTGGCCTGTCAATTTCATTATAATAGTTTTGTACATCACGTAATGCATCAGGAGCTTCCATGACACTTGCTGCCGAAATTGTGATATCTTTTTTTGCTTTGATGGTAACATCCATTAATACCACATAGGGCAATTGTCTTAAGGCGTAGTACGTATTTGTAACTGTGGCATCATTGCCGTAATCAAAACTGCTTGAAAATGAGGCATGTTTCATATCCAGCTCCTGTGTCATATGCTGTATGACTTTTGCTTCAATGCGCTTGCCGTTGATATCAAGATTCATATTCAACAGGTTAAAGCTATTCAGGAAGTTGCTGACCCGCCCCCTTCCATATTGATCGTAAACTCCGGTCAAGACTACATTTTTCACCTTTAGAGGTTCAGGTGATGAAACTATGCCAATCATACCATTTGCCACAGTTACACCATAATAGGAAGCAGGATTTATTGGCCCAGCCTTAATAATCCATTGATCAGGTTGCTGGGCTATCGATGTCAAGGGTATGGAAATTAAAAAAAGGAACAAATACTGAAAGGCTTGTTTCATTGTTTAGAGCTTTTAATAGTATCCTGAATTTTGACTAAAAGACTTTTAACATCATTTAAAGGGATGTTAAAACACCTAAATAATTCATAACATGTCATTTAGGTGAATATTTTTTCGGTAAATTTTTTGGGGTTTTGTTATTACTCCTGTAAATTACAGACTAAAATTTGAAAGATGAAACTTGAACCCTATCTGCATTTTTACTGGCAATTGTGAAGATGCACTAAAAGCTTATGCCAAAGCCTTACATGGTACCTTTAATATTCAAATACGTTATGACGCTCTAGCAGGCCCTTCCTGCAATTAACCCAAAGGCTGCTTCTTTCAACTAACCAACTGACTGCCAGTTTTCTGGGTTTTGTGATTCAAAGTACGAAGCAAAGCTACTTCGGCTTGCAAGGTCAAGATAAGGGTAGGTAACCTTTGACAAGAATAAACCTTCAGGATAGGCAGGTTTTAGAATAGAAGGGTTTTCTTTACTTTCGAAATAGCTGGTAAATTCATCAAGGCTTAGTTCACCCCTTCCGATAGCCAGCAGGTCAGCCACGATGATTCTTATCATTCCGCCCAGAAATCTGTTTGAACTGATCTGGAAATGAATTTTATCTTCATTCGAACTTACTGACAGGCTTACAGCTGAAATATGGCAAATGGTGTGCTCATACTTTAAAGGGCTTTTGCAGAATGCCCGATAATCATCATAAAGTAGAAGAAGTTTAACAGCTGTATTCATTTTATCAAGATTAAGGCTAGGGTATAGGTATAGCGAACTATATTGACTCAGAAACGGATCTTTATACCGATGAATAAAGTAATCATAAGTTCTGCTGAAAGCATCAAAACGGGCATGTGGTTTACCTTCTACAGGTATGATGTCAAATACGGCGATATTATTTGGCAGCATCTTATTTAGCCTGAACAACAGATCAAAATCCCAGGTTTGTTCAATATCTACATGAAAAAAAAATTGGGAGGCATGAACCTGGGCATCAGTTCGACCACAGCCAATTATTTCTAATGGCCTTTTAAAGATACCTGAAATACAGATTTCCAACACTTCCTGAATACTTAAAACCCCGGGATGCCTTTGCCAGCCGCTATATTGGCCTCCATCATAGGCTATATGTATAAAATATCTCAAATGATGTAAATAACACCGCAATGTAAGTATAGCTAAGCATATCAGCGGCTAATATCGGCGGTGTTATCAGCTAATTCTTTTCATAGCCATTTAAATGGATCACCTGAGGCAATATGTGTAATTTTTAATTCAGGAAGTTTTGGTTGAAGCCAGGTGGCAAACCAGCGCATGCCCTGTTCTTCACTGACTGAATGGCCAAGAATAATATAGGCAGTTTTTTTGCCAAGCTTTTGTGAATCGCGAAAATATTCAGGTGTCTCCCACTCATTTGATTCTCCTACAATGAGTACATCAGGTTTCTCAGTTTCTGCAAGCGTTATCTGATGCTGTCCACCGGCAGCACCCAGAGAAATTGCAATTTTCTGACATGTCTGGTCAAGGTCACCAATTACACGAAGATGTGAAATGCCCAGGGTTGTCTTTAGATGCGTAATTAGATCTTTCAGACGAACTGATGGAATATTAAAAACAGGTTTTACTACCTGATTAAATTCGAGCCAACCTGTAGTTTCTAAAAAACCTCTGCTGATACCATCCGGAATATTCCTGTGCCAGTTATCATGAAGCCTCCAGATGGCAATCTTATATTTCTCAAGTAATGCCAGTTTCTCAGAGAGCACTACATTTTTTGCAACCCAACCTGTATCATCGGTATGATTGTAGAAACTTGGTTCATGGGCAATAATAAAATTTGCATGCTGACGCCTTGCTTCTTCTATAATTTCAATTGTAGGAAACATGGTACTTATGATACCCGTAACGATCATGTCAGGGCTACCAGATTTCAAGGTGTCTACTGTTTCTTTAATTGGCCCGGCATGAATCTGGTTTAAAACCAAGGCCATCACATCAGCAACGCTTACTGGTGTTTTACCTTCAATAACCGAATTTTTTCTAAAGTTTGTCTTGGTTCCAGCTTTGATGCTAGTCTTTGCAAATAATGCATTCTCAAGTGAATTCAACTGCCTGATCTTTATTAGTGCCAGGGCAGTAACTGCGGTAGCAGCCCGTAATAAAAAGCCTCTTCTTTGATACATTGGGTTTACTATTTTTTGTTGTAAATCAGTATTAATTTATTTAATATTAGTAGGTTATTTCATTAATCTCTAAACTAAATACTATGAAAAAATTCATTGCAGCAATTGCCCTTGTTTGTATTTGCCTCGGTTCAGCAGGCATCTCTATCGGGCAAACCAAAAAAAATGGGTCAAAAGACATGCGTTTTAAGAAAAATAAACAGCCGTTGAAAAAAGATGGTACTCCAGACAAACGGTATAAAGCAAGTAAAAAGTAGAATTAAAGCATTCACAAATCTTTGTCTGCTAAAATACGGGCAGTTGCCTGTTGGCTTTTTTGCAGTTTATTTAAGACCATTGAAAGAGGATCCGGGCAAACCTGATCCTCTTTTTGCATTATAAAGCCCTGGTATATTTAAGTACATCCCTAATTTAGTACAGAAATTATATATCCTCATCTTTTTATTAACCAGGGGAATTTTATTTTTTCAACTTCCTTTATTGATAATGCCTTTTATCCTGTCTTTTATATGAATAAGTTTGTAGTCATTCATTAATCTCCCTGTTTTACATGAAGAATTCTTTTTTCCTGATGGCCGCAACATTCCTCGTATTTAATTCAGTTATCTATGCTGCCGAACCTTTAAATAAAAAATGTATCACCAATAACCCTGGTAATAGTATAAATGCAGTCACCATTCAGCAGCAAAAGCAAGTAGCTTCTGCATCTGTCATATTTGCCCGTAAGCAAGTGCCTATACTCTGCTACCACCATATAAGAGCCCTGGCACCAGGCAAGAAAACAAGGGACTATGAAGTTGTTCCTGCTGATTTTGGTGCACAAATGAAAGCACTTTCAGATAATGGATATAAGACTATTTTGCCTGACCAACTCTATAATTACCTTGCTTTTGGCGGGCCACTGCCTGCAAAGCCAGTCATGATTACATTCGATGATACTGATGAAGAACAATTCACCATTGGGAAAAAAGAACTTGATAAATATAATTTTAAGGGCGTTTTTTTTGTGATGACTGTTTCTATGAACAGACCTCATTATTTGACAACTGCCCAGATCAAACAACTCGCAGCAGAGGGTAATGTGGTTAGCAGCCATACCTGGGATCATCATATGGTCACCAAATATAATGCTGATGATTGGGTAAAACAGCTCGTAAAGCCCCGTAAAAAGCTTGAAGATATTATTGGTCAGAAAATTGACTATTTTGCCTATCCCTTTGGTCTTTGGAATGATGCGGCAATTAAAAAATTAAAAGAAAGCGGTTTTAAACTGGCTTTTGCACTTACTTCAAAAAGATCAGTTACAGACCCCTTATTTACTGTACGAAGAACCCTGGTACCTGGTAACTGGTCTGTAAAGCAGATGCTTGCAGCAATGGTATCTTATTTTCACTGATTCCGAAATTCAATTAAATAAAAAAGTCCTGAGCTTTCTATTTTTGAAAACTCAGGCTTTTTAAATTAGCCGAATGTGGCCGATTTCGTATCAGGCAAGAATAAGTTGACTTATACCTCTAGCAGGCCCAGCTTTTATGGGGGCTCAAACAGTGAGATGTGATCTTCAAGCTACATGACTGCCCTCTTATTGCATAAAACAGAGCCTTCTATTTTCATTCTTTATTTGACACTTAAAAAGGTATTCTCTGTTTTGTCTTTTAAATATCGTTCGAGGTACTGAAAATTTAAGTTTTGAATTAGCAGATTACTTTCCTGGTTATAAGCAGCTCCGTGGGCGCCCAGAGGATAAATGCGCAGGTCAGCATCTTTGCCGGCATTTGTGAGCGCAGTCAGTAATTGCATGGTATTTACTGGATGAACATTGTCATCGCTCATGGAGTGAATCAGAAATAAATGATCTTTTAATTGTGCCGCATAGGTCATGGCAGAACTTTTCTCATAACCTGCTTCATTCTCTTTTAATGGAGCCATATACCGCTCAGTATAAATATTATCATACAGGCGCCAGTCAGTTACAGGTGAATTTGCGATACCTGCTTTAAAGATACCCGGATGGGTAAGTAAGGTATAGCAGGTACTGTACCCACCATAACTAGTACCCACGATTGCCATATTTTTTTTATCTGCATAAGGTAGGGACCCTATATACATGGCGGCCTCTGCAAAGTCATTGCTTTCCCACTTTCCTAATTGCTTATAAACTACTTTTAAAAATTTACTACCATAATTAGCTGTTCCCCGATTATTTATATCAACAACCAGGTAACCGTTCTGAGCAAGCCACTGATCATACCCGTTACTTGAAAACGCATCGAAAACTTCATGAGACTCAGGCCCACCATAGACCGTAAAGACAACAGGATATTTCTTGGTTGAATCAAAATTAACCGGCTTTATCATGCTCCCATCAATTTTCTGACCATCACTGGTCTTAAAACTAAAAAAACTTAGCCCTGCATATTGGTGAGTCAATAAAAAATCCTGTACAGGTTTATTGTCTTCCATCACTTTAATGAGTTTGCCTGAACCTTCATTCAGCGTAACTGTTAAAGGCTGGCTTATATTACTGTAAGAATCGAGGTAGAATCGGGTATTTGGCGACATATTAATGGTATGATTACCATGTTCAGCACTTAATCTGGTTTTATTGCTACCATCAAAGTTTATAACATAAAGTTGCTGCTCAAGTGATGAGGCTTCAGCAGACAGATACGAAACTGATTTCTTTAACGGATCAATGCCGACAACCTTTATTAAATCCCAGTCACCTTTTGTCACCTGATTTAAGAGCTTTCCTGTATAATCATATCTGTAGAGATGGTTAAAGCCTGAACGATCAGAAACCCAGAAAAATTCTTTTGAATTTAGGGGGAAATAAACCATATCATTCACATCAGTATAAAAGTTGAAGATGGCCACCCAGTTTGTATTTTGCTCTTCAAGCACAACCCTGTGCTGACCTGTTTTTACATTGAAGAAATAAAGCTTCATATGATTTTGTGCCCTGTTCAGGGTCATAAGAGCAAGTTCATCAGGGTTTGAAGTCCAGTATATTCTGGGAATATAGAAATCACCTGTTTCGTCGGGTTGTAAAAATATTTTTTTACCCGTTAAAGCATTTGTTATCCCGATTCTGACAGCAGGGTTTTTATCACCGGGTTGAGGTATTGGAATTTTAAGCTGCTCAGGATGCAGGCCAACATAATCAGACATTTGAAATATCGGTACTGATTTTTCATCAAATTGCCAGAAAGCCATATACTTACTATCTGGAGACCAGTTCCAACCTTGTGCCAGCCCAAATTCTTCTTCATATACCCAGTCAAAGTGTCCATTAAAGACTCCTTCATCACTTGTTTTATCATTGGTAAGCGCTAATTCTTTGCCACTTTTAAAGTTCAAAACTGACATATTACCGTTTCTTTCTATCCCGACCATTGAGCCGTCGGGTGATAACTCTGCAGAGCGTGCTGATTTTGCAGCCTCTTTCAGGTTCTTAGACTGAACATCATAGATATAAAAATCAGAGATGGCTGAGCGCCGGTAAATCTGCTTTGAATTAGCTTTGAATACCAAACGTTTTGAATCATTTGACCATTGGAATGATTCATAATCAAATTTTAATGAGTTCTCGGGGAATTTAAGGCCTGTTTTATCGAAAATGAGTGTCTCAGTCTTGGTTTCCGGATTAAAAGTGTATATCCTTTGATTGGCAATGTAGGAGAACTCATTTCCTGAATTTATCCAGTTTACACTTACTGGTCCATGTTTGCCTCTCAGAAAGTACCCAGTATTGAGGGCTTCTTTTATACTCGCATAGGCCTCTTTTTGTTGAGCATAAAGTTGAGATGTTACCAGACTGGTTATGAAAAAACTAAAGAACAGGTAGTGATAAAACGTACTTTTTTTATACATAAAAAACAATTATTTAGACATTAAACAAAATTAATTGGTTGTTCGAAACAATAAAAGCAAGAAAATTACCTTAAAGGAATAATTAAATTATTGATTCATGATCAAATTAAGCGTTTTTGAAATAAATCTGACTTAAAAATTGAAAAGAAAACTATATTTTAATTGTAGTACATTTGTGACAGATAAAATTTGCTATCTACTTAAACATCATCTTAAAAATAGACAGGCTGATCAAAATGACATTTTAAGAAATAAAATATTTTTCCTGGTAATTAGTACAAACTAAAAACACCGTGGCACCGTAAAAAAAGCCATAAATAATACACTATGCGTAAACTTATATTATCCTGTACATTTATATTTTTAGTTGCTATTGCATCGCTACCTGTTTCAAGTTTCTCCAATACTCCATATAGTTTTCCTTTTGTAACTATTCAACCAATATTTAAAGCTGATCTGACTATATCCCTTATTTTATTTGGGCAATACACCGGTAATATTTATCAGGTCGCAAAGCTAAGCGAAGCTGGGCTTGATAGTATAGTTTTCAAGAAGGCTGTAACTGGTTTCTATAATTTACAAAAATTGGGTAAAACTGCGTCTGATGCGCACATTCTTACGATTGTAGATTATTGTAAATCAAGCTGCAGTAAACGCATGTGGATTATTGATTTAAAAAAGCGAGAACTTATGCTCAATACCTGGGTCGCCCATGGGCAGGGAAGTGGTGAAGATATGGCTTGTCATTTTTCAAATGAATTAAGTTCATATGAAAGTAGTCTTGGATTCTATGTTACTGGAATGCTCTATAACGGCAAACACGGGCGTTCGCTACGACTATTAGGTATGGATGATGGTTTTAATGATAAGGCATCTTTACGTTCTATCGTATTACATGCTGCAGCATATGTCAGTGAAAGCTCAATTCACCAACTTGGCAGGTTAGGTCGCAGTCAGGGTTGTCCTGCAGTTTCATTTTCTGTGATTCGTAAGGTTATTAACCTGATAAAAAATCAAACAGTTATTTTTATCAATGGCAATGATCATTCGTATTCATCCAGGTATCTGGACGAAAGTCTGGCAGCTAATTTTTCTCTACGTGATTATACCGGGAATTTTTAGGGCCTTCATCATCCCTGAAGCTTTCAGTAAGCATTCTTCATATTCTTTTTCAGGATCTGAAAGTGAAGTCAATGCACTACCTGTATGAAAAGAGAGGAATTCATTGACTGTATCATATAAAATAGTTCGAATAAGCACACTGAAGTCAAAGTCTCCATTGGCTTCGATATATCCTGCTGAACCTGAATAGAGGCCTCGGGGCACTGCTTCATACTGGTCAATCAATCGCATGGCCTTTAGTTTAGGTGCTCCAGTCATCGAACCCATGGGAAAAAGTGCCTGAATTATAGCTCCTAAAGATGTCTCACGCTTAATTTCTGAGCTGATCGTAGAAATCAGCTGGTGAACCTGAGCAAAAGGATAGACTATAGCCAGTTCATCTACACTCACTGTGCCAGGAACAGAAACTTTTGCCAAATCGTTTCTAACCAAATCAACAATCATAATATTTTCAGCACGTTCTTTTTCATTGGTTCTCAATGTTTCTGAAAGCAATGCATCTTCAAGGGCATTCAACCCACGCTTACTGGTTCCCTTAATGGGTTGAGCCTTTAGTTTCAAGCCATCGCGCTGTAAAAATCGTTCCATAGATGAACTCAAAATATAGGAACCCTGATATTTAAAAGCCAGGGAAAATGGGGCCGGACTTGCCTCATTTAGCGTTATGTAAAGATCTTCTGGGTTTGATTGTAAGCCTTCGATAAAAAATTCCTGACAGAAATTCAGTTCATATATATCACCTGCTTTGATATGCTGGTCGATTGCTACGGCTTTCTGCAAATAAGAATGGTTGCTTTCACGAAATTCAAGTGCAGGTGGCTTGTGAGGTGAACTCGCAACATGCCCAGAGTCTGATAGCGCCGCACCGATTGCAATGCCATCAACTAAATTGGCTGATAGCGCTGCACTGGTTTTTCCAACTGTACTATCATCACCATCTAAAAGGATAAACAGCCTCGTTAATGCTTCTGGAAGGTCATCTTTATTGATTTTAATGGTTGTTTCAATACTTAATTCATCTTCGCAGAAATGAATCTGGTATTGAGGAAGGAAAAAATAAAGTCTGGGAAAGCAAAATTGCCCGCTGTCTTTGGCTGTTAATTCTTCAAGCTCATTTTTAAGATCATAGCTTAAAAAACCATAAATCCGGCCTGATTGTTTTTTTTGAAAAGCATCAAGCGATGACAGACAATCAGCATTACAGCTGATTTCCTGATCAACTCCGCAGGCAAGGCTGCAACCGATAGCCCACCCTCCAGCAAAGTCATTTGCATTTAAGAAACAATACGTATCAAAAGAATTTGCCCACCTAAGTAATAACTTAAGCAGACGCGACCTTTCAATTTTTACTGAAAAATTAGTTAAAAAGGGCATTTTTTTAATTCTCAGGCATGCATATGCAGCGTTTGTGTTCTGTCAGGGCCGACAGAAAGATATTTTATGGGCACACCAAGTTCGGCTTCTAGATACTTTACGTAATCTTTTAACTCAGTTGGAATAGCAGCAGGTTTGGTGATACCAGTAAGATCAGCACTCCAGCCTTTAAAGCTTTTATAAATAGGTTTTATATCATTCTGGCAAATATCGTAGGGTATACGGTCATGGATTTGCCCATTATACTCATAATGGGTACATACTTTGATTTCTTCAAACCCACTTAGCACATCTGCCTTGGTCATGACCATACTAGTTACACCGTTTAGCATAATAGCGTATTTAAGGGCAGGAAGATCAATCCAGCCGCAACGTCTGGGTCTACCTGTTGTTGCACCAAATTCATGACCCAGTCTGCGCAAGTCTTCGCCCGTCTGGTTAAGTAATTCAGTTGGGAACGGGCCACCACCGACACGGGTGCAGTAAGCTTTAAAAATACCAATTACCTGACCGATATGGGCAGGTGAAACTCCCAGGCCAGTACAGGCACCAGCAGCAATCGTACTTGATGAAGTTACAAAGGGGTATGAACCGAAATCGATATCAAGCATTGAACCCTGTGCACCTTCAGCAAGAATTTTTTTCTTACTGTTTATATAATCGTTGATCAGGTATTCACCTTCAACAAGCGGTAATTTCTTAATCAACTCAACACCTTCAAAAAACGCTTTTTCACGCGTTTCCAAATCATATTCATATGAATAGTGTGACAAGATCTGCTTGTGTTTACTGGCAATGCGCTGATAGCGTTCAATAAAATCGGGGGCAATCAAATCACCAATTCTCAGTCCGTTTCTTCCTGTTTTATCCTGATAAACAGGGCCGATTCCCTTAAGGGTTGAACCAATTTTATCATGACCCATTGCATGCTCATAGGCTGCATCAAGAATCAAGTGTGTTGGTAAGATTACATGGGCTTTTTTAGAAATTAGCAGATTTCCCAGGGCAATTGCATCAACACCATGCGTGGCAAGGTTATCAATTTCTTTTTTCAGACTGGCAGGGTCAATAACAACCCCATTGCCAATCAGATTTATAGAATTTGTATTGAAGATTCCTGATGGAATAGTATTGAGTACAAACTTTTTATTGTTAAACTCCAATGTATGACCAGCATTAGGCCCACCCTGAAATCTTGCTATTAAATCATATTGTGGACATAGAACATCAACAATTTTACCTTTGCCTTCATCACCCCATTGCAGGCCAAGCAGCACATCAACTCCCATATCTCAAAAATTAGTATTCATAGAATGCCTGTATCAATAAACAGTTTAATCTTAGTTTTTAGCATAAAACTCGCAGGCACCCAGTTTGAGCTTGGCGCAGGAACCATATAGGTTTAATGAATGATGACGAATTTCGAATTCCAACAGTGAACCCATTGTAGATTGAATCTGCTGTATCCGAGGGTCACAAAACTCGAGAACTTTTCCACAGTCAAGACAAATAAGATGATCATGCTGTCGGTATCCATATGACTTTTCAAATTGTGCCATATTCTTACCGAACTGGTGTCTTGTAACCAGATCACATGAAACCAGTAATTCCAGGGTATTATAAACAGTTGCTCTACTGACCCTGTATTTCTTGTTTTTCATATGTATGTAAAGTGACTCTACATCGAAATGATCAGTTCTGGAATAAATCTCTTCAAGAATAGCAAAACGTTCAGGTGTTTTTCTAAGGTTCTTGTTTACAAGATAAGCTTCAAAAATCTTTTTAACCAACCCTGCAGTATCGGTTGATGTTGCCATTTATAAAACGAATTAACTACAAAAGTAAAAAAAGCTAGGCGTATTTTGTAACTATGCACTGATATAACCGAAATCTTGGCGAATCTTTAATTCTGAGCCGAATCAAATCTATTCACCGTAAGTATCCCGTTGATCTGTTTAAGCCTTTTTATCAGATTATTCAGGTGGTCGGTATCATTTACATAGACCATAATAGCGCCTTCAAAAATACCATCATTTCCTTCAACTGTTATTGATCTGATATTCACTTTAAAGTCATTGGAGATGATTTTCGTAATATTATTGATAACGCCTACATCATCGATTCCTTTTACTCTGATACCAGTTAAAAAAGCTATCTCCTGCTGGTTAGTCCATCGTGCTTTGACAATTCTATAGCCATAGCTTGATAGTAACTTTGCTGCATTCGGGCAATTTGTTCGATGAATTTTTATTCCATCACTTACACTGACAAACCCAAACACGTCGTCACCCGGAATTGGGTTACAACAAGGGGCAAGCTTATAGTCAAGTTTCTGTAAATCATCACCTATCAGCAGATCTGCATCTTTTTGAGCTGATTTTAAGAGGTTATCAAAATTATTATTTTCGATTTTTTCAGGAAGCTTGGTTTCAACAACCCTTTCTGAAATCAGGTATTCACGCAGATCTTTTAATTCAATGCGGCCCTGGGCAACCTCATAAAAAAGATCCTGTGTACTGTTTAATTTGAAGTAATAAGAAAGCTTATGAACATTCGCCGAGTTATATGGAATCTTAAGCGATTTCATCTTTCTTTCAAGAATCTCCTTACCATCGTCGGCGATTGCCCTTCTCTCATCTTTCAGGGCAGCCTTTATCTTTGACTTAGCTTTTGCGGTTATGACAATATTTAACCAGTCTTCTTTGGGCACCTGTTTTGCTGATGTGATGATCTCAACCTGATCGCCGTTTTGCAGCATATGTGCAAGTGGTACAAGTTTATGATTGACTTTAGCCCCGATGCATTTACAGCCAATATCAGAGTGAATTTCAAAGGCAAAATCGAGTGCCGTTGAATTAACAGGCAATTTGATCAGGGCTCCTTTGGGGGTGAAAATAAAAATTTCATCCGAAAAAAGATTCATTTTAAAATCATCAAGGAAGTCAAGGGCATTTGACTCTGGATTTTTTAGCATATCACGTACTTTACGAACCCATTCATCAAGTCCATTGTCGGTTGATGACTCTTTATATTTCCAATGAGCAGCAAAACCTTTTTCTGCAATCTCATTCATTCTTTCGGTACGTATTTGCACTTCAACCCATTTTCCCTTAGGCCCCATCACGGTTGTATGCAATGATTCATACCCATTGCCTTTTGGTGATGAGATCCAGTCACGAAGCCTGTCAGGATTTGGGTGGTAAAAATCGGTGACAATTGAATAGGCTTTCCAGCAATCAGCTTTTTCCTGATCTGGCTGACTTTCAAGAATGATGCGGATGGCAAAAAGATCATAGACTTCATCAAAGGGAATCCCCTTCTTTTTCATTTTTGTCCAGATGCTATGAATTGATTTTGGTCTGCCTACAACATCTGAATGAAGATGATGATCATCAAGCGCTTTTTTTACCGGATCTATAAATTCACGTATAAATTTTCCCCGGTCTGATTTACTCTCTGCAAGCTTGCGGGCAATGAATTTATACGTTGCCATTTCAGTAAACTTCATCGAGAGATCTTCAAGCTCCGATTTGATAGCATAAAGCCCAAGGCGGTGGGCCAGAGGAGCATACAAATAAGCTGTTTCAGAAGAAATCTTTAACTGTTTGTCGCGGGGCATCGATTCAAGCGTACGCATATTATGCAAACGGTCGGCTAGTTTTATCAGTATCACCCGTACATCATCAGCCAGTGTGAGCAGCATCTTACGAAAGTTTTCTGCCTGGATTGAACTGGTCTGGTCAAAAACTCCAGCAATCTTGGTTAGCCCATCAATTATAGTAGCTACTTTTTTGCCAAATTCATGTTCAATGGTTTCAAGACTGATATCAGTATCCTCAACCAGGTCATGCAGTAAAGCACAGACAATAGAGGTAGTTCCCAATCCTATTTCTTCTGCAGCTATCTGCGCTACGGCGATAGGGTGAAAAATATAGGGCTCTCCCGATTTACGCCTCATATCTTTATGGGCCTCAAGGGCCATATCGAAAGCTTTGCGAATCATTTGCCGGTCACCTTTCTCCATAGAAGATCTGCAGGCACGTAGTAATGCACGATATCTTTTTAAGATTTCTTGTTTTTCAGCTTGTTCGTCTATTATAAGATCTTGCATAACCTCCTCTAATTCGTTATCCTGAAAACTTTAAACCAAAGTTCTCGTATGTAATAGTAACAAAAATGGACTACTTTTGTGATAAAACAGACATATGACAAAGAGTAAGAGATATGATATTTCAGACTTTTACCTGCCTGGCAGGAAGTCTGTTTTTTTCAGGTCTTACGTAAATAAGGCTGGCTTAGCCAGCATATGTCTGCTTATATTAGAGTTACTTACCCAGACACCCGTCTGCATAGCCCAAAATAAAATACCTCAGCCACCTAAAAAGGCCAATTCTTCACCGGTTTTTATTGACCCGAAAGTGGGTATAAATGATACAATAATTTTGCCTGCTTATATTGTTAACGGTGATACTCTTGCCCACATCTGGATTGGCAATGTCGACGTTGCAGACCGGATGATCTATCATAATGAAGAAGAAAAACAAAATTACCTTAGACTGAAAAGAGATGTACTAACAGTCTTACCGTATGCGCGCTACGCAGGTTACAGGTTTAAGGTGCTACAAGCTCAGCTGGCTAAAGAAACTGATCCCCGTAAAAAAAAGCAATTAATTAAAGATCTTGAGAAAGAGATCAAACAGAATTATGTTAAGTCGCTTACCAACCTTACCATAACCCAGGGGAGAATTCTGATCAAGCTGGTAGACCGTGAAACAGGACAAACAAGCTTTGATATTGTAAAGGAGATGAAAAGTGGCTTCTCAGCATTTATTTTTCAGTCTGTAGCCGGTTTATTTGGCGATAACCTGAAGGATCATTATGATGCGGCCAAAGATAAAGACATAGAATTTATCATACAGTCAATGGGTTATTATTAAGATCTGCGAGAAAAGCGAAACTTACTGTTATGACCCTGAGATGCTTAAAAATACCTGCTGTGTTAAGTGGTGTTCCTTTTTACTACTGACAAGCAATGCCTTTTTTTCTTTGTAAAATTAAATTTAGTGTATTACAGGCTTTAAAACAAAGCAGATGAAAATTCATTTAGTTTTACACCACCCAAACCTGTTTATGGCTACTATTTTTGATTTTCACGCCCGCAAACTTTCTGGTGAAGACCTTTCACTAGAAGCATACCGTGGCAAAGTGCTTCTGATTGTTAATACAGCTTCAGAATGTGGCTTCACTCCTCAGTTTAAAGAACTAGAGGCTCTTTATCAGGAATATCATAATCGTGACTTTGAAATTCTAGCCTTTCCTTCTAATGATTTTGGAAACCAGGAGCCGCTTGAAGGGAAAGAAATAGCCACTTTCTGCGAAACTAACTTTGGTGTTACGTTTCCTATCTTTGACAAGATAAGTGTTCGTGGTCCTAAGGCAGACGGTTTATACCGTTTCTTTGGTGACAAAAAAAGCAATGGAAGGTTCTCGTCAATTCCCCGGTGGAATTTTCATAAGTTTTTAATAAACCGTAAAGGTGAAGTTGAAGACTTTTTCTACCCTTTTACGAAACCAAACTCATCACGGATACGAAAAAGAATTCAAAAACTGTTAAATATGCAGCCTTAAAAACAAAGGCTGAATTTTTAGAAAAAAATAATATCCTTGAAACTTGATATTTTAGTTATTGCAGCGCATCCAGATGATGCAGAATTATGTTGTTCGGGTACCATTTTAACCCATATCGCAGCCGGCCATAAAGTTGGCATAGTCGATCTTACTCAGGGTGAACTTGGTACTCGTGGAAATGCGGCTTTACGTATGCAAGAAGCCGATGCCTCAACAAAATTACTTGGCATTCATGCCCGTGAAAATTTAGGTTTTCGAGATTGTTTCTTCACCAATGATGAGGCCCATCAGTTAAAAATCGCTGCAATCATCAGAAAATATCAACCTGAAATTGTACTGACCAATGCTGTGCATGATCGGCATCCTGATCATGGAAAAGCATCTTCTCTAATCTCTGTCTCTTGTTTTCTTGCTGGTTTAAGGCGTATTGAGACTATGCTTGACGACGTTTCGCAACCTGCCTGGAGACCTAGGGTTGTTTACCACTTTATACAGGATTACTATATCAAACCTGACTTTATTGTTGACATCAGCACAATGATGGAAAAGAAACTAGCTGTCATACAGGTCTTTAAATCACAGTTTCATAATCCGGAGTCAGTAGAGCCAGCAACGGTACTTTCCAGCCCTGACTTTATGGAGCGCATTCGTGCCCGTGCCCGTGAATATGGGAAAGTGGGTAATGTTGAATATGGTGAAGGATTTACTGTTGAGCGTATGATTGGTGTCAGAGATCTGTTTGACCTGATCTAAATCAACGTCATAACTAAATATGCGGTTTTTAAAAAAATTTATAGAAAAAGCGTCTTCCCTTAAGAAGACGTTTTTTCTATGTCAAATCAATGCTTTTACTTTACTGATAATTAGTAAACCATGATTTCTTAGTTTTTCGAATACTGCTATTTTATACTTCCTCCCAGTTATTACATTTTCTTCATCAGTTTTATAGCGACTTCCATACCTTCATCGATATGTGATTGATCCATAATCAGGGCTGGTCTGAACCGAATGGTATTTTCACTGCAACCCAAAAAGAGCGTGTTTTCAAGAATCGCATGCTGAACAAATGTATCACGCTGTGATCTTTTACGAAAATCAAAGGCACATAGCAGGCCTCTACCACGAACATTTGAAATCAGGTTTGGAAAGTGTTGTTCAAGTTCATACAGCTTATTTAAAAGGTATTGACCATTATTGGCAGCTTTTTCACAAAGGTGATCTTCTTCAATAATTTCCATAATTCTCGATGAACGCACCATATCTACCAGGTTACCTCCCCATGTTGAATTAATTCGGGAAGAAACAGTAAATACATTGGTCTCAATTTCATCAAGCTTAGGCCCTGCAAGAATACCGCAAACTTGCATTTTTTTACCAAAGGCAATGATATCTGGCCTGGCCTTGTCACCGAAATGCTCATGGAGCCAGAATTTTCCTGACAAGCCAACACCAGTTTGTATTTCATCATAAATCAATAAGGCTTCATATTCGTCGCAAAGCAGTCTCAGCTTTTCAAAAAACTCTGGCCGGGCATGATTATCTCCGCCTTCCGATTGAATCGGCTCTACAATGATGGCACAAATATCATCTGGATTACTTGCAAAAGCCTGTCTGATCTGTCTGACAGATAGTTCTTCCCGGGCAATCAGATCTTCATAAGAAGCATCGGTGAAAGGGAAGCTAATTTTCGGAAAAGATACCCTTGGCCAGTCAAATTTTGCGAACCATTTGGTTTTATCGATAGTAGTATTGGTCATACTCATTGTATAGCCGGAGCGCCCATGAAATGCCTGGTCAAAGTGAATGATCTTATGACCTTTTTCTTTACGATAACCTTTTTGAAAGTTTTTTTGAACTTTCCAATCCATAGCAGCCTTGAGTGCATTTTCGATGGCCAGTGAGCCACCAGCAATGAAAAATGCATGAGGTAGATAAGTAGGAATGCCTACCCTTGAAAAAGTTTCGATGAATTGCGCATACTGGGTGGTATAGATATCAGAGTTAGAAGGATTTGTCAATGCCGCCTGTAACAAATTTTTCTTAAAACCTTCGTCCCCGTTCATCTTTTCATGATTGTACCCTAGTGGAACAGATGCGAAGCAGGTAAAGAAGTCAAGTAGGTGACGGTCATGCATTGAATCGAACATGTACACGCCCTGACTTTTTTCCATATCAAAAATCAGATCATACCCATCGGCAAGAATATGTTTACTTAGAGTTCCTTTTACTTCAGCAGGCGAAAGATTTAATTTGTACATAAATAAACGTGAAGCTTAAAATTGATGTGGAAAATATATTCCTGTAATCTGGTTGTATTCTTACTAATCAACTAAATTATTTGAGGGGAATAATCTATCAGTTAATATTTTAAATCTTTAGGAAAATCTTTTTCTTATAAAAGTACCATAATAAGGGCATAAACGCTAATGAATAGCAAATTGACCAGGCCATTGAAGCATTATAAGGTGAAGAAAATACAGGCGCAAAAACATGAAGGTAGATAAAACCAAACAGACCTGTTTTCTTTCCCATACCAATATCGATTTGAATATAGTTTGTAATAGTCTCAAGTGATTCAGCAATGGCATATACTAGAATACTATTCATACCATAAACAATAAATGGTTTTGTAAAACCTGTTCGTTTTTTAATGTCAATCAAGAAGAAGAACAAGGCAAGTAATAAATTTGCTAAACCAGCTGTTACTAGTACAAATGAACTGCTCCACAGGTTTTTATTTATAGGAAAAAGCAGGCTGAACACAATACCAAAAAAAAGTAATAGCATACCCTGCACCAGCATGAACCTGAGTTTACTGAAATTTTCATCTTTAGTTTTCAACACCAGACCGGTAAGAATGCCAAATAAACCTGTTGATATTGCAGGCAAGGTACTGAGCACACCTTCAGGATCCCAGAAAAATGTAGATCTATACAGGTGATGCGTTCCCAGAACAACCCTATCAAGCCAACTTTCAAGATTCATAGCCGGAGCAAAGGTTGATGGCCCTACACCTGGTACTGGTATATAGGCCATTAATATGTAATAAACGAATATAAAACCAAATGCCAAAATCCAGATTAAACGATTACTACACGTTAAAAAAATAATTGATGCGGCTATATAGACCAGTCCGATACGCTGTAAGACCCCCGGATATCGCATTTCACTAAAAAATCGTACCCATGACCAGTGCTGTAATTCATAGAGACCTGGAATTGAATGAATCGCAATTCCCAACAAAATCAGGATCATCCCCCGGCGTATGATCGTTTTTACAAGTGATTGATAATCACTTCCGGCTTCTTTTTTTGTAGATAAGGCAAAAACGATAGAAACTCCAGAAATAAATAAAAAAAAAGGAAATACCAGATCAGTAGGAGTTAGCCCATTCCATCTCGCATGTTCGAGTGCCCAATAGATGGCCCTGTAATTTCCAGGATTGTTTACGATGATCATAAACATAATAGTAAGCCCCCGAAATACATCTAAAGAGAGCAGCCTGTTCTGGCCTTGGGGTACAATTTTTTCCATAAATTAATGATTGCTCACCAAAGCTAATAAATGCAAGTATATTATCTCTGACAATTTGAACGCCAGATGATTTAGATTTTTTACTAAAAAATAGGTTGCTTTATCATTTAAGAGGAATTAGAACCAAGATTAATTTAGCATTTTCAGTTTAATATTTAAGCAATACCTTTGCGCTATGATTGAGGATGATGAATGGGCGACAAACGATGCAGAAGAAAGTGAGTTATACGAACATTTTCGCATAGTAGTTGATAAGGGGCAATCATTGCTTCGTATTGATAAATTTCTGATTAACCGTCTCGAAAATACGTCGAGAAACCGGATTCAGAATGCTGCTGAAACTGGTACAATCCTGGTTAATGGAAAAGATGTAAAGTCAAGTTACAGGGTAAAACCAGGTGATATTATTTCCCTTGTTCTTGCTCACCCACCACGAGATACCGAAGTTTATCCTGAAGATCTGCCAATTAATATCATTCATGAAGATGATGATGTGATTATTGTCAATAAGGCGGCTGGTATGGTAGTTCACCCGGGTTATAATAATTATACAGGTACATTGGTTAATGCTCTGGCTTTTCATTTTCAGCATCTGCCTGATATGCCTGGCAATGTAGCCCGTCCGGGTCTTGTACACCGGATAGATAAAGACACTACTGGTTTATTACTGATCAGTAAGCATGAAACGGCTATGACCTTACTGGCAAAGCAGTTTTTCGACCATACTGTAGAGCGTCAGTATTATGCCCTTGTTTGGGGTGATCTTGAAGAAGATGGTAAGATTACAGGATATATAGGTCGAAGTGTTCGCGATCGTAAAATCATGGATATGTTTACAGACCCTGAAAAAGGAAAGTGGTCAGTTACTCATTATAAAGTGTTAAGGCGTTTTCAATATGTAACCCTGATAGCCTGTACGCTTGAGACCGGACGTACTCATCAGATCAGGGCACATTTTAAATCTATCGCCCATCCACTATTCGGCGACCCTAGTTATGGGGGTGATAAAATTATTAAAGGACCTGTTTTCAGCAACTACCGGTCATTTGTAGAAAATTGCTTCAAATTAATGCCTTCACAAGCTTTACATGCCCGCACGCTAGGGTTCATTCATCCACGCACTCGAAATAAGGTTAGTTTTGAAAGCGATGTTCCTGAAAATTTCAGGCTATTGATTGAGAAATGGGATGGGTACATGAAAAATCTAATTGATACGGGCGATACTTCAGCTGACAATGGAAATGCAACTACTGATAGCAGCCTGATCAATGATTAATTTAATTAAAGTCGATTGGAAAAGGTAAGTATAAATGTGAATGGGCATATTCAGGATGCCTCTCTCCCTATATTTCATATAAGTAACCGTGCATTCAGGTATGGTGATGGTGTTTTTGAAACAATGCGTTTTCATAAAGGAAAAGTGTTGTTTTCAGATATTCACTTCAACCGTCTTATTGCTGGTATGGATATGCTCAGACTAGATTATGATTCACATTTCACAAAAGAGTGGATGTGTGAAGAAGTCTTAAAGCTATCACGAAGTGTTCGGATTTTTAAGAGTGGCAGAATCAGATTTTCAGTTTACCGAGCAGGTGAGGGCTTATATACTCCCCTGACCAATCAATTCTCTTTTGTCGTAGAGCTCGAAAAATTGGATATTGAAAACTTTACCTTGAACGAAAAAGGGAATCTGGTAGACCTGTTTTCTGGTGTGATCTTACCCCGTAATGCTCTTTCAAGGTTGAAAACAACCAATGCCCTGCCCTATGTTCTTGCAGCTATTTCAAAAAAAGAAAATGGTCTTGATGAAATTTTTTTGCTCAATGATGAAGGCGGGCTCGTAGAAGGTACCAGCACCAATATTTTTTTGGTAAAAAGTAATAAGGTATTTACCCCTGGCCTGATGGAAGGTTGTACAGAAGGGGTCATGCGTCAGGTAGTCATTGATTTACTCAGGGCAAATGATATTCAAATTACCGAACTTGCCATACCACCTTTATCATTACTTGATGCTGATGAAGTGTTTTTGACAAATGCCGTTCAGGGAATTCGCTGGGTTGGCGGCTATAAGCAGAAGCGTTACTATAATCAGCTGGCAAAAAAAATTACCCAATTACTAAATGAAAAAATTTCATTAGCTGAGGTAGGGTAATCAGTACCCTGCATTTTTTTTATTTAGAAAATGCGAGGGCCAAAAAGAACTTAGTTAATCGAAAAACCTCTTAGCAGATCACTTGTGCTCATTCTCTTCTTGTTTTCTAGCTGTATATCGGTTAGTTTAAGAAAACCGTCAGCAGCTCTGAAGAGTAAAAAGGTTTTACCATCGCTTAACACTTCTCCAGGTTGGTAGTTAAGGGCTTGAATCTCAAGTTTCAGAAGATCATCAGCATCAGAATCACCTATTAATTCAGCAGAAAAAACTTTTAAGACTAACCCTTTTATGGTCGTAAAGGAGGTTGGATAAGGGCTAAGCCCCCGAATTTTATTGTAGACAGTGGCTACATTCTGAGTCCAGTCTATTTCACAATCGGCCTTAAAAAGTTTGGGTGCAGGTTTGAGGTCAGCTTGTATTGGCTGTACTATGGCTGTCGCAGCAGAAGCCGTGTGACTTTCAATAGCAATGGCAGTTTTTAAAACCTGTTCTGCACCCAGGGCCATCATCCGGTCATGTAGTTCTCCTGCGGTTTCACTTTCGCCAATAGACAATTTTGCTGAAAAGAGAATCGCTCCTTTATCTATCTCATTATTGAGAAAGAAAGTGGTGACCCCCGTTTCGGCTTCTCCATTCATAACTGCCCAATTTATAGGAGCGGCACCTCTGTATTGTGGTAAAAGAGAACCATGAAGATTAAAGGTACCCAGTGAAGGAATTGAAAATACTACTTCGGGCAGCATTCTGAACGCCACAACAACTTGTAAATCTGGTTTCAGGGCTGTTAGGTCAGCTATAAAAAGCGGATCTTTCAAATTTACCGGCTGTAAGACCGGGATATTATGCGCAGTAGCAAATTCTTTTACAGCTGATTGCTGCACTTTACGGCCTCTACCAGCAGGTTTATCAGGGGCTGTGATGACACCTGCAATCTCGAAATCGTGATCAAACAGAATTTTAAGTGAGGCTACGGCAAATTCTGGTGTACCCATGAACACAATACGCATAAATTTTTTTCTTTCAATATACGCTAATCATTGTTTACAGAGTATATGGCGCGAGAATGTTGTAGAGGTTAACTGAATCAATCAAACCTATCTACTCTGAATACAGTAAATATTTCTTTCTGACAAGCTTGAAATTAGTTAAGCCTGCCTGCCAGCTATCACGAATCTGTGCTTCTGTATTACCTGCTATCAGCTGCTTTCGTAAGTTGAGGGTACCTGCAAGCTTTTCAAAATAATTATTGAAAAACTTATTTTTATCTGGGAATGCCTGATAAGTGTTAATTAACCAGGTCAGATTTAGTTGACCCGTATTTAAAAAATTTATCTCATTATAACCCCGCAAATCTGTTCCATTACAGGTTTTATTTTCTAAAGGTGGGTGCTTGCTCTTGCCTTCAATTGGAACTGGTATAAAACTAAAAGCACCAGAAGGCAGATCAGGATGACCAAAGGCCTCGAAGGGGTAATTCGTACCTCTTGCGACACTAATCACCGTACCCTCAAAGAAGCATAAGCTAGGATAAAGTGCTATTGATAAATCAGTTGGCAGATTCGGTGATGGGGGCAAGGGTAAATGATACAGGCTTTTGTGGGTGTAATTTTTAAGGGAAATTATATTGAGCTTGCAGACATCGGCTTTTCCCAACCAGCCTTCACCATTAATCATACGTGCATACTCACCTATGGTCATACCATAAACGACAGGCACTGGATCAATACCCACGAAAGAGCGGCAATTTATGGTGTCAAGTATAGGGCCATCAATACAAAAACCGTTTGGGTTGGGTCTGTCAAGAAGTAGTAAGGGGATATGCTGCTCTGAGCAGGCTTTCATTACCTCATGTAAGGTTGAAAGATACGTGTAAAATCGGGCACCAACATCCTGCAAATCAAAAACCATTAAATCAATACCCTGAAGATCGCTTTCAGAAGGTCTTGTATGCTTGCCATAAAGTGAAATCACGGGAATGCCGCTTGTTTTATCGAGAGTATTTTCTACTGATTCACCAGCATCAGCCTGCCCGCGAAAGCCATGTTCAGGGGCGAAAATTTTTTCAATCTTCATCCCAGCATTTAATATGCTATCAACCAGATGAGTATTGCCAATTCTTGATCCTGCATTTACCACCATACCCAGGTGTTTATGCTTGAGCAGTTTGAAATAATTAACGGTTTGCTCGGCTCCGGTAAGAATGAGGCTTTGAGCCGGGCAAGCTTTTTGTAAGAAAATTAAGAGGCATAAAAAGGTCAGTGCTTTCATCAAGGGTTATACTTAGCATGAGCAAGATATAATCTTTTCCCCTAATTTAGACGGTATAAAGGGTCAACTATACTGAATGAGTTTTTTTGAATTTTTTATTGCGAGCAGATTTACATTTCAGGCGAGAAAACGATTTTCCAAACTCATAGTAAATATTGCAATCACGGGTATTGCCCTGGGAGTAGCCGTCATGATTTGTTCGGTCGCTATTATGGCCGGTTTCAAGGGTACAATAAGAGATAAGGTGCGAGGCTTTGGCGGTGATTTGCAAATTTCAAGACTAAATGAAAACGGTAGTTATGAAAATGCGCCCTTTCACTGGGATCATGCCCTGAAGAGTAAAACAGCCGCAGTTTCAGGAGTTACTTCTATGACCCCCACGGCCAGTATTGCTGGTATTCTTTCACTCAATGGTGAAATTGAAGGTGTGCTTTTAAAAGGGTTGAGCCCTGATTATAACCGTTCTTTTTTTCAGGATAAGCTCATTTCAGGCAGAGGCCTTGATTTTCAATCAGATTCCCTTTCCCTTGATATTTTGGTGCCAAAGGTAATTGCATCAAGGCTAAAATTGAAAACTGGTGATCATGTCATCATGTACTTTATACAAAACCCGGTAAGAATTCGAAAGCTACATGTCGTTGGTATTTATGACCTGGGTATGGATGAGCTTGATAAAACCTTTATCCTGGGTGATATCAGACTGGTCAGAAAATTAAAAAACTGGGGCAGTGATTTATGTGCAGGGGTACAGATTGATTTAACCGATTTTAACGAGCTCGATAAAACGCAAAAGAATTTAAACAGGGTGATGCCCGTAAGTCTCAAGGTATATTCAATCAGACAGCTTTATGCCCAGCTCTTTGACTGGCTTTCACTGACTGATGTCAATGTGCAGGTAATTTTAGTTTTAATGTTACTGGTAGCGGGTATTAATATGATTTCTGCTTTGCTGATTATGATTCTCGAGCGCACCGCCACAATCGGTATTTTAAAGGCATTGGGAAGCTCTGATCTTGCCATCAGAAAAATATTTCTAGGCGTTGCCATTTACCTGATCGGTCTGGGTATGCTTTTGGGTAATTTGATCGGATTAGGATTCTGTTTTCTACAGTCAAGGTATCAGCTGATTTCATTGAATGCTGAAACATACTATATGGCCTATGTACCGATTAGAATCAGCTGGTTATCGGTATTTGAAATAAATGCCGGAACATTGATTGTCTGTGTATTGATGTTATTACTGCCATCATACCTTATTACCCGAATTAATCCAATTAAGGCAATCAGGTTTAAATAGGCTTTCTTACTCAGATAGTGCATTTCTAAACTCTTCAAGAAAATGTCCAAGAGAAGAATAAATACCATCATTCTGTAAACAGTCAAGCTGGGCCATTGTATGCGTACCATTACTTAGACCCAGACTTCTCAGTACTCCTGCATTTATACCTGATTGCAAATCTGATGGGGTATCACCAATGTTAATTACGGCTGCTGAATCTTTAATTTTAAGTACCTGCATTGCTTTTAAAATCATATCTGGGGCAGGCCGCCCACTGATTACTTCATCACTGCATATTGAAAATGAAATCAGAGAATCAGGGTTTCCCATATACTGGTTATCAAGGCCCGACTTCCATCCAATACGCTCAAGTATAATATCACATACCTTTCTATAAAAACCTGTTGTCAGTGCAACCTTGATATTTTTTTCTTTTAAGTACGTGAGTAATGCGAGACAGCCTTCGGTAGGTATAACCTGTTTCACATGCACATAATGATTTTCTAAAATCTGTCTGAATACTGAGTAAGAGTTTTCAGCCTTCTTCATAGCCTCAAGGGGTGAATCGGGGAGCTGTCTGGCCCAAAAACTACGAAAAACGAATTCTTTCGACCAGCCCTGAACTGCAGTGATTTCTTCCGCTGTTATATCGAGGCTAGTTTTTAGGGCAGCTTGCTCAAAACAGCCTTCAACTTCTTTTTGATCAGTAACAGTGGTGCCAGCCATGTCAAAAACGATCAGCCTGATATTTTTTAAGTTTTGCATATTTATACTTCCTGTTGTTTACAAATATTCAACAAATTTTATATAAAAATTCTACTTTTCTTAAAACGGTCCAATTTTAACGTACTTAGTCTGTCATTTAAGACATATAATGAAAGTAGACAGGCTGAGTTTAATTGGATCGAGAATTAAAGAAATTCGAACTGAAAAAAAAATGACCCTTCGGGCGCTTGCCAAGCGAAGTAATCTGTCACCGGGTCTAATCTCAAAAATTGAAAATTTTCGTACGATGCCTTCTCTATCTGTCTTGATTGATATAGCCAATTCATTACAGATTGATGTAGGTGAACTGGTCAAAAATATAAATGCTGAAGACGAACTTCCTTATCTGCTAATCAAAAAAGAATCCCAGGAATCAGAAATCAGAGCTGACTCTCCAGAACTTTTTTATAATTTTATTCTTTCACAAAATATAAATGGCAATTCAATCAGGGTTAATCTGGTTACCATTCCTGGATTAGTTTACAGAAAACCTATTGCTACCCATGCCTATGAGCTTATTTATGCCGTAAAAGGAGAAATTACGTACATCATTGGTGAGGATGTTTGCATTATGGCTGAGGGAGATACGCTTTATTTCGATGGGCGTATCGCACATTCAGTTCACAACCAGGCTTTAACACCCTGTATTCTTTTCAAGGTCTATCTGTCTCAAACTGCCGAATAACCCGGCCTTGAAAGAGTTCACAATTATTTATTAATTTGTTTCTTATTAGTCAACATCAAAAGGCTATTTTCGTGAAATTCATACCAGTTCAGGTTAATGATACATCACAAAACACATTGGGATTTAATTATTGTCGGAGCAGGTGCTCTTGGAACTTTTCATGCGCTTTTTGCCTTAAGAAAAGGTTTGAATGTACTGCTTCTTGAGAAAGACCTGAGGCCTGTTGAAGCAACTGTTCGCAATTTCGGCCAGGTTATACCATCTGGCATGGTTGAACATGAATGGTTTGATTATGGAAAGGTGAGTCTAGAAACTTATCTTTCTATACAGGCAGAATTCGATATTTCAGTTAGACAGAATGGGTCTACCTATCTGGCATCTACCGAAGAAGAACTTGCTATCCTGCACGAAAAGGCAGATTTTTATGACCATACTGGTTATAGTCCTGTACGGCTTACGGCAGCAGAATGCATCAGAAAACTACCAGCAGTTAAATCAGATTATTGTAAGGGCGGCCTATATTTCCCCCAGGAAATAAGTATCGAACCCCAAATCATGATACACCGCTTACACGAATACCTGATAGCTAAATATGATCTTGACTACAGACCTTCAACACCTGTTAAAGAATGTATCGTTAATCAAAATTCATGTGAAGTAACTGATACCATGGGTAACAGGTATAAAGCTGGCAGGATAATGATCTGTAATGGCCGTGATTTTAAGTTTCTTTTACCAGAGCTTTTTCTTAAATCAGAACTTGAGCTCGTAAAGCTTCAGATGTTATCAACCTATCCGATGCCGCATGTTAAGTTACCAGGCAGTATTTTGTCAGGACTCTCAATACGCAGATACGGGGCTTTTAAAAGTTGTAAGACGTATATGAATCTTAAACCTTTTGAAAATGAGTTACAACTTAAAAAGTGGGGAGTTCATATTCTCTTCAAGCAAGCTATAGATGGCTCAATCATCATAGGTGATTCCCATGAATATGCCGATGTTTCAACAGCTGATACACTTGATTATACGAATGATGGAGTTTTGAACCAGCTTATGCTGAGAGAAGCCCGAAAAATTCTTGATCTGCCATCCTGGAAGATTCAGACTACCTGGAATGGCTATTACTGCCAGTCAAAAAATGCTGAAATATTTAACCAGGTAATTGATTCTAAAATAAACATCGTTACAGGTATCGGGGGCAAAGGTATGACGACTTCCTGTGGCTATGCAAGTACTAATATTGAAAAGATTTTTGGCTGATAACCTTCATTAAAAACGCACAGGCATATTCACCTGTGCATTTAAAATAAGTTTTAAACAGCTACGGCTTTGGCAGCTTTAGCATGTTCATGTTCTTTCAAGGCAAGATAACGCTCTGCATCAATGGCTGCCATGCAACCGCTACCAGCAGCAGTAATCGCCTGACGGTAATTTTTATCCTGGGCATCTCCACTGGCAAATACCCCTTCAACATTGGTAAAGGTTGTACCAGGTTGGGTTTTAATATAGCCTGTTTCATCCATATCAAGCCAGTTTTTGAAGATATCTGTATTCGGCTTATGGCCAATGGCTACAAAAAATCCGGTAATGGCAAGAGTCTGGCTAAGGCCGGTTTCTGTATGTTTAATTCTTACGCCCTCAACAACATGACCATTACCAACAATTTCTTCTGTTTCATAGTGGTAGAGTAATTCAATGTTAGGTGTGGCCTCAACCCGGTCCTGCATGATTTTCGAAGCCCTTAGTTTGTCTTTACGAACGATCATATAAACCTTACGGCAAAGCTTAGCTAGATAAGTTGCTTCTTCTGCCGCGGTATCACCTGCACCTACAATGGCTACATCCTGACCTTTAAAAAAAAATCCGTCGCAGACAGCACAAGCCGATACACCGAAACCATTGTACTTTTGTTCTGATTCAAGGCCCAGCCATTTAGCAGATGCCCCTGTTGAAATGATAATTGAATCAGCAAAGATAGTCTTTACCTCATCTATGATTACTTTGTGAGGCCTACATGAGAAATCTACAGAAGAAGCGTAACCGAAACGTATATCGGTGCCAAAGCGTTCAGCCTGTAATCTGAAATCGGCCATCATTTCAGGGCCTTGTGTTCCCTGTGGATATCCAGGAAAGTTTTCTACTTCAGTTGTTAGGGTTAACTGACCACCTTCCTGAATTCCAGTATATAGTACAGGGTTAAGATCTGCCCTTGCAGCATAGATGGCAGCAGTATATCCTGCCGGGCCAGAGCCAATGATCAGACATTTGATATGCTCGGGTTCCATTGTATTTATCATAATCAGTGTTTTATAATTTTTGTAGTAGTGTAAACAGCAGCTTTTAACAATTATTCCTTGTTACTTATTTACAAAAGTACCTAACAATACAGATAGGTTGTCATAAGAAACGAATTAGACCATCTTTATTTTAAGTGAGAAGTATTTACTATTTTAAAATATGAAACATTTATACTTATTTTAACGATCGTGTAATAAAGTGGTTTTCAATTCGAGATTTTTATTTATGGGCCTGAGAAAACCATGTTATTTATTAGTGCTGCTTTTAAGTGTGTTTATCTCTACTGATGCAGTAATAGTTAAAGCTCAGACCAATCATTCTGGCTCACAACATATCAGGAATAAGTCTCAGGTAAGGCATGCTAAAAAATCTTCTACCCATACTGCTACTGATGTAAAAAAACAAAATGATGGGCTCAACGACCTTAAAACTAATATTGCCCCTGCACATCATCAGCAGATGCCCCTGCAGCTCGCCAAGTCTGAAGTAATTCAATCTATTTTAAAAGGTTGGAAATTTAAAAAGCTGAGTGATCCTAATTCTGCTCCTCAGCCCGCTGATACTTCAGTCACAAAGACAAAAGTGACACATTCCAAGGGTACGCATTTACTGCCTAACTATTACCCAGCTCAGGTTCCCGGTAATATATTTACAGATCTGGCTGCAAATAAACTCTTGCCCGATATTAATCAACCAGGTAATGCAAAAAAAGTACAATGGGTAGAAAATGCCGACTGGGAATATAAATGTTCGTTTAAAGTCGACCCTCAGTTATTCGCAAAAACACATATTAACCTCAACCTCGAGGGGCTTGACACCTATGCACGGGTTTTCCTGAATGATTCACTGGTGCTGCGTGCTAATGACATGTTCATTGGCTGGGATATGCCCGTGAAAGACTTTCTCAAGACGGGTGAAAATACACTGAGAATTGATTTTGAGTCACCTCTTAAGCATGTTTACCAGTCTTATCAAGACCTGCCCTATAAACTACCGGCTGAATATGATCTGTCAGACAAGAAACTTAGTATGTTCACCCGAAAAGCCGCTTATCAGTATGGTTCTGAAACGGGCCCTCGTTTCGTAGGTTGTGGAATCTGGAAGCCGGTGAGTTTGATCGGATTTAATGACGTACATATTCGTTCAGTTCAATTCAAGCAGAATCTGCTCGATGCTCATAAAGCGAATATGACTGCCATATTTGAAATTGAAGGCAGCGATAAAGAAAACCAGTTAATAATTGAATTAGACTGCGCAAAAGCAGGCCTGAAAAAATTAATCAGAACAGTCAGTATTCAACCAGGTATTCATGAGGTATCAGTGAATTTTGAAATTTTAAAGCCCACGTTCTGGTGGCCGCTCGGCATGGGTAAACCTGAATTATACGACATTAAAGCATCAGTACGCAATCTATCTGATCATGGTCTTGACTCAATGACCCAATCTATTGGCTTAAGAACCATTGAACTTGTAAATAAGGCTGATTCATCAGGCAGGTCTTTCTATTTTAAAGTCAATGGGGTACCTGTTTTTATGAAAGGTGCCATTTATGTTCCTCAGGACATGTTTCCAGGAAAGGTTAATCGTCAGAAATATGAGGAATTATTTCAAGCAGCTATTGAATCGAACTTCAATATGCTCAGGGTAACTGGAACCGGGATTTATGAACGTTCATTGTTTTACGATCTTGCTGATCAAAAGGGAATTTTGATCTGGCAGGATTTTATGTTTGGAGGTAGAATGTACCCACCTGCAGATTCATCCTTGGTCAGAACAATCAGGAGGGAAGCCCAGTATACCATTAAACAATTACGAAACCATCCCAGTATTGCTATTTGGGCCGGGAACACGGGAGTTGAGAAGGCTTGGAGAACAGGGGCTTTTGATCATTCTACAAGCTATACCCCAGGTGATTCAGCCCAAATTAATAATGCCTACAAAAATCTATTTGAAAATATTTTACCTGTACAAGTTCATTCAAATGATCCGGGAAGATTTTATCTTCCCAGTTCAGGTCCGTATTTCCCAAGCCTGAAAGTGGGTAAATCAAATGCTGACTATCATGAATGGGATGTATGGAAGAAGAATGCTCCAATAGAAACCTACAAGACAACTGTTGGCAGATTTATGTCTGAGTATGGGTTTCAGGCATTTCCCAGCTTGAGAACAATGCATACCTATAATCTACATATCGATGATAATGCAGATACGATTGATCATTCAAAGCCTTTGGTAGGTGATCAGAGAATGCTCACCTACCTAGAAAATGAATACAGACTGCCCCTGAATTTCTCTGATTTCTGGTATGAGAGCCAGCTGATGCAGGGTGAAGCAATAAAAATGGGAATAGAAGCTCATAGAAGAGCTAGAAACTATTGTATGGGAAGCCTGTACAGTCAATTCAATGAGTCGTCAGCAGGTACTGGATATGCTGTAATTGACTATGCAGGTAGAAAGAAAGCGGCGTATTATTTCGCAAAAAGTGCCTTTAAACCAATCATCGTATCGGCGGTAGAAACAAAGGGTAAAATTATGGTCTATATTGTTTCTGATCAGCTGAGAGAACTTAATGCTACCCTGAAAATTCAATTTTATACGATAGAGGGCGATGTAATTACTGATAAAAGGATGGACGTACTTGTTTATCCCAATACAAGTCATCTTTACTTTACTATTGATAGAAATCAAGTCTTGAAAGGTCTTGACAGTAGTACCGTTTACCTGAAAACAAGTCTTGAAAAAGAGGGAGAAGTGATTAGTAATAATATCCTTTATTTTGCACCTATTAAATATATACCCTTTGAAGAACCTGAAGTTAATTTTCAAACTCAGAGAGCGGGAAAGTATTTCTGGCTAACCATCAAAAGTTTCAGGCTTGCAAAGAATATTTATCTTGATACCAAAGGGGTTGAATGCACCTTCTCTGATAACTTCTTTGATTTACTACCTGGAGAATCGAAAATTATTTTGGTTAAGCCGGCAAAAGAAGTACCCGATTTTGGTAAAATCTTAAAAATTCAGACCCTGAATACTATGGTTCGACCCTGATTTTTAATTCAAAATTTATAAGGCTTTCGAGGCACCCGTCTGAATAACTAGCGGTTATTTACCTGGTAGAGATGGGTTGAAACATAAAAGGTCTGGATATAACCCAGACCTAATGAATGCGTATAAACCATGAATAAATAATACTAGTATTCCAAGACTACATGCGGCTTGAATGTGTCTGTATTGATGTTTGCTTTTAATTCATGAAGAAGATTATACAGCCCGAAATTTGTTCTGTTTATATAAATGAAGTCTTTGACGCCCCTTGCCTGCCTGAATTCAGGCATTTTTGCGACCTTTTCTCCGAAAGTATATAAGCGTGTGAAAAAAGCATCCTCACCAAAATCAAACGTGTCTGTGATATAAGGCTTTGCAAAAAGGCCGATCATTTCTTTAAATAATTCGGCAAAAAAATCAACCTGTATCGGGCTATCGTCGGGCAAAATCATCTGTAATTGTCGAAATGCCTTAATGGTTTCTTCCTTATTTTCCATTAGGGCTGTCGAAGTAGATGAAAAGAACGGATAGTAAAACTCATCAGGTAATTCTTTAATACAACCAAAGTCGATGCATCCAAGCTTGCCATCAGCCGTTATCAGGAAATTACCCGGATGTGGATCAGCATGCACAGCTCGTAATTCATGCTGTTGGAAATTGTAAAAATCCCAAAGAGCCTGTCCAATTTGATTCCTTAGTTCCTGACTTGGGTTAGTTTGTAAAAATTCTTTCAGGTGCATACCTTCAAGCCAGCTCATCGTGATTACCCGCTTACCTGAGAGTTCAGGAAAGTACTCAGGAAATACTACATTATTTAAAACTGAACACGCCTTGGAAAATTCTATTGATCTTCGGACTTCTAATTCATAATCAGTTTCTTCAAGTAAGCGGTCTTCAACCTCTTTCATATAGATAGCCAGTTCTTTCTCACTCATGCCCAGTAGACGGAAAGCAAAAGGCTTTACCATTTTTAAATCTGAGGAAATTGAATCACCAACACCTGGATACTGAATTTTTACGGCAAGTTTTCTGCCATTAAGCTCTGCCCGGTGAACTTGTCCGATTGAAGCTGCATTGGTAGACCGGGTTTCGAATTTATCATAAATCTGTTCAGGCGTCTTTCCAAAAACTTTTTTGAAAGTTTGAACAATCAATGGACCTGATAAAGGAGGGGCGTTATATTGAGATTGTGCAAATTTGTCTGAATACGCCTTTGGGAGCATGTTTTTATCCATGCTAAGCATTTGGGCAACTTTGAGTGCGCTTCCTTTCAATTCGCTAAGTGAGTCATAAATATCTGACGCATTGTTTAAGTTAAGTTCGTCAGTATTAAGATCGGGATTGAAAAGTTTTTTTGAGTAATGCTTGATATAATTTCCTCCGACTTTTAAACCTGTACTGACAAATTTTGCCGATCGTTGTACTTTGGTTATCGGAATACTATTTTGTTCTTTGGGGAATTCACTCATATTATTGAAGAAAGAGCTTATAGTTCTTTAAAAAATTAAAATCCAAACTTCTGTTTTATATTTCCATTATAGAGCAGAAATTTGGCATAGTCGAACAGGTTGTCAAGAGCTGATCGTTGAAAAAGATCGAAAGTTACATTCACACCTTTTTCAATGGCTTCATCTGTCTTTTCGAAACCTGCTGAATTGTCATTGATCCAAAATTTGAGCACGAATAAGAATTGCATCCATAAGGCGTCTTTGTAGCGGTCGGCGAATAGCTTTCGATCTGCAAGTTCTCCGCTTTCAATACCATCCTGAACTATTTTGTAAGAAAAGTTTTCAAATTCGGCTTTTAGGCCTTCAAATACTCTGGGGGTAGAAAGACCTCTTTTAATATTTTTTGACGAAAAAGTAATGAAACTACGTTTGCTTTTTGCCAATTCAAAAAAGCTATAATAAAAGCCAAGAGCTTTTTCTCTTGAAGTGTAACCAGCCCAGACTTGCTGCGCTGATATTTCACTGAGGGTAGTTGATGCCAGGTTTGTCCATATACTCATCTCTATAGATTCAAATGAGCCATAAAAGGTATAAAACTCTTGTTCAGCCATTTCATTTTGCTTGGCAAAACTATAAACAGATTTTGGTTTGGTTCCAGTAGTTAGAACTGAATCTATATAAGCGCTTTGGATTGATTCTTTAGTTGTCATGGTCAAGATATTAACAAAAAAATACAACAGGTAATAGAAGTATATGTTCAAAAAACCGGTAAAAATTATTTATCGGAATGTTTAAGAGCTAATTGACCTCTTCTATCAAAGATAATCTTAAAAATTTTAAAGATTAAAAAATTCAATTAATTCATGGTTTTACTAAAGTAGTAGAGTTTTTAATGAAATTAAATTAACAATTCTTCATTATTGCCTTATTAATTGCGGTATTTTTTATAAAACTTATAAAAAATGGAAAAATGAACCAATTAATTAACATAAAATTTGTATAAATAGATATTTGGCGCTATAATTATGAAATAATTGACTGAATTGATAAAGAATAGCTCCTTTTAATTCTAATAATTGATTATTATAGCAAATATTAATTCATTTCAGCATTTTAAAATAACATATTTTAATAATTGAATCATTTCTTAATCATCTTGATCAAATTAATAGCGAACTCAAACTAAATCTTTAAAAACAATGAAAGTAATTCTTGCAAAACCAAAGATTTTCGGCTTATTTCAGGAGTTGACACGTGAGAAATGGATACTGGGTGCAACATTTCTAGCAGGAAAAATGATTGGGTTATTCATCGTTTTAATGGCAATGCTTACGTTGCCTGGCCTGTTTGGTAATGTGGCTCATGCTGCAGAAATCTATACTGCACATGAAACAACCATGATGAACAGTATCAATACTGTCTGGACGTTGGTAGCTGCGTTTTTGGTTTTTGGTATGCAAGCCGGATTTGTCATGCTTGAAGCAGGTTTTGCCCGTAAGCGTGAAACTGTTAATGTTTTGATGGAATGCATATTTGACACTTGCCTTTGCGGTTTACTGTTCTATGCTATCGGTTATGCATTTATGTTCGGGAATGGAAACGGGTTCATTGGTTGGGGTGGGCTTGGAGCTGATGGTAAAACGATCACTAACTGGTTCTTTCTTCAAAATACGCCAGCTACCTATTTAACTACAGGAATTCCGCTACTGGCACACTGGATTTTTCAATATGCTTTTGCAGACACATGTTCGACAATTGTTTCAGGCGCCATGATCGGCCGTACGAGTTTCAGGGGTGATATTATTTACAGCATTGGTATTACCGGATTTATTTATCCGATTGTGGGTCACTGGGCCTGGGGCCCAGATGGGTTTCTGGCAACTATGGGCTCAGGAACTGGTTTTTTGCCACATCTGGGCCAGCCATTCAGAGATTTTGCTGGCTCAACAGTAGTACACACAATAGGAGGTATTGCTTCACTTGCAGGAGCTATTGTGCTAGGGCCGAGAATCGGGCGAATTTTCAGACGAGATGACAAAGTTAATGGGGGTATGCCAGCTGGTCATAATCTGCTGGTAGCAGCAGTGGGCGGTTTTATATTATGGTTCGGCTGGTACGGCTTTAATCCTGGAAGTACACTTTCAGCCATGGATATGCAGGGTATTGGACGTGTTGCTGCAAATACAACACTGGCTGCCTGTAGCGGTGGTTTTGCTGCTATGTGTGCTGCTTTATGGTGGGGAACAACGAAAGGCAAATTTGATCTTGGGTTTACTATAAATGGCTTTTTGGGCGGTCTGGTAGCAATTACCTGCCCTTGTTACTGGGTAAGTCCGTTGGGTGCCGTTCTCCTTGGGCTTGTTGCCGGTTTCGTGGTATTCGGTTCTGTTTACTTAATCGAGTGGTTCAGAATCGATGATCCAGTCGGCGCAGTAGCTGTACATGGTTTCGCAGGTATCTGGGGAACCCTATCACTGGGCTTATTTGCATCTGGTCAGTTCGGAGCTACTGGCCCAACGGGTGCAGATAACTCTGCTCCTGTAGCAGGTTTATTCTATGGAGGTGGATGGAGTGTTCTTGAAGCCCAGGCCCTGGGAAGTCTCACGATCACGGTGGCCGTGTTTCTGATAACCTTTGTAATGATGGTTCTGGTAAATTTATTGCCTTATCCATGGAAACTACGAATTGAAGAAAATGGAGAGACTGGTGTTGGCGGGATTGATCAGTTTGATCATGGTATTAATGTCTACCCAGCCGATGATATTGATAATATAAGCATCAGCTCTTTATTTGAGAATATAGAAAAAACCAAGTAGATCTCATATTATTTAACAGCATTATAATTTGAATCAATTTCTAACCAAAACGCTTCACATGAAAAAAACACTTTTACTTTTAAGTTTATCCGCAGCCTTTTTATCGCTAAAGGCACAGGATACCACCAAACCACCTGCGGTGAAAATCCCATTTGATGGCATTGAATCAAGCTGGCAGAATGGTGCTGATCGAAGAGATTCATCGGTTTTAACGGGTAAATATTTTACACCCTCAATCATGGTCGATGTGAATTATACGCACTCATTCAATCGTCCGAATGATAATACAGTTGTAGGATCGACAGCACTGGCGCGTGATAATGAAGTCACATTATCAGCTTTGCATTTAGGAGGAGATCTTGTATTCGGTAATGCCCGTGCCCGTGTAATGACACAGTTTGGTACCCGTTCTCAGGTTGTTCCAAGAAATGATCTTAGCCCTTACAGAGGTCAGTATCACCTGGCTGATATCTATAAAAACCTGAGTGAAGCGTATGCTGGTTATCATTTTAATAAATGGTATGGTATTAATGTCGACGCCGGTTTATTTATGTCATATGTAGGTCTTAACTCATATTATCAGGTTGAAAACTGGGAATATCAGGCTTCCTATACTTCTGACAATACCCCATGGTTTTTTAATGGTTTGAGAGTTCAGATTTTTCCTACAAAGCATCTGAAAATTGAGCCATGGATCATCAATGGATGGCAAAGTTACGGCCGGTTTAACAAAAATCCGGGCGTGGGTGCAAACGTAACCTATAATCCTACAAGTTATTTTAAGATTTTGACCAATGATTACCTGGGTACAGATGTTCCAGGTCAAAATAAAAGAAAGAGATTTCACTCAGATAATAGTCTGTTAGTAAGGTATTTCAATTCGCCAAAATCTGCGGGTATCTCAAAAATGGCCTTTACACTGACAGGTGATGTTGGATATGAAAATGGTGGTGGCGTTCATGGCTTCACAACCGGTGATGCTTCACAAGGTCCAGCCCAGTATTTTGCGAGTGCTATGATTTATAACAGAATCTGGTTTGCTAAAGATAAGTTCGCCTGGACAACAGGAGGAGGGTTAATGACTAATCCTGGTCGGTACCTGGTACTTTATCCTACAGGTCAGGCGAGTCCATTGCCAAGTGCGGTTGACCCTACTCAGACTGAAGGTAAATATCCATTCAGTGCCAATCCTGGTGATAAGTTTCATGCCTTCGATTTATCAACCAATTTTGACTGGATGCCTAATCAAAGCATCACTTTCAGGGTAGAATATGTTTACAGACATGCTGATGTGCCCTATTTTGCAGGCGCAGGAGGAGTAACATCTCCAGATGGTTATAGTACGACCCCTTTAACGGCAAATTGGAGACCTGATTTGGTTAAATCAGAAAGCCGAATTATTTTAGCGCTCTTATTCAGATTATAACCGGTTTATTTTTAAAGAATAATCAGCAATATCTGCCTTGCCAATATCAATACTTTAACTATTGGAATATATTTAAGCTAATTCACAGGTAATGGTTCTCAATACCTGTGAATTGGCTGTTTTTTTGCTCTTTCTCAAGTAAAAAAGGACATTTATTGGTTTTTTATCACAATTAAATTTAAAGAATGAAGAAATTTTTATTTTTATTGTTTTTTTTGAGTTTTGGGTTAAAAGGCTTTTCTCATTCCCTAGATACTTTAGCTAAAAAATCAGCAGATACAATCAAACACCGGGTTGTTAAACGCTCATTACCTGTTCCCCTTGATTCACCCCCTTTTCCTGCAGGAGACTGGGATGGTGCTCCACTGGTTGGGGTAGATGCCACGGTACCAATTTACCCTATGCAGAAAGCCCTGGGGATGACCAAAACAAGGCTTCGCTTTTATGGCTGGATTGATCCGGGTGCAAATATCAGCTCATCAAAGCATTCAAATGCACCCACTTCTTATGATATTATCCCGAATACCGTTGTACTTGATCAGTTAGGTTTAAAACTCGAACTTCAACCTAATACCGAGCAAACAGATCATATTACAGCTGGGTTCCTTTTCACGACTATTTTTGGTATTGATTATCGGTATACTACAGCCCAGGGGTACTTTAGTAACCAGCTTCTGAAACATAACAGTAAATATGGATTTGATCCGGCTGAAATTTATGGCTTGGTTTATTTCCCTAAAATTGCTGATGGTATGCTCCTTAAATTTGGACGTTTTATCTCTCCCGCAGATATTGAGGCGCAATGGGCAACCGATAATTATCTTTACACACATTCATTGATGTTCAGCGTTGACCCATATACTTTTACAGGGGTACAGTCGACTCTTAAGCTTGGTTCTAACTGGCAGCTTGAACTAGGTATTCATGCAGGTAATGATGTTGCCCCATGGACAAAACCAGCTAGTGTAAACGGGTTATTAATGGCCAGATGGGTTTCAAATGATAATAATAACTCGATTTATGGTGGCATAAATGCTTTGGGTGCTGGCAGGTATAATCATAACCACGATGATCTGCAGATGGTAGTAGCTACATGGGGTCACCGTTTCAATTCTACGTTTCATACCATGACAGAAGCATATTATATGTGGCAGAGAGATGGACTGGTAGGCGGTACTGTTATTGATGGGCCTGCCAAACCTTTTTATACCAATGTTGGTCCTGGCGCTATGATTCCGGGTTTGTCAAAGGCGTTTGGCTTTGTTAACTTTTTTCAGATGAAAACTTCTGATAAAAGCTATATATCTATCCGTAACGATTACTTAGGTGATCCACAGGGCAATCGTACTGGATTTTCTACTTCCTATACCAGTCATACAGCAGGATTTGTCTATTTCATAACACCGTTATTGCGTGTGAGACCAGAAATCAGGTACGAGCGGGCTTATTCAGGTCAGGAAATACGCCCATTTGATAATGGAACTAAGAAAGACCAGTACTCAGCTTCAATGGATATTATTCTGAGATTCTAGTTTTATTCTGAGGTTCTCTTTATTACTAAATATTTTCCACTAGAAAGCCCGGGCTCTCAGAGACCGGGCTTTCTAGTGGAAAATATAAGTGGGATGTTAAAACTTGACTAAACTTACCCTGATGTAATTAAGAATATTAAACCCAGAGTTTTTCAGGGTATGCACCTTTAGCAATCAGCTGGCTGATGGCGCTCTGCACGGTGGGCTTATCTTCTTTATAGGTAACTCCAAACCAAACATCAGAACTGTTTAGCACTTTGAATTTTGCCTCACCAGATGCTAGAAGCTGGTTTGCGAAAAGTGGAATAAAAAACTCTGCTTTAGGCTCATTCCCTTTTGCTGAAAGGAACTGCAGGAAAAGTGGTTCGATCTGATTAAAAATTTCTTCCTGAAAGCCAAAGAAGTTCATTGAAACTAATGTTCCTTCTGGTAATTCAACATCTTTATCACCTTCTGTATATATAATCTTGCCATCTTTACGGTCAATATTTGTACGCTCGTTGATAGATGTTAAAAAATCATTTGCATCAGCGGTACAAACACCTCTTGAGACTGAACCATTTTCAGACAGGGTATTTTCAATCTTATAACCAACCAGTGAATGAAGTTTTGCATCCTGGTCAGCAGCCAGAAAATCAGCCATTACTTTAAATGCATGATAACCATAAAAATCATCAGCATTAATAACAGCAAATGGCTCCTTAATGGCATCTTTTGCGCACAAAACAGCATGTCCTGTACCCCATGGTTTTACCCGGCCGCTGATATCCATTCCTTTGGGTATGAATAATTCTTTTTCTTGGCAAACGATATCTATTTCAATTTTTCCTTCGAGTTTCTTAGTGAAAATCTCCCTGAATTCAGCTTCAATTTCTTTGCGTATTATGAAAACAACTTTACCGTAACCTGCCCTGATTGCATCATAGAGTGAGTAATCAATTATGGTTTCACCATTTGGCCCAAAAGGATCAATTTGTTTGATACCGCCGTAACGGCTGCCCATTCCTGCAGCCAGAATGAGTAAAGTTGGTTTTGCTGACATATTCGTTTTGTGTTTTATTTACTTTTTCATCTATTTTAGACGACCAAGATACATTTTTTTAAAAATCAGCAGAAGAACATATGCCAAAAATATTACGATAAAAAAGCTGTTTCCTGCGTTAATCAGACTCTTGCCTGATTTAACAGACATATTTAATCTTCTTTTAAAAAGAATACCCTGAAAATGAAATATTTGCCAGTGCTATGCCTTTCAATACTATCACTCTGCGCCAAAGCACAGTCATTGCCAGTAAACATTATTCCCCAGCCCCAGAAGGTTGATCTTTTACCAGGATACTTTCAAATTAACGGGCATACCACAATTGTAGCGTCGAAAAAAGATTCTGCTGCCTGGTCAATGGCAAAAACCCTGGTGTCACAAGTTTATGCCCTCACAGGCTTGCACCTGTTGCAGTTGAATGCAGATCAGCAGATACCCCCAGATGACTACATACTTTTTGGTAATGCCAATATAAACGACGCAGATGAAGGTTATACCCTTGCAATCAATGCAGGCAGTATAATTATGGAAGGCCATAGCGAGGCTGGTTTGTTTTATGCCTGGCAATCTTTCGAACAATTGATGCCTGCTGAAATTATGGCCAGACCAATACTCAGAATAGGAAATACTATTCGAATGCAATCGTTGACATTAGAAGATCACCCACGTTTTAGTTGGCGTGGGATGCACCTTGATGTAAGCCGGCATTTCTTTGATAAAAAGTTTATCAAGCAGTACCTTGATTATATGGCCACCCTGAAGATGAATGTTTTTCACTGGCATCTTACCGATAGTCAGGGCTGGAGGCTAGAGATTAAAAAATATCCCCGGCTGACTGATATTGGCGCTTTCAGGGTGCAGCGTCCAAATGAACGCTTTGCTGAAGCCCGTCCTCAAAAACCAGGAGAACTTGTCAATTATGGTGGTTACTACACCCAGCAAGATGTCAGAGAAATTATTGCTTATGCCAGGGCAAGGCATATCATGATTCTTCCAGAGATAGATATGCCTGGACATTCTATGGCAGCCCTGACTGCCTACCCACAGTTTGCGAGTATATCGGGACCGATTGCTATGCCTTCAGGTCAGCTGGGAGCGTATACTAATAGCTTGAACCCCGGTAACGACTCAACCTATATATTTCTTGAAGATATACTTACTGAAGTAATAGCCCTATTTCCAGGTGAATATATTCATATCGGAGGGGATGAAGTCGACCGGGCGATTTGGAAAGACAACCTGCTCTGTCAGCAAAAAATGAAGACAGAAAATCTGCATTCTCTTGATGAACTGCAATCTTATTTTATCCGCCGTATTGAATCTTTCATCAGGTCAAAAGGTAAGAAGATGATAGGCTGGGATGAAATTATCGAGGGTGGTCTGGCCCCTGCGGCAACTGTTATGTCTTGGCGCGGGTATAAAGGGGGAATAACAGCAGCCCGAGCCAGCCATAATGTAGTGATGACTCCTGCACTGTTTACCTATTTTGACTTATATCAGGGCGACCCAAAACTTGAGCCCCAGGCTTACTCTCATAATTTACTGACTAATTGTTACCAGTTTGATCCTATTCCAGCCGAGCTAAAACCAGAGGATCGTAAATTTATACTTGGCGGGCACGGTTGTTTATGGACCGAGACCGTTCCTGATATTTCTCATATAGAGCATATGCTCTTTCCCAGAGTGCTGGCTTTGGCAGAATCAGAATGGTCACTTCCTGCCAAAAAAAATTTCGATAACTTTAAACTCAGGCTTGCATCGTTTCGTGACCGGCTTGACTTCGAGCATATAGCATATGCCCGCAGTGCATGGAATGTTTATATCAAGCCTATACGTGATACAGCTTCAAATAAAATGACTATTGCATGCAGCAATGAACTCGGTCAGGGGCAGATTTTTTACACGTTAGACGGAAGTATGCCAGGACCTGGGGCAACTGCCTATATCAGGCCCTTTCAGGTTAGTGGTAATACCCAGATAAAAGCTGCAAGCTTTGAGGGTAGTAAGCTGATCTCAGAAATAAATGATGAAGAATTTAAAATGTCAAAAACTAGTTCCAAGTTGATACATCAGATTAGTGCACCCAACCTGCGCTTTGCCGGATATAATGGCTTTACTCTGGTTGATGGCATTCATGGCAGTTCAAACCCATTCGATGGGCGCTGGGCAGGGTACACCGGAGCAGGACTGAATGCAGTAATTGACCTTGGTAAATTGCAAATTATCAAGAATATTGGTTTTGATTTTCTTGAAGAAAAGGGTCTTTCAATATACCTCCCGCTAAATGTTGTTGTTGAAATTTCTGATGATAATAGAAACTTTATCAGGTTGATTTCTTATTCTCAGGCTGAACTATTACAGATGAAAGCTGGCAATATAGTTAAAGTTTATAAAGAGCTATCTCCGATTTCAATGCGTTATATACGCATCATAGCTACAAACCAAAGCCCCTCTATCGATGATGATGGTAAAACCTATACCCTGATTGATGAGATTTCTGCGAATTGATCAGAGTCTGCCATAAGCTTTCTCAAAGATTCCCTACCCGTTAGACAATAAAACCACCGCCCAGCAGGTCGTCACCTTCATAAAATACTGCTGACTGCCCGGGTGCTACACCCATAACCTTATGGTGAAATTTTATTTCAACATCAAACCCATTTTGATGTAGGTTACTCAGGGTTCCCGTATCCTTGTATCTTATTTTGGTAACGGCTTCAATACCATCAGGCAGAGTAGCATACTTCACCAGATTAATTCCTTTTACCAGTGCTTCTTGTTGCTCAAGCTCATATAATTTGCCAAGCACAACCCGGTTAAATTCTGGAATAATACGCAACACAAAATAAGGCTCCCCAAAAGCTATGTCAAGACCTTTACGTTGCCCGATCGTGTAAAAAGGATAACCCTTGTGTTTTCCAACGACTGTACCATCACTAAACACAAAATCTCCACCAGCGACTTTTTCTTCTAGGCCTTCTACCTTATGTTTTAAAAAGGCACGGTAATCATTATCAGGAACAAAACAGATCTCATAACTTTCACCTTTGGCGGCAAGTTCTTTTTGATCCATGTCTATGGCCATTTGTTTGATTTCACTTTTGGCAAAGCTGCCCAAGGGAAGCATCGTTCGTGCAAGATTTTCCTGGGTTACTCCCCAAAGAACATAAGACTGGTCTTTGCTGTTATCATGACCTTTTGAAACCACAAAGCGTTCGTTTTCCCTGCGTATTTTGGCATAATGTCCTGTAGCTATAAATTCGCAATCCAGCAGATTGGCTCTTTTTAACAATGCTTCCCATTTTATATGGGTATTACAGAGTACACATGGATTCGGGGTACGGCCTGCCAGGTATTCATCAACGAAGTTATCGATGACAAAACTCCCAAATTCTTCACGGATATCCAGAATATAGTGAGGGAAACCGTAGTTTACCGCAAGTGTCCGTGCATCATTAATTGAATCTAGACTGCAACAACCAGTTTCTTTTGAATTAGTACCTGAACTTGCATAATCCCAAGTTTTCATGGTTAGCCCAATCACCTCGTACCCTTGTTCATGAAGCATGACTGCGGCTACTGAACTATCAACTCCGCCACTCATGGCCACCAGAATTCTTCCTTGCTTACTCATATTAAACAACAAATATACACCGAATTCGTGAAGCATTAAAACCAGGATGTCAGTGTTATGTCAGAATTGGGGTTCAAACTATGATCAGGATATTACATAAATTACCCTGCTGACTTCTATATTTACCTAGTTCAAACTCATAAAACTTCAGCAATGTCAATACTCGTTATCGTACGTCATGGGCAGTCGGTCTATAATCTTGAAAACCGGTTTACAGGTACTATTGATGTAGCCCTTTCCGAAAAGGGGATAGAAGAGGCCAGACAGGCAGGAAGAAAATTACAGGGATACCTATTTGCCCAGGCCTTTACTTCGGTACTTGAACGGGCAAAGCATACACTTGAACTTATATTAGAAGAACTTGGTGAAACAGGCATAGAAATTCATACAGATAAAGCCCTTAACGAACGAAATTACGGAGATCTGCAGGGCCTTAATAAAGACGAAACCCGATTGAAATATGGGGATGACCTTTTTAATACTTGGAGACGTAGTTTTACAGTTGCTCCGCCTAATGGTGAAAGTTTACAAAATACGGCATCACGTGTGATTCCATTCTACCTTAGCCAGATACAGCCAGAATTGACAGGTGATAATAAAATTCTTATTGTTGCCCATGGCAATAGTCTGCGTGCACTTATTATGTACCTTGAAAACCTGAGCCCTGAAGAAATTGTGGTTACCGAAATTGCCACAGGAGTACCCAGAATTTATGCATTGGATGATAATTTAAAACTGTTGTCTGTAACTAATTTATGAGATTGACAGGGCCAGGCTTGAAATGAAATCTCAACTAAATGCACAATCTTTAATTAACCAGTCGTATTTTTGCAGTATATACCTTTTAGATGTGAGTTTTTACTGAAAATCAGGATACCTGAATGAGGTTAAAATCGTTTAATACACAATAATATAAGGTGCATCACCTCAACTTTTACCTCTTTAAGGTAGTGTTGTTATTTCACCATTAGTTTTAAATCAGCGATATATTTTTATCCACAACTTAATCGCGATGTTGAAAATTCGTGGGTCAGAAAGGCGAGTCTTCTGAGTACATTTGAACTCGATCAATACGCTAAATCTCCTTTATAATCTCAATTTATATGACCGCAGAAACCGAACCACTATTAGCCGAAAACAAGGAACGTTTTGTTCTTCTGCCGATTAAATATCCTGAAGTATGGAAAATGTACAAAAAGCATGAAGCGAGCTTCTGGACTGCTGAAGAGATTGATCTGCAGTCAGACCAAAAAGATTGGACAGCCTTTAATGACGGTGAAAGACATTTTATTTCTCATATTCTTGCCTTCTTTTCAGCCAGTGATGGCATTGTAAATGAAAATCTGGCTGTTAATTTCATGAGCGAAGTACAGATACCAGAAGCGCGTTGTTTCTATGGATTTCAGATTATGATGGAAAATATCCATTCTGAAACATATGCTCTTTTGATAGACACATATATTAAAGACCCCAAAGAAAAAGACAGACTTTTTAATGCAATTGAAACTGTTCCATGTGTGAAAAAGAAAGCTGAGTGGGCCCTCAGATGGATCGATCAGGGAAGTTTTGCCGAAAGGCTTGTTGCCTTTGCAGCTGTTGAAGGTATTTTTTTCTCCGGAAGTTTCTGCTCTATTTTCTGGCTTAAGAAACGCGGCCTGATGCCAGGTCTGACCTTTTCGAATGAGCTGATTTCACGTGATGAAGGCCTGCACTGTGAGTTTGCCTGCCTTCTGTATAAAATGCTTAACACCCGTCTAAGTCAGGAGCGTGTGTATGAAATTATAGCTGATGCCGTTCGTATAGAGAAAGAATTTGTGACTGATGCACTGCCTGTTGCTTTGATTGGTATGAATGCCAAACTTATGCAGCAGTATATCGAGTTTGTTGCTGACCGCTGGTTGTCTGAACTTGGGTATCCTAAAATGTTCAATGCGACCAATCCATTTGATTTCATGGAACTAATATCATTGCAGGGTAAGACCAACTTTTTTGAAAAGAGAGTAGGTGATTATCAGAAAAGTGGTGTAATGGGTGAGCATGAGGTAAAATCATTTACCCTTGACGAAGAATTTTAAGACCTTAACGCAAGAAAAAGATGTTTGTAATAAAAAGAGATGGCAGAACTGAAACGGTAAAATTTGACAAAATTACAGCCCGTATTGAGAAGTTGTGCTACGGCCTGAATCCACAGCTTGTTGACCCGGTCGACGTGGCCAAAAAAGTTATCGAGGGTTTATACGATGGCGTAACGACAAGTGAGCTTGATAACCTGGCCGCTGAAACTGCTGCCTCTCTAACTACAAGGCATCCTGATTATGCTCTTCTTGCTTCAAGGATTGCAGTTTCTAACCTTCACAAGAATACCACAAAATCATTCTCGGCAACTATGCGTGCCCTGTATGTTTATGTAGATCCAAAGTCACAACTGGCTGCACCTCTGCTGGCGGATGATGTCTGGGAGATTATTGAAAAAAATGCAGAGCTTCTTGATTCACATATTATTTATGACAGGGATTTTTCATTTGATTATTTTGGCTTCAAGACGCTTGAGCGTTCTTACCTGCTGAAATTAAATGGACAGATTGTAGAACGCCCACAGCATATGTATATGCGGGTAGCCGTTGGCATCCATAAAAATGACCTCGCGTCAGTCATAAAAACATATGATCTGCTTTCTGAACGTTGGTTCACCCATGCTACTCCTACTTTATTTAATGCCGGAACGCCTAAACCTCAAATGTCATCGTGCTTTTTACTAACGATGAAAGATGACAGTATAGAGGGTATCTATGATACATTGAAGCAGACTGCTAAAATTTCTCAGTCGGCAGGTGGTATTGGTCTGAGTATCCATAATATTCGTGCAACCGGTTCATATATAGGTGGAACTAATGGCACCAGTAATGGTATTGTTCCAATGTTGAAAGTATTTAATGATACAGCCCGTTATGTAGATCAGGGTGGGGGAAAACGTAAAGGAGCATTTGCTATATACCTTGAGCCATGGCATGCCGATGTATTCGAGTTTCTTGATCTAAAAAAGAACCATGGAAAAGAAGAAAACAGGGCACGTGATTTATTTTACGCACTCTGGATTCCCGATCTATTTATGGAGAGGGTTGAAGCAAATGGTGACTGGAGTTTATTTTGCCCTCATGAATCGCCAGGTCTTGCTGACTGTTGGGGTGATAATTTCAAAACCCTTTACGAAAATTATGAAAAAGAAGGACGCGCCCGTAAAGTTATAAAGGCTCAGGAGCTATGGTATGCCATCATCAATTCACAAATTGAAACAGGCACTCCTTATCTTCTTTATAAAGATGCAGCCAATAGAAAGTCAAATCAGCAAAATCTGGGAACAATCAAGAGCTCTAATCTATGTACTGAAATCATTGAGTATACTTCTCCCGAAGAAGTTGCTGTTTGTAATCTTGCTTCAATTGCTTTACCCCGTTTTGTAACCAACCGTGAATTTGATCACCAGAAATTATATGAGGTAACTTTCCAGGCCACTATCAACCTGAACAAGATTATCGATGAAAACTATTATCCTGTTGAAGAAGCACAGTACTCAAATATGCGCAACAGGCCAGTCGGTTTGGGTATCCAGGGTTTGGCTGATGTCTTTATCCTGATGCGTCAGGCATTTGACAGCGATGCTTCAAAACTGATGAATATTGAGATAGCTGAAACCATGTACTTCGCTGCTTTAAAAGCATCAGTTCATCTGGCCGAACGCGATGGAGCCTACCAGACTTACGAAGGCTCACCAATGTCAAAAGGAGTACTTCAATTCGATATGTGGAATGTAATTCCAACCAAGCGTTGGGACTGGGATACACTCAGAGGTGAGATTAAGAAATATGGTGTGCGTAACTCTTTGCTGATAGCGCCAATGCCAACAGCTTCAACTTCGCAGATTCTTGGCAATAATGAGTGCTTTGAGCCCTATACCTCTAATATTTATACTCGCCGTGTGCTTTCGGGTGAGTTTGTAGTTGTCAACAAGCATTTGCTCCGCGATCTGGCAACGCTGAACCTTTGGGATTCAACCATGAAAAACTCTATCATCGAAGCCAATGGTTCAATACAGCATATAAAGGAAATTCCTGAAGACATAAAAGAACTTTATAAGACTGTCTGGGAAATTAAACAGCGGAGTCTGATTGATATGGCCGCTGACAGGGGCGCATATATCTGTCAGTCACAGTCATTGAATCTTTTCATTCAGGAGCCTACGACTTCGAAGCTGACTTCAATGCATTTTTACGCCTGGAAGAAAGGTCTGAAAACAGGTATGTACTATCTGCGTACACAGGCAGCCACCCAGGCCGTAAAGTTCACGATCGAAAAACAAGCCGGGCAAATGCTTGAACCAGTTATTCCTGCTACCATCTCACCAGATGAGGAAGTACCGGATGGTTTGGCCTGCCCGATTGATGGTAGTTGTGAAGCCTGCGGTTCTTAAGGCTAATTAAAAATTACAATATTTAACGGGCTGCCATTTCGGTGGCCTTTTTTTTGAATACATTAGGTAACCTGTAAACATAAATGAGTGTCATATGAGAAATAACGACTAAAAACCCGATAATATGAAACGTAATACCCTTGTTATATTGTTACTTCTGCAGGTTCACCTGCTATCTGCCTGTCATTATAAGAATTTTGATCGTGATAGCAGTTCAGTGGTGCATGAGATTAGAACCGTTGATCATTTTACAGGAATCAGCGCTAGTACAGGGGTAGATGTCTACATCAGTCAGGGAAATACAGAACATGTTGAAGTGGTCAGTAGCCAGAAATCTATAAAAAATATCCGAACAGAAGTTGAAAATGGGATACTGAAGATTTATTATAAACACAAAGAGGGTTTTCGCCTTTTCAGTATCCAAATAAACAATAAAATGAAAGTTTATGTCACAGCAAAAGAATTAAATAATATCAATGCCTCAAGTGGCTCCGATATTTTTGGACAGACAAAATTCAATGCCACAAATCTGAGCTTAAGTGCAAGCTCAGGTGCTAACATAAGCATGGATATTACCTGTAAAAACCTCAACTGTGAGGTAAGTAGTGGTTCAGATGCTCAATTAAAAGGAACAGCAACAAATTTTATTGGTTCGGCCTCAAGTGGGGCAGATGTCAAGGCTATAGGTTTAGTAACAGATTCAAGTACCCTGGATGCCAGCAGTGGTTCAGATATAAAGATAACTGTTAATAAGTCATTGAAAGCAACAGCGAGTAGTGGTGGAGATATCACCTATAATGGCAATCCTGGGGTAATTACGAAAGATAAAAGCAGTGGTGGTGATATTCATCAGAACTAAAAAAAATTCAATTGTTGATTAATGCATTAATTCAAAATTAACCATCCTTTTACCTTCAGACAAACTACATTTAGTAAACTGTCAGAGATAATATCCTTTTTTTCAGTAAGTTATGCTGTTCTTGATTCAACGAGTGATTCGAGATTTTCATTTAAAAGCTGTATCCTGAAATTCAGCCGGTTAAATCGATAAGTGAAGTCTGCTTCTCTTGCTGGTTCTTGTAAAGCAGAAAAACCAAGGGAAGTGCCAGTACCAATATCAAAACAATTGCAGTAATGAAAAACCATTGGAATTTTAATATCCGGTATTGAGCTACAAGATTGGCTTCTTGTCTTAGACGAGCCTTTTTCATCAGAATCTCTTTGTTTTCGAGCTCGTTATTAAGATACCTGATTTAATCATCTATCTGCAATATATTGGAAATCAGGTAATTTGATCCTCGGGCCAGGCAGACCTATTGCATGCAGTTGATCTTTTTCAAAATCAGCCCTTTTCCAAAGCTCAGCTGATTTAAGTTTTTAAAGACCATTTCACCATTCTTGTCTACCATTGCCCCATATCCCTCCATTGCCGTACTGTCTTTCATTAAAAACGTCACCTGCCGGATAGAAATTTTTCCTTCAGACATGAACTTATAATCAGCCAGCAAGGTATCACCTTGTAGCCTGCCCTGAATATCACCCTTCAGATTATCTTTCTGATCAAATTTATAGGATAGTTTTCCGTTTACTGTATCAGAAGAAACTACCAGTTTTAAGTTGAACGTATCTTTTCCAGTAACAGAAGAATAACAGCCTGCCAGGGCAAACATCTTTTTATACTCCTGGACTGAAATAACTTTTGATGAGTTTCTATGGTTATTACAGGCTATGGCAAGAGGTGCTAACAGGAGAAATAAAGTAAATAGTTTACGCATATATCTAGGGTAAGCAATGAGCGAAAGACGGGAGTCGAACCCGCGACCCCAAGCTTGGGAAGCTTGTGCTCTACCAACTGAGCTACTTTCGCATATAATTTATTCGCAAATATATAAAGAGCAAAATATCCTGCTGCATTTTATACTCGAATATTTGCGCTTTATTGGGCAAGCAGTTCTGTTTCTCAATCTTTCATTTATTGGCAATTAAACTTATTCCAAATAATCTGGAATACTACACTAGAAATAAAATGAATTATTATGAAAATTTTACATAGCTAACGTGTAACATAGATTTTACTCCCTACGTAAACCACTAAAAAAACAATCCCGTATGGAAACCATCCATGATTTATCAGAATTATTATCAGTAGAACATCCCGAACTTGCACGGGCAGTTGACAAAGTTGTATTTGAAATTTCAGGACTTAATTATGGCGTTATCAGTGATGAGCAAAATAGTTTTGGACGGTATTTTTTAACCAGACAGGTAATGAAGCGTGCAACTGCTAAAAGAGTTGATCATGTAGAATTTTTTATGGCATTTTTTCCTATAGATCTGCGTGCTGCATTCTTGATTAAAATTTCTATAAAATTTCAAACACTCGGAGAAAGCTGGTTAAAAGCACATCATGCTTTTGCTGACCACACCACTTCATTACAAGCAGACCAGGAACAGGTTGAATATCTTCATTCTCTTTTCATGCTGTGGATTGATGATAATTTACCGCTGGTAATGGACGGCACATACCAGTCAAAAGGGGGTTGGTTCTGAAGTGAACCGGTTCTGTCAGGAACAATAACTTAATACTTAAATAAACTATTTATTGATAGAAACTTCAACTTCAAACAGGTAAAGACGTAGATATGATAAGCAAAATCAGTAGATTAGAACACTGGTTCATATGAAAACGCTCGAACAAATCTTAAATCTGGAATTAATTGCTGATGCTCCTGATCATGCTGTTTTTTACTCGCAGTTTGATACGATCCTTGAATATATTCAAAAAGGGTATATCCCTGCAAGAATTATCAGAATCTGGATTAGTTCCTTGGACCTTAAAATTCATTTTTCTTCAGCCAAACGGGCAGAAGACAATTCCAAACAACCATTGCGATTTAACTTTGAGTTGTCAGAGCTTGATTCAAGTATTTTTGCCATTGCACAAAATCATCACTTGACTGTGGCGAGCTTAGATGACTACAAGTTTGTTAAAAGGGTTCTGATTCAATTTCAAAACAGACCTCTTTAAACATACATGTAACGTTTAAAAATCTGGTTCTTTTAATAATTTTTTTACCGGGCTGGTTCGCAGTTTCAACTCAGCTAGTTTTAATGATTGGGAACAGAAAAGCAGATGTTGGAGAAATCATCATTCGTTTTTTTTATTTTTTTACGATTCTTACAAATCTGCTAGTTGCCATTTTTGCCAGTCTGAAGCTTTTTGGTGAAAATAACAGATTTACACACTGGCTGTTAAGTTACCGTGCTGAGACGGCCATCATACTTTATATTGTTACTGTTGGCCTTGTCTACAATATTATTTTGTTGTCATCGGCAAATCTTCAGCCAGAAGATTTTGAAAACAATACCTGCCTGTAAAAACTATAAGCCCTGATTAAGCTGAGCTAAATTTCAATTAAGGTAGTCCTGATCTTCCTGGCTAAGGTTTTTGCCCGGTAAGTTTTGTTGCCTGTCTGATTGCTGATTATTTGATTGATTATGAAAGGCCTGTTCACGCTCTGCATATAAAAGTTCACGGCGCCGTGCTGCTCGGGATCTGCCACTTCTGCCTACTATAAATCCAATTAGAAAACCAGCAACTGCCAGACCAGGCAATAACGCAAGTTTTGATACTTGAATGGTTGAAAAAAAGAAATTAACTTGTACCCTTTCAGCATTTTGCATAAAGAAAACAGTAAGTATGACTGTTGCGATGACGACAAATATTAATTTCACATTCATTGTTAGATCGTATAATTTAAAACTAACTGAAATTTGGGTGATCTGAAATTATTTTCTAGAATAATCGCTCTGGTTCCAATCTGAAATACGGGTAGATAGTACCTCAATAAATTACAGTCAATACGCACATCGAAACCAAAACTTTGATGCCTTTTAAAAAGGGGGTCGGAGCTTTGTCCAAGGTTTTGCTCATTTAAAAATACACCAGCCTGGATCTTTCGAATATAAGCAAGGCTAGAAATTTGCAGGTCTGGATAGGCCAGAGGTAAATAGTAATTCAGGAAGAAAGTGTTTTTTAGCTTATTTGGCTCTAGAAAAGCATAACCACTGATTTCATTGATCAGACGGTCATTTTTATAAACACCTATATTTTGCTGATAGCTGAAGCCTGCCTGCAAACTATGGTGATTAAACAAGCCCGGTAGGTAAAACAGTGAATTCATGTAAAACAGACGTCCTTTTTCAATGGTCGTAAAGGGTAGGTTTTCAAATTCAAAATCGGCATTCTGACCCCAGAGTGGATACAGATCCCGGGCTGCTATGAGCATATTGCGAGAAAGGTAAATTGAATAATGCATTGGAAACGCCAGCGTACGATTAAAGCTTGAGAGTTTTATCGTTGGATCACCATTTCTTATATAGCTGGTATTTATCTGGGGTATGACCGAAAGAGCCTGATTACCGATGATGAAATTTAAGGGTACCTGCAGCCCTAGATTGTACCTGGCCTCACGATAAGAGAATGGATAATAGGTGATAACTCCCGCTTTACTTTTTCCTGATGCCGTGCTAAAGCGCCTGCTATCGACAAAATTCGCCGTTATATAAGGGTAGTATCGTTTATAAGTAAATCCCGCCTGGTAAACAGCACTATTACTACCATTGGCATAATAGATACCAGCATACGTTTGAGTCGTGTTTAATTTATTTGTTGAAAGAATTTTTACCCCCGACAGAAAGTTTGTTGAGTTCAGGTTTGCCCCCTGTACGTCTGGCAAGAGACTATGAAAATAAAAAAAGTGTTCAATCTCATGATAAGGTTTTTGTTCGTAAAGTACTTTACTTTGGGTAGTATCACTTTCAGCAATCAATAAACTGTCAGCAATGAATTTCTGATCATTTGCCGAATTACTGCGTTGTTCTTTAAAAATAGAACCACCAGCTTCACGCTTGACCAAAGGAGCATAGTAATCGATAAAATTTGACTTAGTAACCAGATTTTTTTCTCTCTGTTTTTCTATATCCAGGGTAGCTATATTCTGACCCCTAAGCCCAAACAAGTTAAAATACACAATGCCATCTTTTTCATATGGGTTATAGGCGCCAAATCTTGAATTACTTATTTGTCTTGTTAGGCCTGTCGCCTGGTTAAGTTCAAAAATATCATCAACCCCATCAGCAGCCGAAACATATAATATTGTACCTGTATGGGTGAATGACGGGCGGGTAATTTCAATGAATGAGAATAAACTCCGTAAACGATGGGTATTACTATCAAGATCATAGCTATATATCGCCTTACCCCGGTTATTAACAGCAACGGTAATTATTTTATGACCTGTAAGGTCAAAACGAGGTGTCTGAAAGTAATAATTTTCTTCATTTGCCAGAGATCTTATGAAAGAACCATCAGCTGTATGGTAAAGATTTAATGTAATCTGATTATGCTGATCAGTCATAACTGCTACAAACTGGCTTCCGTCAGGCGAAAGCGATGGAGCAAATAACCTTGAGCTATGGGTCAGTTGTTGTTTTATTCCGGTGACCAGATTATAATGCATGATCACTGAATAAGTTCGGTATGCATAACGGGGATCGAAGCGTTCTTCATCCCAGATGAGTTCATTTTGGGCCAGGTCAAAGTGCGAGACCAGCTGATGCCCGATTTTAAATAATAATTTTTCATGCCCGGTTTTTATATTTAACAGGTAGAAAGCATCCGTTTTATCTCGACCTGTTTTCAGACATACAAGCTGGTCTTTTAAATATAAATGGGGCAAGAGGTAATTTGAGTAAATAGAATCGCGGCGCCTATTTAATGATGTATAGTTTTCTGCCTTTTTTTCCTGATCCTGATAAGACCATTTTTTTTCCAGCTCATTCATTGTCTGATGGTAGAACTGAGGAGTCGTAAAACCAGTATATTTTTTCAGGGCTGAAGACAGGGGCCAGGGTGTCAGACGAAGAGCCCGGCGGTAAATCAGATTGAATACTGAATCGCCATAATCACGGCGAATTTTGGTTACCATAAAGTATCCAAGACGGTAATAATCGGGTACATTATCTTTCAATGATCCGAGGTAATTTTTTGAGTAAGAGTAGTCTTTTCCGCTGAGTAAATTCGTCCTTAACTCGCGTTCAAAAGAGGGCAGTCTGCCCCTACCGGTAGCGGTTAAAGCAGTCTCCATCCCGACCGCATCGCCCTCAAAAAACCAGGATGGAAATACTATTCCGAAGACCCCTAATTGAATTGATTCGAATAGCTGGATGCGATTACCGCCAAAGACTTTATCTTCCTGGGCAACGTGCCGCATTTCGTGAACTGCCAGACTATTCAACCAATCGGTAGGCTCCATATCCTGGGGGGGGCTTGTAAAAAACTCTGATCTCCTAGGGGCAAGTAATACAAAGCCATTCGATTCTACCTGCTGGTTTTGAAGAATCACAGAGATAGGTTTTGTTGAAACCTTCAAAGAATGATTTTCAAAAGAATAGATTTTTTCAAGTACTCCAGCCATTCTTGAACCTTCTTTTTTAAAGTTTTCAGGAAAAATTAACTGTATATGGGGGGTATTGATTTGCTGCCAGTGTAGCCCGATTGGGTTTTGACCATAGTCAATAAATTGTGCTGAAGTAGTTAATGAAAAAAGCGAATATAAGAGTGTTAAAATACTGAATTGTAGTAATTTATATTTCATGTAAGGCAGATTAAACCAGATTTACTAAAAAAAATGGGAAGGATTGGTAATTCACTTAAATTAAATGATCAAAAACTAGCAATTAAAATACACATTATAAGGTACTTAAATTAATAAAAAATTTATTTTATTTCTCAATAGCTTTTTATTGAAAAGAAAAATTTAACGTATCGTCAAGGTTTATTGAGGAGAATATTTTTTTCTGCTTCCAGGTCTGTTTCAAAAATAACCGGTTTGAAAATTACTTTCTTTAGCAGGGGGTAGCTCAGTACGGCAATCAAAATTATCAAGGCTCCAAAATAAAAGCCTGTTGACATCTGCTCTTTTTTTCCAAAGAAAAGAAAGGCAAGTATTATCCCATATACAGGCTCAAGGCTTGTCGTTAAAACAACTGTGATCGGGCTTAATGTTTTCATAACCGCTACTCCCATCACATAAGCCATGGCCGTGCAGACAGTGCTCAAAATAAACAGATACCCAAAATCCGACAGGCTTAGACTTAAGGCTTTCACGCTGAAACCTGCTGTCAGAAGAAGATACATACTGAGAGCTCCAAGACCCCCCAGCATCTCTATGAGAGAGATAGTAACAGGACTATTTCTCTGTGCAAATTTTGAGTTGAAGATCGTAAACAGGCTTGCTGCCAGGGCCGCGCCCAGCCCAATTATAGTACCAGTTATATACCGGCTTTCGAATTTAAAAATCACCACAATTCCACTGATAATGACCAGTCCGATAATGATATCAAGAGCGTAGAATTTTCGCTTGTTAATGATCGGTTCAAGTATGCTTGTAAACAGGGTAACCGAAGACAGGCAGATAAGGGCAACCGATGCTGTCGCAAGTTTTATACAGTCATAAAACAAAAACCAGTGAAGTGCTACCAGCACCCCGACGAGTAGTAGTTTGAAGATTTCTTTGCTTGAGATTACCTCTTTTTTATATTTGAACAGCATATAAATTACCAGTGCTATAGCAGCAAAAAGCATACGGTACCATACTAATATGAGTGCTGTTTTGGTAATAACGACCCCAAGAATGGCAGTAAAACCCCAAATCAGTACTGTGATATGAAGCTTTAAAAGGTTTTTATTTAGGTGCAATTTTATAAAGATATAGGCCGACTATTCCGAAAAGTAAATTTGGTATCCAGGCAGCCAGAATAGGCGGAACACCACCCTGAGTTGCAAATACGTTTGAAAACTGTATGAGTACTATAAAGGCAAAACTACAGCCAATACCGATACCCAGGTGTAATCCAACACCCCCCCGTACCTTCTTAGATGATAGGGAAACGCCAATAAGTGATAGAATAAATGTTGAAAATGGCAATGCATAACGCTTGTACATTTCAAACTGATAAGTTTCAACACCACCTGTTCCGCGTTCAGTTTCACGCGCAATGAACTGATGCAACTGAGACATGTTCATTGTTTCTTTGAACGTATTGTTACGGGCGAAATCTTTTGGGCTAAAGTCAAGTATGGTATCTTTTTCCTTCCCGTTTGACATTTTTTCTTGAAGCCCATTTATCTGTCTTATGGTATAATCATACATTTTCCATGTAGACTTTACAGAATCCCATTTAATATAATTCGCCATTAATTTATAGCGCATATCAAGACCTGTGAATTTTTCAAGAGAGAATTTGAGCCCAGTATTTTCCAGATTATTAAATGATTCCATGTAGGCATAGGTATCATTTGCCAGTTTCATATGAATATTACGGTCTTTGCTCATTTCAGCACGCCTGAGATATCTGGCCTCGAAGTCATATCTGATTCTATTAGCCGGGGGTATAATATAGCCGTTGAGCGCAAAAACCATAATTGCAAGAATCACGGAAGCCAGAAAATATGGATACATCAAGCGAATAAAACTTACTCCACTGCTAAGAATAGCCACTATTTCTGTATTGTTAGCCATCTTAGCAGTAAAAAATATGACTGCTACAAATACTATTAGTGGGCTTAATATACTGCAGTAATAGGGAATGAATGTCAGGTAATAGGTAAAGAAGATCAATTTAAGACTTACACCACCCCTGATAAAATCATCTGCCTTTTCTGAGTAGTCAAAAACTACCGCAATGACAACAAAAATGGCAATCGTGAAAAAGAAGGTGCTTAAAAATTTTCCGATTATATACCGGTCAATGATCGTAATCTTAAGACTTCTTAAAAAGTATTGAATACCCCTTTTTGTTGGCCTTGGAGCATTTACATGCACTTCCTGAAGAGTTTGAGGGCTATTATTTTCCTTCATACAAACTGGTAACGGTTAGAGTCTACGGCTAAGTTTGGGCACCATTTGATTTTTCCAGCTGGCAAAGTTACCTTCAAGTATATGTTTTCTTGCCTGGGTGGTAAGCCAGGTATAAAAATGTAAATTATGAATGCTGGCTATTGAAGCCCCGAGCATCTCTCCTGAATGAATCAGGTGACGCAAATAGGCTTTAGAATGAGCTCGGTCAAGCAACAGGTCACTTGAAGCATCTATAGGTGAAAAATCATTTTTCCATTTTTCATTTTTTATATTAATTATTCCTTCTGCTGTAAATAACATACCATTTCTCCCATTTCGGGTTGGCATTACACAATCAAACATATCAATTCCAAGAGCAATATTTTCGAGAATATTAACGGGCGTTCCAACTCCCATCAGGTAACGGGGTTTATGAACCGGGAGTATTTCACAAACCAGTGCCGTCATGCTGTAAAGATCTGCAGCTGGTTCACCAACAGAAAGCCCTCCTATGGCATTTCCTTCCCTATCTATAGAAGCAATAAATTCGGCAGACTGTTTGCGCAGGTCAGGAAAAACACTCCCCTGTACAATGGGGAACAAGGTCTGAGCATAATTGTACAAAGGCGATGTACTATCCATCTGTTTACAGCAGCGTTCAAGCCAGCGATGAGTCAAATGCATTGAGCGGCGTGCATATTCTTTCTCACATGGGTATGGGGTACATTCATCAAAAGCCATGATGATATCAGCCCCAATTTTTCGCTGTATATCCATGACTCCTTCTGGACTAAAAAGATGCTTTGAGCCATCAATATGACTTTTAAAAACTACACCTTCTTCTTTAATTTTTCTGACCCCTGCAAGTGAGTACACCTGGTAACCACCACTATCAGTTAAAATAGGCTTATTCCAAGTGATAAACTTATGCAGCCCACCAGCTTCTACCAAGGTATCCGTACCTGGCCTGAGGTATAAATGATACGTATTTCCAAGTATTATCTGGGCATTGACCTGTTCTTTAAGCTCGACCTGATGCACTCCTTTGACAGTTCCGGCAGTACCAACTGGCATAAATACTGGTGTTTCGATGACCCCATGAGCTGTATGAATTTCCGCTGCCCGGGCCTTGCTGTTTGAATCAGTATATTGTAAATTGAATTTCATAATCGGTTAATTTCATCATACTCTGAAGCGGTACGGGGTACTGAAATTTAAGGTTGCAAATATAACGGGATTGGTTCGCAATTACATTCGGGCTTGCATTATTAAATAGTTCACTGTTTATTGCACGTTTTTCTATAATTTCCCCAAAAAATAAACTTTGTTGATAAAAACTTATACGCTGATTTTTAGTGCCTTATTTTTAATTTTTTCACTGGTTAGCTTGTTCTATTACCTATATTTTTACCTCAAGCTAGCATTCTTAAGGCAAGTAGCCGGTGAAACTAATGAACAGGTTTTGCCAGTAACAGTCATTATCTGTGCCCAGAATGAAAATGAAAATTTGAAACGATTTCTTCCTTCAATACTTGACCAGGATTATCCGGTTTTTGAAGTAATTGTGGTTGATGATGGTTCAACTGATGATACCCGTTTTACACTTCAGGCATTGCAGGAAAAATATGCTAACCTGCGCGTTATTGAACTAAGTGAAATGGTTAAAAATAAGCAGGGCAAAAAATTTGCGTTGATGATGGGTATCAAAGGAGCAAAATATGACCATGTATTACTTAGTGATGCTGATTGCGAGCCCACTTCAAACCAGTGGATAAAGCTTATGCAAAGTGGTTTTACGCGTGAGAAATCTATTGTTCTGGGTTATTCTCCCTATACCCGTAAATCTGGATTTCTGAACCTGTTTATCAGGTATGAAACATTCCTTACCGCCACGAATTATTTTTCTTATGCACTGGCTGGTTTACCCTATATGGGGGTGGGTCGTAACCTGGCATATCATAAGCGACTATTTTTTGAAAGTAAGGGCTTTTCATCCCATATACACCTGATGAGCGGAGACGATGATTTATTCATTAATAAAGTTGCACGGGCTGAAAATACCTCAGTTGCCATTTATCAGCCGTCTTTCACGTATTCTGATCCTAAGTCAACCTATACAGATTATTTCAGACAGAAAATGCGGCATACTAGCGTAGGACATTTTTACAGAAAAATTCATAAAAACCTGCTTACATTAAATGCAGTTTCTACGTTGGGCTTTTATACCTGTTTTGTAGTGCTGCTGGTTTTACGTGTTTATCCTGAATGGGTCCTTGGTATCTTTGCCTTCCGCCTTTTGATTCAGTTAATTCTGATGGGCAGAATAGGTAAAAAACTAGATTCAACAGAACTTGGTATTTTGAGTCCTTTAATGGATATTGTCTATCATTTATACCTGGTTTTTATTAGTGTGGCCAGTTTATTTTACAAACAGAAAACATGGAAATAAATCCGAATTTTTCTGAAAATGCCAAGAATGACCTCCGACTTGTCGGCAGGGCAATTGCTGGTGAACAGAAAGCTTATGCTGAGCTGATGGCAAGGTATCGCGATGCCATCTACTTCATTCTTTTGAAGATGGTTAACAATCGTGATGATGCCAATGATCTGGCTATTGAAACTTTTGCCAAAGCCTTTCAAAATTTGGAGAAGTATAAGCCGGATTACGCCTTTAGTACCTGGCTTTTTAAAATTGCAACCAATAATTGCATCGACTATATCCGTAAAAAGAAGCTGAAGACTTTTTCAATTGATCAGGTATCAGGTGAGGATGGCGAAAACTCACGTCCCTGGGAAATAGCAGGTAATTCACCAACTCCTGAAGAGTCGTTGATTAAAAAACAAAAAACCAGCCTTCTTAAAAATGTGGTTGATAAGCTCCCTATCAGGTATAGAAAGCTTGTGATACTCCGTTATTTTGAAGAATTATCGTACGAAGAAATTTCAACCCAGCTAGATATTCCTTTGGGAACAGTTAAAGCCCAGTTATTTAGGGCCCATAATTTATTACTCAATATTTTAAAGCATTCTAAAGATACTATCTGAGGTATTCTTTACCAGGATGGCTGTATTCTAAGTAAAAATTTTAAAAGCTTACGGCATTTGCCGGTAATGGAAACAGTAACAAACTATTTCGAACTATCACCTGCTCAGATTGAGCAGTTTACTGCTTTACCAGCCTTATACCGGGGCTGGAATGAAAAAATAAACCTGATTTCGCGAAAAGATACCGAAAATCTTGAAGTTCATCATATTCTACATTCTCTTGCAATTGCAAAAGTTGAATCATTCGCTGCTGGTAGCCGAATTCTTGATGTAGGTACAGGGGGAGGGTTTCCTGGTATTCCGCTGGCAATACTTTTTCCTGAAGTTGAATTTATGCTTGTCGATTCAATTGGTAAAAAAATTAATGTGGTGAATGCTATTGCCACTGAACTTGGCCTGACCAATGTTCAGGCATTGAATAAGCGGGCTAAAGATGTGGAAGGGAAGTTTGACTTTGTCATTTCTAGAGCTGTAGCCAGATTATCATTATTCTGGCCATGGATAGCTGATAAAATCAACTCAAAATCACTTGGTACAATTCCGAATGGCGTTCTGTATTTGAAAGGCGGAGATGTTAATGAAGAACTTAATGAATTCGGGAAAAAAGTTACTATATATCCTATTTCCGGGTTTTTTGCTGAAGCTTATTTTGAAACGAAGTTGATTTTACATATTCCTAAAAAATTCTGAGTGGAACGCTTTTATTACCTGGCCCTTAACTTAATTCCTGGTGTAGGCCCTGTTATTTCAAGGCGATTACTCGATCATTTTCAGCTTGCCGAGCTTATTTTTAAGGCATCCTTAACCGATCTACAGCAAGTTGCTGGTATTGGTTCCCAGGTTGCTGTAAAAATTGCTGCCTCTATTAAAGATGTTTCAATTTTAAGAAAAGCAGCAGCTGAACTGGCATTTATTGATAAGTTTCATATCAGAATGCTCATGCTTAACCAGTCAGGGTACCCAGCCAGATTACTGCAGGCTGCTGACTGCCCTTCACTGCTTTTTGCCAAGGGAAATGCTGATCTCGATGCCGCAAGGGTGATTAGCATTGTTGGAACACGGCATGCAACAGCCTATGGGAAATCAGTCTGTATCGAGTTTATCGAAGCGCTTTCTAATTCAGGAGTGATTGTGGTTAGCGGGCTTGCTTGGGGAATCGATATTTGCGCACACCGACAAGCTTTAAATTCAGGGTTGCCTACCATTGCTGTTTTGGGTCATGGATTAACACAGATGTATCCTGCTGAACATAGAAAGACTGCTGAAGAAATGATTGAATCTGGGGCGCTTGTGACTGAATTTTTTTCTGACCGAACAGCTGAAAAAGAAAACTTTCCAAAACGTAATCGAATCATTGCTGGCCTTAGTGATGCCACTGTTTTGATTGAAGCAGCTCCTGGTGGGGGCGCACTGATTACAGCTGGTCTGGCAAATTCATATGACCGGGATGTTTATGCTTTTCCGGGCCGTATCAGCGATCAATATTCTAAAGGCTGCCTTGAGCTCATTCGTGACAATCAGGCTCAGCTGATAACTTCTGCTGAAGATTTTATCAGATTTATGAACTGGGATCTAGTGCCAGCACCCCACCTGGATCGAGGTAACAGCCTACTTTTATCTGACCCAGTAGAAATTCAGGTAATGAATTTTTTAACGCAGCAGTTAGTTTGTAGTCTTAACGAGGTGGCTGCAGAATTTCCACAACTTTCAGCCAGGCTTCCTGCAATACTGATGCAGTTAGAACTAAAGGGTAAATTGAGACAGTTACCAGGCAAGCGTTTTGAACCTTGTTAGTTATTTTCTGCCTCAGATGCCCATATTAATCATCACCAGCAACATTGGCGAAACGGGGCGCTATCAATATGCAACAATAATATTTATAAGTTGAATTTCGGTTATAAGCGATTGCAATTCCGATGCGGCTGGCATTATTGTAAAAATGGGAAATCGCAAGCAAATGCTGTCTATGGCCTTTACCTGAAATGCCTTTATCAATAATCAGTTGGTCTATAAAATGTGCAGGATCTTTGCTATTAGCTGCAATAGATTCAATAAAATTAGCTGATTGTTTGGCTGTCCATTCCGGGGGTAAGAGATATCCTTTCTGCTGAACCCGGAAATTCATTCCATGGCCTTCGTGATCGACATGACTAAAAAAATTTTCATTGGCCATATCATACGCTTTTTCTTCGGCTGCGGCAGCCAGTACCGGATCCCAGGTTAAGGCCCTTGTATTTTTTACATTCCTCAGGTCGAGTCCGATCTTTGAACCATAAAAGGCTGGCCGGCCCCTAAACTCATTCAGATAGATGAATGCATCCCGGGCTAAGTTTTTAAACAGCAAAACCTGGTCGTTATTGGGTGTCGCTGATCTTGATTCAGGAGTTTTAAACTGATTCAGGCCCACAATAGAAAGCTGATCCCGGCCAATAATAGCATGATTCAGGTTCAATAGATACGGAAAGAATAGTACAAGAGTTAAATTAAGCTTCATAAGAAAATGTATACTCATAACGAATAAACAGTTGTCTTAATATCGGCTTCAATAAATTGCAGTCGGAATGCAAAGCATTTTAAAAGTTTCTGGCTTAAAACTCGGTAAAGACGTTTTTGGTAATGGCAACCCGATTTTAAAAAATGACGAAGAAGTTCAGAGCCACCTTTGTTTCATAAATACGTTGGTAATAAGCTATAAGAAAAGAGAGAATTATTTTAAAATTTAAGGTTTTTCCTATCTTTCAGATCACACAACTGCAGAAAATCGATCTTTTGCCAACATATCAGATCTTTTTAGGTGAATCAAGCATTTTTAATTCTCCTGTGTTTCGGCTGACGAATTTCCACTCTTCAAGATCGAAGGCAATCATGGCTATACCACAGGTAGGGAGTTTTGATAACTCGTCGTCAGCCAGGTAATCGATCATCTGGGTGAGGGTTGGATTATGACCAAAGATCATCACCGTATCTTTCGATTGGGGCAATTTATTGATAACAGACAAAAATATCTTTATATCAGCCTCATAAAGAAGTGGTTCTTGTTTGATTTTGGGTAAGGGATAATCTAGAAATTCAGCAAATATTTTAGCAGTTGACCAGGCCCTGACAGCAGGGCTGGAAATTATCTCATTAATTGGAATATTAAGCAGTTTAAGACGCTGTGCCATTAAAGGCGCATCGCGAAGACCCCGTTGATTTATAGGCCGTTCTTTATCACTAAAATTATGATTACTCCAATCAGATTTTGCATGGCGTACCAGAAATAGCGTCTTCATATGTAATAGATATTATTCTTATCAATGGCTAAAAATGGAAACCCCTTTAAATCACAATTCCTATATTTGAAAAAGACAAAAAGTACTTGTGCTAAAATCAGCTGATACAATTTCTATTTTCCAGGCGTCAATTTCAGGTTGGCATGATCAGCTCAAACCAGCTGAGAACCCGTACGGTGAAAATAGCATTAATTTTCTCTTATTTAAAAAGAACCAGATAGATACTATCCAATGGCATAAAGAAGATGAAATAAGAAGAACTGATTTACCTGCTCTTGCTTTTGTTGAACTGAAAAGATCAATAGACCAGCTCAACCAACAACGTACCGATCTGGTAGAGTTGATTGACGATTATTTTATAGAAATGTTTGCTGCTTATCCTGTTAAGAATAATGCTAGGTTAAACTCTGAAACACCAGCCTGGATGATTGACAGAATGAGTATTCTAGAATTAAAAATCTGGCATATGCAGGAACAAACCGATAGAAAAGATGTGTCAGCCAGTCATATTAATCAATCGGTAGAAAAACTTGAAATATTGTTGGGTCAGCGCACCGATTTGGCGGCATGTCTCGATCAACTTCAGGATGAGCGAACCCAGGGTAAGGCTCGTTTTAAGGTTTACCGGCAGATGAAAATGTACAATGACAAGTCACTAAATCCTTCTTTATATAATGCCCCCAGCAAAGACTGACAGACAGCTAAATGTACTTGCCGTTAGGTTCTCAGCAATAGGTGATGTAAGCCTGTTAGTTCCTGCTTTCCAGCAGGTACTGGCTTCAAATCCTGAATTGAACATCATCTTTGTCAGTAAGCCTTTCTTCGAGCCCCTGTTTACAGGTATTGACCGTTTGAAATTCATTGGAATCAAATTAAATGATTATCAGGGTCTCAGAGGTCTGTTCAAACTATCGTCCCTATTACTAAACTTTAACCAGAATGGCCTGTTTCTTGATTTGCATGATAGCCTGCGTACCAAAATTCTCAGAAGTATCTGGCAACTCAGGGGCAAAAAGGTTTTTGTACTCGATAAGGGGCGTGCTCAAAAAGCGGCACTTATTCGCAAACGCCATAAAATATTACATCCTCTGAAACATGCTGTCGAGCGTTATCTAGATGTTTTTAAAGTTGCAGGAGTATTCATTAATATTTCCGATAGACCAGCCAACAGTGCTGAATCAGGTGTTTCCGAAATATCATCAATTCCAACAGTTGACACCGTAATAATTGAAAGAGGTACTGTAAACTGGCTTGGCGGAAAATTGGCAACAGATTTACCTCATTACCCCCAACCTAATCGTAAAGCGTATCAGCTTGGTTTTGCCCCGTTTGCAGGCTTTGATTTAAAAGAATTTGAACCTGAAAAAAAAGTGGACCTTTTAAAACTTTTATTGAAAAGTTATCCCCAGTCTACAATTATACTTTTCGGCGGTAAAGAAAAACAGGCAGAACTTCAAAAGCTCTGTAAAGCAACTAGCGCTGACGAATTTAATGGCAGTGTGGTACTGGCATCTGATCTTGCCGGTAACTTTCAGGAAGAACTGAAGCTTATACAGCAACTTGATCTTATGCTCAGCATGGATTCAGGTAATCTACATCTTGCGGCAATCTCCGGGGTCAGGGTACTGGGTATTTACGGTACTACGCATCCTTATCTTGGCTTCTCGCCCTATGGGCAGGAGCAATCAGGTACAGTAGGTCTTGAAGGGCTTGAGTGCAGGCCCTGTACAGTTTATGGTAAGGGTAAATGCTACCGGGGTGACTTTGCCTGCATGCGACAGTTACCGCTTGATCTGATTATTGAAAAAATCAACTCCAGGCTTGAATGTTAAGCAATACCTTTTCTTTCTTTTCTTGCTGCGATCCACGAAGACAACTCAGCACAGGTACAAGTATTCAGACACATTTCCTTGCTGAGTCCGCCTTTTCTACCCATATTAATACCATACCGCATATCAGTAATTCCATCAGTTCTATGGGCATCGGGATTAATACTAAGCATTACCCCTTGTTCAAGTGCATAGGGTATATAACGCCACTCAAGATCAAGACGGTTAGGATTGGCATTAATTTCAATAACCACTTCATTTCGGGCGCAGGCATCAATAATCTTTTTATGATCGATCGGGTAGCCTTCACGACCTAATAGAAGTCTGCCTGTTGCATGCCCCAGCATGGTTGTATAAGGGTTCTCAATGGCCTTTATTAAGCGGATCATTGATTTATTGAGATCCATACGCAGGTTTGAATGTATAGAGGCAATTATAATATCAAATGTGCTGAGAACGTCCTGTTCATAGTCAAGTCTGCCATCAGATAATATATCTGATTCAATACCTTTAAAGATATGAAATGGTGCAAGCGCTTTATTGAGTTTGTCAATCTCGGCATGCTGTATAATAAGCTGCCCCGGGGTAAGTCCATGTGCGTAAAATGCTGCCTGTGAATGGTCAGTCATCACAATATATTCAAGGGCCAGACTGATGCAGGCATTTGCCATCTCAAGTAGCGTATGAACACCATCACTATGGGTGCTATGATTATGGATGCTTCCTTTAAGGTCAGTAAAATGTATCAGGGGCCTGATAAAGCCCTTTCGCGCTAATTCTATTTCATTCAGTCCTTCACGCATCTCAGGTTCAATATACTGTAAACCCAGAGCCGCATAAATCGTATGTTCACTCTCTGGGAAGGGTAGTGTTAACCCGATAGCTGCCAGGTGAGCAGTACTGCCTGTAGTTAAAAACAGGGTATTTATAAAATGATTCTCGTCAGTTTGATAAATTCTTACAGGTATACCTGAAAAATCTTTAAAGGCCAGAATTTGACATGCAGGCAGGAAAAGTGTAGTACTGAATTCCTGCCATTCAATAGCTTCAATACCGTTGAAATAGGCCGTAATCGGGGCTGTTGAAGAACATTTAACAACAAACTCAATCTCTTCAACCACTTCAATTTTGCGCCTCATGGCGCCACTTACCTGAACTTCCAGCACTCCATCGATCTTACTGATTTGCATGAGCCAATCGATAGAAACGGGTTCGGCCAGAGAATACAGAAATTTACCCTGACTTCTAAACGTAAATTCCAGGGCTTTTTTAATTTCCTCCTGAGTTTTTGATCCAAAACCTTTAATTTCTATCAGACGGTTTTCATTACAGGCATAATAAAGATCGGCCAGGGTCTCAAGTTCCATTTCTTTCCAAATGATACGGGTCTTTTTGGGTCCCAATCCCTTTATGCGCAGCATTTCAAGAATTCCGGAAGGAGTTTTGTTTTTTAATTCCTCCAATTCAGCCAACACGCCTGACAAACGGATCTCTATAATTTTAGCAGTGATACTTTTACCAATTCCTTCAATTTTTTCTAGTTCTCTGGCTGGCAGTTCCCACAAAAGTACAGGGCTTTTATCAATCTTCAATCCGGCTGAGGCAACTGCTTTTACCTTAAATGAATTTTCTTCGTAAAGTTCTAAAAGTTGGGCAAGTTGCCTGAAGGGCCTGGCAAGTTGTTTGTTTTCCATAATATACTGCAGTGAACGCCGAAATTACATAAAAATGGTTCATGATATCAGATTACAGTGCTTTCATCCTTTCAGCATTAACACAGCTTCTTATATTTGCAAACAATTCTAATTTTCACAGCTATTTAATAGATGAGCCAAACTGCAGCCCAATTAAAACCAATTATAACTAAGAAACCCTCGATCTTTTCAATTCTAGGTCCTTACAAGGGCATGATTATCTTTCTGGTTATATTCGCTTTATTGAGTAATGGCATTAACCTGTTGATTCCTAAAATCATTGCTCAATCAATTGACAATTTTAATAAAGGTCACCTTGATCTCTCTTATATGCTGCGTGAGTTTTGTATCGCCGCAATTCTGATTTTCATATTTACCTACCTTCAGAGTATTGTTCAAACTTATGCGTCTGAAAGGGTAGCATCTGACCTGCGTCTAAAGCTTTCGGCACGTATTTCTGCCCAGAGTTATTCTGCCGTTGAAAGAGCAGATCCGTCTAAACTTCTCACAAATCTGACATCAGATGCTGATTCTGTCAAGCTTTTTGTATCTCAGGCAATTGCTTCCATTGCTTCTTCTATCTTTATCATCATTGGAGCCAGTATTTTACTATTGAACATAAATTGGAAACTTGCTCTCACCGTGATTGCAATTATTCCCCTGATAGGGGGCTCATTCTTCTATGTGCTTTCAAGAGTCAGGATTCTTTTTAAGAAAAGCCGTGAAGTTATCGACTGGCTGAACAAAGTCATCAATGAAACGATTATGGGTTCAGCTCTTATAAAGGTGCTTAATTCACAACAACTTGAATATGGTAAATTTCTAGACGCTAATAAAGAAGCAAGAAACCTGGGTTTGTCAATTCTACGCATGTTTGCCAGCCTGATCCCGGTTATCATCTTTATCTCCAATATGGCTACACTGAGCATATTACTTTTAGGGGGGCATTTTGTTATATCCGGTACCATGAGTCTTGGAAACTTTGCAGCTTTTTATAGTTACCTGGCACTTTTAATTTTTCCAATTTTGGTTATTGGCTTTATGAGCAATGTAATTGCACAGGCAAGTGCCTCTTATCAGCGAATTTATGCTGTTTTAGAACTACCTGAAGAATCAGATTTGGGCTTGCTTGAGCCAACAATAATTGGCAAGCTGGCTTTTAATAACGTTTCTCTGCTTTATGGACAAAAATTAGCGCTTACAAATGTCAGTTTTGAAGTAAAAGCTGGTAGCCGTACAGCTATAATAGGCCCAACAGCAGCAGGAAAAACGACCCTTTTATACCTGCTTACAGCATTAATTAAGCCAGATTCAGGTACTGTGCAACTTGATAATCATGACTTATCACAGTATAAGAAACAGAGCTTGCACCAGCAGCTGGGCTTTGTTTTTCAGGATAGCATTATCTTTAATCTCAGTATTCGGGAGAATATTGCCTTTAGTAATGAGGTATCCGATGCCTCGCTTCAAAAAGCCATTCAGACAGCTGAACTGTCTGAATTTATAGAATCGCTTCCGCTTAAACTCAATACGATTGTTTCAGAAAGAGGTACCAGCCTGTCTGGTGGGCAGAAGCAACGTATTATGCTGGCGCGGGCCCTGGCAATTAACCCACAGATTCTGTTACTTGATGATTTTACTGCCAGGGTAGACAACCAGACAGAGAAGAAAATCTTAAATAATGTGCGTGAAAATTACCCAGGTATTACCTTGGTTTCTGTCACTCAGAAAATTTCTGCTATTGAAGATTATGAGCAGATTATTTTACTTATGGAAGGAGAAATTATTGCAAGGGGTACTCATCAGCAGCTGATGCATGAGAGTACTGAATATGTTCAAATCTACAACTCTCAAAAGAGCACCAGCAACTATGAATTACAATCTTGATTCTCTTAACAGCAGCGAAGATCAAAAACAGGGAACGCTTGCCGGGCTAAGAAAATTACTAGTACTTATAGCAGAAGAACGCCCGGTTTTATATCGTGCTGCCGTCGCTATCTTAATTAACTCTGGTTTGAACCTTTTAGGGCCCTTACTGATAGGCCATGCCATAGATACCTATATCCAGCACCACCTGTTTACAGGCCTTATAAAAACAGGTGCTCTATTGTTTGTCATGTACCTGATCGCTCTATTCAGTAGTTATTTTCAAACCCAGTTAATGGGCGGGGTAGGACAGCGTATGCTGTTCAAACTCAGGAACTCTATATTTAACAAACTACAAGAATTACCAGTTGCATTTTTCAATCAGAATAAGTCAGGTGATTTAATCTCCCGCATTAATAATGATACGGATAAACTGAACCAGTTTTTTTCCCAGTCGTTGATGCAGTTTATTGGCAGTATAGTAACCATGGTTGGGGCAGGTATATTTTTATTAGTTATACAAGTCAAACTCGGCATGGCAAGTCTCATACCAGCCCTGATTATTGTGATTTTTACCCGTATCGTTTCACCATGGGTGAAGAAAAAAAACAGCCTGAGCATGAAAAGTACAGGTAGTCTAAGCGCAGAAATCCAGGAAAGTCTTTCTAATTTCAGGGTGATAGTTGCTTTTAACAGACGTGATTTTTTTCGCAAGCGCTTTGACGATGCCAATAAACAAAACTATGAAGTGGCCTTAAAGGCTGGTCTTGCCAATTCGATCTTTGTTCCTGTTTATGGGCTATTAACCAATCTTGCCCAGCTTATCGTTCTGGCTTATGGTATTGCCCTGATCAAACAGGGAAACTTTACCATTGGCCTCTTGGTATCATATCTTTCATATTCAACCAACTTCTATAACCCACTCAGGCAACTTGCTGCGCTTTGGGCGAATTTTCAGGTAGCTATGGCAGGTTGGGACCGCATCTCGGGAATTCTGGCACTTGAGTCAGACCTGGTGCAGGTAACAGATGATATCATTCCAACGGGCAATTCAATACTTGAATTCAAAGGTGTTTATTTTTCATATCCAGATGGGAAAGAGGTATTGCATAATATATCCTTCAATCTCGAAGCGGGTAAAACTTATGCTTTTGTGGGCCCAACAGGTGGCGGTAAAACAACGACAGCATCATTGATTGCCCGTTTGTATGATCCGTCACAGGGTAAGATATTACTGGCAGGAAAAGATATACGCTCTTATCCAGCATCAGAAAGGACGCAGAAGATTGGGTTTATTTTACAGGAGCCGTTTTTATTCAGCGGTACTGTCCGGGAAAATATATTGTATGGCAATGATACTTTAAGTAATTATAATTCTGAACAATTAGAAGAGCTGATCAATTCGGCAAGCCTGGGTAAACTGGTGGCATTATTTGATCAGGGTCTTGATACCGTGCTGGCTTCAGGTAATGATTCAATCAGTTTGGGGCAAAAACAATTGCTGGCCTTTATGCGGGCAGTACTGCGTAAGCCTGATCTCCTGATCCTTGACGAGGCAACAGCCAATATTGATACTATGACCGAGCAATTACTGGGTGATATTTTACAGAAACTTCCTTTGCATACCACCTTAGTTGTAATTGCTCACCGTCTGAATACGATTGAACGTGCCGACCAGATCTTTTTTGTTAATTCAGGCCAGGTCACACCTGCCGGTTCACTAGAACAGGCTGTTACAATGCTTATGGCAGGGAAAGTAAGTAGCTGATTGGTATTTAGAGTTCTTCGGCAGAGTTTATATTTGAGAATGCAAGCGTATCTACCATTTCAAGGGCCAAATAAGGTAGGCGACTGAGTATCTTTTGAAGGCTGTATTGGGTAAGCTCTGCTGATATATACGCTTGCAGCAAACCTGCCAATGTTTCTTTTCTAAAAATGCTGCAGAGAGGTTCTTTAAAACCTTTTTTCTCATAGAAATAAACGCCATATTCAGGCTCATTCTTATAGGCCTCAACTAGCCTGTTAAGAGTTGCTACATTCATTAATGGCATATCACAGGCCAGAACAAATAAATCAGTATCAGGATATCTCTGGTGAGCACTCAGAATACCATTCAATGGACCAGGAAGCTCAAGTGAGTCGCAAATCAATAATGTTGAAGAAATTTCAGCTGAATAGGTATTGATTTGCAATGTATTTATAGAATAAACAGCACCAAGACCTGTATTGATGAGTTTTGCCGCTGTTTCCTGAGCCCAACTCTCAGCCTTACCCTGAATCATACCTTTATCGGTGCCCATGCGTTTGCTCTGGCCCCCGCAAAGTACAAGTCCGAGTAATTTACCTGATGTAGCTGTCTTATGCATTTTCAGTTAAATATTTCCCATTACCTATGTTCATGCCTTTGAACATATCAGTTACTTGGTTATTGGTGTGGCCATAATTGTTTTGGTGACAAAGTTCAGATCAGCGATCATGCAACTTGCCGAAATAGCTGAACCAAGCCTTGCCACGGTCAACAATTAATCAGTTAATGGATATCGAGTTCAAAAGGTAGTCTGGCCTGTATGCCAGTCATATTGCGAAGGTGCTGTAAGTTTTCGAAGTACCTGTAGTTAACACCTAATTGCTGTTTGACGAAATAAACTTTCATCTGATCAGTCATATCGCCAAGAATACTTTCTATTAATGTTTTTTGTTCAGGATATGAAGTAAGATTATAACTTTTCATTTTGGCAAGTTTTGCTGCTTCGTGAACGGCATCATCAAAACTTCCAAGCTGGTCTACAAGCCCAATTTTCAGGGCTTGTTCACCTGTCCAAACACGTCCTTGTCCAATGCTGTCAATTTCATCAAGTGTTTTCTTTCTGCCCTGGGCCACTTTACCTATAAAATTTTGATACCCAGCATTTACCTGAGTCTGGATAACTTGTTTTTCAAAATCGGTCAGGGGTCTGCTAACGGTGAGCATATCAGAATGCTCTCCTGTTTTAACCCCATCAAATGTTATCCCTAGTTTATTATTAAAAAACTTACCTGCGTTTGGTATAATGGCAAAAATTCCAATAGAGCCAGTAATCGTATTCGGTTCTGCGATTATTTTGTCAGCAGCACAGGCAATGAAATACCCACCTGATGCTGCTACGTTTCCCATAGAAACGACAACAGGTTTAACTTTTTGGGTGAGGCTTAATTCACGCCAAATAATTGCTGAGGCCATAGACCCGCCCCCAGGTGAATTCACTCTTAATACCAGAGCCTTTATTTTATTATCGAGTCTTACCTGGCGAATGAGTCTGGAAATTCGTTCAGATCCGATTGAATTATCACCGCCTTCACCGCTTCCAATATCACCGATGGCATACATGACCGCTATCTGATTATCTGCAGATTTTTTTGGTTCTTCCTGAGAAGCTCCATAATTATCAAGCGTAATGGTTTTTAGTTTATTTACATCTGCTGATTGCCCACTTGCAGTTTTTAGTGCAGTTAGTACATCATCCTTATATTTTAATTCATCAACAAGATGCAGGCGAAGCGCATCTTCAGGTCGCTGAATTTTTAATTGTGAAGAAATCTGACGCAATTGTTCAGCAGGTATTTGTCTTGATGTACTAATGCCATTGATATAGGTTGTAAACTCTGAACCCAGATAAGAAGCAACCTGGGTTTTATTGGCATCACTCATTTTTGTCAATGTGAAGGGCTCGACAAAACTCTTAAACTTACCAACTCTAAAGATCTGTGGTTCAATCTCCAGCTTGTCGAGTGCTCCTTTGAAAAATGTATACTCTGTACTGAGGCCATCGAATTGCATCATTCCTTCAGGATTCAGGTATATTTTATTGGCAACAGATGCCAGATAATATGCTTTCTGGCTTAATATTTCAGAATAACTATAAATGAATTTATTTGATTTTTTAAAATCGATTAAGGCATTACGAATCTCTTCCAGACTCGCAAACCCTGTACCGACGAGCAAATTAAGATCAAGATAAATGCCTGAAATATTCGGGTCGGTTTTTGCAGTGTGTATATCTTTAATGATATCAAAAAGCCCTAAGTGCTCTTTAATTTTGTACTTTTCGCTGTCAAAATATTCTGTAGATCTATCCGGGATATCATTTGATAATGAAATCTTTAGAATAGTTTGGGGCTGAACTTTAACACTGCTTTTTTGAGTAGATGATACAATTAGACTTCCAATTATAAGGGAGGCACTAATGACTAATACAAGTATTGCCAGAATCATACCTAGCATCGAAGCAAAAACAAACTTAAAAAATTGTCTCATGATCTGAATTTAGAACTTTACGTGTCAAATATATTTGTAATAAACCAAGGTTCAACGCATGTAACAAATTATTACAGAAAACGTAATACACTTTAATTGATTAGTGATGAATACGGTGTTTTTTTCACTTGGAAGCAATTTAGGCGACCGGCTTTTAAATTTGAGAAAGGCGGTCAACCTGATTGATCAGGGTTTGTGTTGCAGGTCTGAAGTCTCAGGTATTTATGAAACTGAACCTTGGGGCAAATCAGGTCAACCCTATTTTTTAAACCTGGTTTTAAAAATAAACTCACCTTTGATTGAATCTTTCAACTTACTAAAATACGTAAGAAAGATAGAAGTTCAGATGGGAAGAAAAAGGTTAGAAAAATGGGGACCACGTTTAATTGACATTGATATTTTATTTTATGACAGTGAAATTTTAAATACGGAAGAACTTACATTACCCCATCCCGGTATCCCAATGCGCATGTTTGTGTTGGCACCGATGGTTGAACTGGCACCAAATTTTGTACATCCTGTTTTATTGAAAAATATGACTGAACTATACCAACAATGTATTGATCCCCTTAAAATTGAACTTTTAAGTGGGGTAAATTTATAAATATGCAACCTGTAAAGGATACCCCTATTAATAATCAGATGATTCCTAATTCAAAAGTAGTACCCGATTTTGACATCGATCTAAGTTATCTTGAAGAGATAGCAAATGGCAATACTGATTTCATTATTGAAATGATTGACTTGTTTCTGCAACAGGCTCCAGAAAGTATCGATGGTATTGTAGACAGGGTGAGTAAAAAAGAATGGCAGACGGCTGGCAATCTTGCACATAAGCTTAAACCTACTTTTGCCATGATAGGAGTAATGGCCGGAAGCAAACTTTCAGAAAGAATTGAAAAGTCGGCCAGAGGGGGTTATGATCTTGAAACGCTGGTTGAACTGGTAGATGAGTTAAAAGTAATTTCTGATCAGGCCATGAATAAACTCATAAAAAGACGTCTTGATCTTTTAACCAAATCTACCTGAACAGCTTATGATTATAATCTACTAAACTAGTTTTAAAATTTTTACAAAACCTCTTTCACTGAAAATTCATAACGTTCCATTATCAGGTTAGCCAATAGCTTCTTACAAGCTTCATCAACTTTACTACAAGCTTCTTCAGCTGATTGAGCTTCAACTTCAAGTGTAATATGTTTGCCAATGCGAACATTGTCTATCGCGCTTAAATTAAGGTTATGCATGCTGCTGCTAACAGCCTTACCTTGTGAGTCTAATATTTCAGGGTGTAACATTATATTGATTTCGGCGATAAATTTTTTCATTTTCAAATTTTTACGAAGTTTTTTGTGCGTTTGAGTGTATGTATGAAAAAAAGAAATAAAATAAGAGAATGAAAGGTATAGAAGCAAATCTAAATATCAGGATGCTCACTCCAGAGCATATGAGCAGTAAGATGCGGGTTTCATTAAGTCTAAATTTGCGGCCTTGAAATTTGAGACTGAGTAAACGCAGTTTTGAATTCATCAGGGTGCAAAGTAAAATTATTAAAATAACAAGTACTGCTACATTTCCTAAAAGAACTGAGCTTGTTAAAGGGTAAAATTTCAATATAAAAGGTATTGAAGCAATCAGTAAACCTGATGCCGGACATGGCAGTCCTGTAAAATAGTCAGAGCTGGTCTTACTAACATTAAAATTCGCCAGTCTGATTGCGGTAAAAATTACAAGTAGAAATGCCAGCAATGGTATAGCAGCACTGAGAGGATTTACCAGCGTACTGCACGTTCTTGTCATCTGTGCATATAGAATAAATGACGGAGCCAAACCAAAACTAATCAGGTCAGCGAGTGAGTCAAGCTCTTTCCCTATTTCAGAATTAACGCTGAGCAGTCTTGCCGCCGCCCCATCGAAAACATCAAACGCGGCAGCAATAAATATAAGTGCTGCAGCATAAATTTCCAGACCTTTAGACAGGCATAAAATTGATAAGGCACCGGCTAACAGATTACAAATTGTTAAAAAATTAGGGAATTGTTCCCTGATCCTAGCCATTCATATTGATTAAAAACTCTTCATTGCTACGGGTTCCCCTCATCTGAGCAAGAATGAAGTCCATTGCTTCCTGAGAATTCATATCAGCAAGATGATTTCTTAAGATCCAGATACGTTGAAGTGAATCTTTATCAAGTAAAAGATCATCGCGCCTTGTACTAGAGGCTGTAATGTCAATTGCAGGGAAAATACGTTTATTTGAAAGCTTACGATCGAGTTGAAGCTCCATATTGCCAGTTCCTTTAAATTCTTCAAAGATAACCTCATCCATTTTTGATCCCGTATCGATCAGTGCTGTGGCAAGAATGGTAAGTGAACCACCGTTTTCAATCTTTCTGGCAGCACCAAAAAAACGTTTTGGCTTATGTAATGCGTTTGCATCAACACCACCAGAAAGAATCTTTCCAGAAGCAGGTGCAACTGTATTATAAGCGCGGGCTAAACGTGTTATTGAATCGAGTAGTATGACCACATCATGTCCACATTCAACCATTCTTTTAGCTTTCTCTAAAACGATGTTCGCTATTTTAACATGCCTTTCTGCAGGTTCATCAAAAGTAGAACTAACCACTTCTGCCCGAACACTACGCGACATATCAGTAACTTCTTCTGGACGCTCATCGATTAGTAAAATGATAAGATAAACCTCAGGGTGGTTTTTGGCGATAGCATTTGCAACATCTTTCAGTAAGACTGTTTTACCTGTTTTTGGTTGAGCCACTATCAGACCGCGCTGACCCTTACCAATAGGGGTGAAGAGGTCAATAATACGGGTTGAGATACTTGCTGAGTCAGTAAAAAGATTTAGTTTTTCGAACGGAAAAAGAGGAGTCAGGTAATCAAATGGAACCCGGTCTCTTACAGCAGCTGGCTCTTTTCCATTTATCAGCTCAACGCGCACTAAAGGAAAGTATTTTTCACCTTCTTTCGGCGGCCTGATACTACCGCGAACGGTATCTCCGGTTTTTAAGCCAAATAGTTTAATCTGGCTTTGAGAAACATAAATATCGTCTGGTGAAGAAAGGTAATTATAATCTGAAGACCGTAGAAAACCATACCCGTCAACCATTATTTCAAGCACTCCTTCATTGACAATTACACCGTCAAAATCAAGGTTTGTGAGCAGGTTGCTGGTATGTTGTTCAGAAGAGGTTTGACGCGGTGCCCTATTTGCATTTTTATCAGGAAAACGCTGGTTATCGCGTTTTTCAGGTTTTTCTTGTTTTGCAGGTCTGGTATGATGCTGGTTTTGCGGTACGGTATTAGCTAAAGAATTTTCTTGAGACTCACCTGTTGCACCTCCACTTTCACCTGGGGCAATACCTGTAGAATTTGATTGGGAAGAGTCAGTACCAGTCTGATCACTCCTGTCTTCACTGTGGGTATTTCCTGCAGTAGCATTATCACCATTGTTATCGGTATTACCTGACTCAGAACGGTTATTGTTATCACTGCTGCCATCAGGAGTCGTTATCGGATTTCGTCTGTCAACACTGGTTGCACTGGCATTACGATCTGCATTGGTATTTAAATTATTTCTATCTCCGTTACCGCTACCCAGTGTTCCCCGGTCAGAATTACCATTCGTATTGCCGTTTGGCTGATTTCTCTCACTATTACCGTTTGAATAGGAGTTGCGGTCGGCATTACCATTCGTATTATTACCGCTATTACCGCGGTCAGAATGACTTCTATCAATATTGCCATTTACGCCCGCACCTGCATTTGAATTGCTGCGGGGATTCTGACGGGTATTTGAATTAGTCTTTCTTGTGTTAGCTTGCCTCAAGAAATCATCATTTTGAACCGAAGGCTGCTCAGGTATGGTGGTAATATTTTGTCTGTTTTCTTCTGATCCATTCCAACCAGCATTGAATGAAGGAAGTTCTGAAGCCCTGTCACGAACGGGCTCTTCTTTCTTGGTCATTCTTGCTCGTTTCGGCTTTGAGTCTGCTGAGTCTGCTGAGTCTGCTGCTTCCTCTTTTGCCTCCATTACTTTCTTAGCAATAGCACTTTTAGATACTACAGCTGATTTGCGGGTTCCGATCTTGATTTTTTCAGCGCCACTTTTCAGGCTGGTTGCTGCTTCAGATTTGCCCGGTACACTTTTTTGTGAACTCTTTTCTAAGATTTTCACAATCAAGTCTTGTTTGCGAAGATCATCGAAATCAGGAACATTCATCTCTTGCGCAATCTGGCGGAGTTCGGAAACGAGTTTATCGTTTAGTTCAATACTATCGTACATTAAAAAAGCTTAGATTATGAAAATCTGTTTGGATTTTTATTAAAGGAAGTGGCAAAAACAGGATTTGAATCTGATGACATTAAAACCACTAAAATTCAGATGATTTTTTTCCTACCCAGGAAGAGTAAGATTTGCAGGACAATAATATATAATAGTTTTGATATGTGCAAACTATTGTACTTATATCAGAACTATGTTTTCAATACTTTTCATTCTTTCACGTTTAACTGGCACAAATTCCCTGTTGCTATTGAAATGTCGCATTTTTTTAGCTTCTTTAGTTTCATGAACAGAACTGAAATCTTCGCAAATATCCAGGCAAAACAGAGCTACCTCTGCATCGGCCTAGACCCTGACCCAGCGCAGCTTCCTGTACATTTACCAAAAACTACTACTGGAATGCTTGAATTTAATAAGCAGATTATTCTGGCAACATCTTCATTATGCGTTTCCTATAAATTAAACCTGGCATTTTATGAAGCAATGGGCTCCCAGGGCTGGTCTTTATTCGAAGATACGCTAAAACTAATTCCAAGTGACCAGTTTATAATAGCAGATGCGAAACGCGGAGATATCGGAAATACCTCGTTTAAATATGCGAAGTCATTTTTTGACCCATGTCATCAATACAGGGTTGATGCAGTAACAGTAAACCCTTATATGGGGAGTGATTCGATTTTGCCTTTTATGTCTTACCCTCAAAAATGGGTTATTGCTCTGGCACTAACCTCTAATGAAGGAGCAGCAGATTTTCAAAAGCTTAAGCTTGAATCTGGTGAAATGCTATTTGAACAAGTCATCAAAAAACTTAAAATTTGGGGCAATCCAGATCAGCTAATGATTGTTGCAGGAGCCACTCAATCAACATTATTAAAAAAAGTACGTGAACTTGCTCAGGATTATTTCTTGCTTGTACCAGGTATAGGAGCCCAGGGTGGTGATCTTGAAGCTGTTAGTCGTGATGCCATGAATAAACACTGCGGTTTGCTGGTAAACGTTGGCAGGTCAATTATTTATGCCTCACAAGGCCTTGATTTTGCTGAAAAAGCCACCCAGGCAGCTTTTGAAATACAGCAGGAAATGAAACAGTATCTATCTGTTTACTTATAAAATCTAGTTGGCTCGGGTAGATCTCAGACGCATAAATAAATTATGGTATTTGATTTGTTATCAAGCAAATAGTGTTAAAAATATCTTTTGATTCAGCGATTATTCGTAATTTACCAATTGACTATTTAATACCAATCAATATGGTGCAGCGCATCTTGGTTTTTTTCGAACAAAAATCTTTTGGAGTTTGTGCTTATATTGGTTCTAAATTCAATATTTCAATTCTTAAATTGAGGATTTTCTTCATTTACCTCAGTTTTTTATCGGTAGGTTTCCCGATTATTTTTTATTTTTTTGCTGCGTTTGTTCTTGATTTCAGAAATTATGTAAAATCTGTACGTAGAAAATACTGGGAGTCTTAGTTCTGTTCATGTCTCACTAAAAATTTATTTAACCCCTGTCTAGATCTTTCCTGAGTAAACATTTCTACCAGGCGAGGCCTCAAACAAACTTTTATAATTCTACTCGATTGCAGTTTTTTTGCATGCCTGTCTGTATAGTAGCAGACCCATACCAGCAAAGAAGGCAACACCAATCAATTGATAAATTCCATTACCCAGCAGGTTACTGATTGGTTTATCAAGACTTATCTTATCAATCCAATGATTTATATCATCATTGACCAGTAAGAAAGCAACGATTACACCAGCAAGTGCCCCTCCTGCGACAAGACCTGTGGCATATAGATTACCATTGCTTAATTCTTCTTCTTCAAGGCTTTTCTTCTTATTTTTTTCTTTACGCTGTACGATTGCTTTAATCATGCCGCCGGCGAAAATTGGTAAGGTAGTAGAGAGCGGCAGGTAAGCACCTACAGCAAAGTTTAAAGAATTAACCTGACACATTTCCATAAAAACAGAAAGTACTGCACCGACCAGTACAAATTGCCAGTCTAAGTTAAATGACAGAAAGCCTCTGATAAGTGTGGCCATTAAAGTTCCCTGTGGTGCCGGATAGCGATCACTTCCTATTCCGTGCATAATACCCTTGGCTACCATATCTTTCGTTGGGTGGTCAAGCACGGTTACAGTAAGTCCAATTACAATTGATGAAACTACTGCACCGATGATAAGGGCAAGTTGCTGGCTCTTAGGTGTTGCACCAACAATATAACCGGTTTTAAGATCCTGAGAGGTGCCACCAGCATTGGCAGCAGCAATACAGATAATTCCTCCGACAACAAGAACAATGGGCTCATATGATTTACCAACCATACCGAAGGCTATAAATACAAGACAGGTACCCATAATGGTGGCAATGGTCATTCCTGAAATTGGGTTAGAGCTTGTACCGATCAGACCAACAATACGGCTTGACACGGTTACAAAAAGAAACCCAAACACCATGATCAGCAGGCCCAGTAATAGTTTGCCACCAAACCCACCCGCTGATGGTATTTGTGGTAGCAATACCAGTAAGATTACCAGAATAACTGAACCAATAATAACGACCTTGAATGAAAGATCTTTTTCAGTTCTTTTTCTGCCAGCATTAGCGGCTTTATCATTCATTGAATTAAAACTTTCTTTTAACGATTCAACAATCGTTGGAATGGTCTTTATCAAGGTGATAAACCCACCAGCAGCTACAGCACCAGCACCAATCTGTTTGATATAGGCTTTGTAGATTGCACCAGGCAGATCCATAAATTCTTTGGTTGCAGGAATCCATCCACCTGGCCCACCTGGTATGAGCACACTTTTCATATAACCAAGTTTGACCAACTGGGCCGCGATAATTTCATGAGGTACAAGGGTACTTATCAGCGGAATTAATCCTAGCCAGGCTAGCACTCCGCCGGCACAAAGTATCCCCGCAATTCTTGGACCTATTATATATCCCAAACCCATATATTCTGGGGTTATATCAGCATTAACTGTCGCAGATGGCAGGTATTTATTGGCTTGGGCAGTGACATATGCAGGAGTTTCAGCAACCAGATGTATGATTTTTTGCAAAAAGGCATATAAAAATGCAATTCCCAGCCCCTTAAAAGCAGTTTTAGCGACATTTCCGCCTTTTTCCCCTGCAATAAGTACTGAAGCACATGCTGTACCTTCAGGATAGGGTAGGTTCAGGTGTTCTTTAACGATTAAGGAACGGCGCAGGGGCACCATCATTAGCGTGCCAAGAAATCCACCTAAAACAGCTAATGTAAAGATAGTTATATATGTAAAATACGGGGCTCCGACACTCGCTCCGTTCACTCCTGACGATAAAAATAGAAACCCAGGTAACGTGAAAACTACCCCCCCAGCGATTGTTTCACCTGCAGAACCAGTTGTCTGGATGATATTATTTTCGAGAATGGTCGTTTTGAATAATTTCTTACCAATAAATATGGCTACGACAGCTATGGGAATTGAAGCCGAAACGGTGAGCCCGGCTTTCAAGGCCAGGTATACGGTCGAGGCACCAAAGATTATTCCTGCAATACAGCCCAGTATAATTGCCTTTAATGTGAATTCTGCCATGCTGACTTCAGCTGGTACGTACGGCTTAAATTCTTTTGTAGGTTCTGTCATAATAGATTGGATACAACAAAGATATTTTTATTGCTCAGAATCTGTCATGCTTCAATCTATTTTGATTTTTTTTGTTGAGCACAGTTTTAGTGCCTCTTGTGAATGAGGCTCATTTAAAGAAAAAAACCCGAAAAGACGTATTTCATTACGGGTATTAATGCTCTTTCCTGATGTGTAAACTCAATTTATAAACTGTTTGAAATAAACTCTATATCAGCGTTATTACTGGGTAGCAATCAGTATAGTTGCCTGAGGAAACTTTCTCTTCAGGTTTATTATCTGCTGTTCTTGTGCTAGACCTGCCGCCTTTTCTATAACAATGCGTTTCACCGGATTTCCAATAGTAGAGACAGTATGTAAAAGTGATTTCAGACCAGCATTGTCAGCATTAAAGATAAGCAGTTCAGTTAATTTATTGTTGTGAACCACATACCCAGAAACATTTGCGTGCTGGTCATAGCTTACTTCGGTCTTCCACCGGAGGTCAGTGCCCAAGACCATTGGTTTTTCTTTTTTTCCTTTAAAGGCAAATAAGCTAAGTATGATTAGTGAAGAGGCTGCGAGTATATTATTTTTTGAAGTCGTCATTATATTTAAAAGTTATCAAACATATAATGTTTAAACATCTATTTTGTTTGATTTATCCTCTCAAACACTATAAATTTAAAAGTATCGCTAAAGGCGGGTAATTAATAGTTGTTCTATATGCGGTATTATGAAGGATACTGGTCTTAGTGGGCAATTTTGAAATAGAGTTAAAAAAATAATTCCGCTGATTGGTTAAATCTCTAATTGAATAAATCAGATTTAAATACTAAGATGAGCCGGATAAAGAATGGGTGACTGGTAGATATCCTTAAATAAATTTCCCGAATTAGACGTATCCGGAATAAAATCAGGAAATAGAAAAAAAGGGCAAGCCCCTTATATCGCACCGCTACAACCCTTTACCCTTGCTTTCTTCCGAACCTGGGGGAGTTCAAGGGGAGCTGGTCGTATAAGACTTACCCCGTGTTAAAGATAGCAAAAATTATTTCTCTGAAGGATGTTTCTTCCCTGCACGTAATTTTTCTAGGGTTTTTTGAATTCGGTCACGCCTGGTATCATGGCTTTTTGACGTGAGAATCCAGACCATATATTCTTTTTTATTTGTGAATGAGAGGCGTCCAAATTTTTCAAGAGCTTCTGGATAAGCTACAAAAGCCAGTTCAAGGTCAGGTGGAAAATTTATTTTCTTGTTATTCAGATCAATAAATTCAGAGAAAACATTTTGTCTGCCCGATCGGTTGAAAGTTTCCACATCTAAGCCATCTTCTAATGGTTTAAATCGCATAGCTGACCAGTCTTCACTGATAGAGATAATTGAAACACTCTGTAAGCCTCTGGCATTTAAAGATTCCCATCCTTGATTCATGCCGAGTTCAGTCGGTATTCCTGAGCTTTTTTTGGGAAAAGCAACCCAAAAGAGTTTTCCAGGTTTAAGGTGATTTAATAAAATATGTGCCTGATGCTCAAGATCAGCTCTGTTTGAAGCAAACAGTAATGCCAGATCATATTTTCCTGATGGGTGAAGTTCAAAAACTGCCTCAGATGGTAGCGGTTGCAGCCATTCCTCGAATTCGGCTGGGGCATTCAGTAGTAAAATCCGGAATCCGGTTTTTATCTGAAGCTTTTTAGATAAGGGGGTGTCTGACATGCATGAGCGGTTAAACGAATTTAATGAAACTTTAGCTTTGAAAAAAAATCCCAGACGACAATCCCTATACTTATTACAATGTTAAAAGAATGTTTGGTGCCAAACTGTGGTATTTCTATACCGCCGATACATTCAGCAAGTGCTTCATCTGAAACACCGTTTACCTCATTGCCAAATACCAGGGCATATTTTACTCCTGATTGTGGTTCAAATTCCTGCAAGTTCTGGCTGGTTTGAAGTTGCTCTATTGCCCAAACCTGGTAACTATCATCTTTAAGTTGCCTGATGGCGGCAGTTGTATGTTCAAAGTATTCCCATTTTACCGAATTTGTAGCTCCTAAAGCAGTTTTATCTATTTCTCTATGCGGCGGTTGGGCCGTAATACCACAAAGACAGATTTTTGTGATCGCGAATGCATCTGCAGTTCTGAATGCTGAACCAATGTTATGCATGCTTCGAACATTGTCAAGTACCAGCACAATTGGAAATTTTTTCATTTCCTGAAATTCTGCTGTATTAATACGGTTTAATTCTTGTGTCGAAAGTTTTATCATCAGATTACTGTCAGTGTTTGCAGCCATATTTTTATATTCAATAAAAAACCGCGAATTTAAGCTATTCGATATAGGTTAAGTATTGTTTATTTTCGGCTGTTAATATTAGCCCAGGTTTGACAAAACTATCAGTTAAAGAAGTAAAAGAAACACCCCTGATGGGGCAGTATAATAAAATAAAGGCCACTTATCCTGATGCTCTGTTATTATTCAGGGTGGGCGATTTTTATGAAACCTTTGGGGAAGATGCTAAAAGGGCTGCATCTATCCTGGGTATTGTCTTAACCCGAAGGGCAAACGGAACGGCTACCTATATTGAACTTGCAGGTTTTCCTTACCATTCTCTTGATACCTACCTGCCAAAACTTGTTCGGGCAGGTTTAAGAGTGGCCATCTGTGATCAACTTGAAGATGCCAAAAATGTAAAAACAATTGTAAAAAGGGGAGTAACTGAACTCGTTAGCCCTGGAGTAGCATATAGCAGCAATATCCTGGTTCAAAAATCAAGCAATTACCTGGCTGCTGTTTACATTGAGCATCAGCATACTGGAATTGCTTTTTTAGATATTTCGACTGGTGAATTTATTGCTGCTGAAGGCAATAGTGCCTATATCGATAAATTACTACAAAGTTTCAGGCCTGCTGAAGTTTTGTTAAGAAAGGCAGATAACACCGGCTGGACAGAAATTTATGGGGCCCGCATTATTCCTTTTTTACAAGACGACTGGATTTTTGGTCATGAATATGCCAGAGAGACTTTACTTAAACACTTTGAAGTAAACTCTCTGATGGGGTTTGGCCTTGAAGAAAAAAAACTGGCATCTATCGCTGCTGGAGCCTGCCTACATTATATCCATGAGGCAAGACATACCCGCATTCCGCATATCTCCTCGATTTCGCGCATAGATGAAGATCAGTATGTCTGGCTTGACAGGTTTACGGTTCGCAATCTTGAATTAATTCATCCCAATAGTGAGGGTGCAGTACCCTTGATTGATGTGCTTGATCAAACGGTTTCACCGATGGGGGCAAGGCTATTGAGAAAATGGCTGATTCTTCCACTTAAAGAAGCAGCCGCAATAAATGAAAGGCTTGACAGAGTACAATCATTTTATGATCATCGAGAAAGTGCGGGTACTCTGTCAGACCTTATACATTCAGTAGGTGACCTTGAACGCCTGATTTCTAGAATTGCTCTGCAAAAAGCAGGGCCACGTGATTTGCTTCATGCCGGCTTTGCTTTGATGACAATCGGCAAAATCTTAACACTTCATCAAGAATTTTCAGGTAGCAGCATGCAAGTCTTGTTTTTAAGGCTTGACCCACTCGTTGAATTGCAGGAAAAATTACTCACAACTTTGTCTAAAGAACCTCCTGTGCTGCTTTCAAAAGGTGGGGTTATTGCAGAAGGTATAGATGAAGAGCTTGATGAGCTTCGTAAAATTGCTTTCAGTGGTAAAGATTACCTGTTCGAAATACAAAAGCGAGAAGCCCTGAACACAGGGATAAGCACCTTAAAAATTAATTTTAATAATGTATTTGGATATTATTTTGAAGTGACCCATGCCAATACCCCCAAGGTACCAGCAGAATGGATCAGAAAACAGACCCTTGTCAATGCTGAGCGGTATATCTCACCAGAGCTAAAAATTTACGAGGATAAAATTCTGGGTGCTGAAGATAAAATTTCGGTCATTGAATCACGTATCTACGTTGAGCTTCTGAAATATATGCTTGACTATATCAGGCCGATTCAATTAAATGCTCAGGTGCTGGCTGAAATTGATGTGTTGCTTAATTATGCTTCAATATCGCTTGCTAATAATTATAACAGGCCATCAATCAATTCGGGTAGGGTTTTAAAAATCATGGCCGGAAGACATGCTGTGATTGAAAAGCAACTTGCGCTTGGTGATAAGTATGTACCTAATGATTTATTGCTTGATCCCGACAACCAGCAAATTATGATGATAACCGGCCCTAATATGGCCGGGAAATCAGCCTTACTCAGACAGGTTGCTTTGATTGTGATTATGGCTCAGGCTGGTTGCTTTGTGCCCGCAGATACTGCTGAAATAGGCTTGGTTGATAAGGTATTTACGAGGGTAGGGGCTTCTGACAACTTATCAGCAGGGCAATCAACCTTTATGGTAGAAATGAATGAAACGGCCAGTATCTTAAACAATTTATCAGATCGCAGCCTTGTACTGCTTGATGAAATCGGTCGTGGCACCAGTACCTATGATGGTATTTCAATCGCCTGGTCTGTTGCTGAATACTTGCATGAGCATGCCCGTTACAGGGCAAAAACCTTATTTGCTACTCATTATCATGAGCTTAATGATATGGAGAAGCAATTCGATCGTATCCATAATTTCAATGTTTCAGTAAAAGAAAGCAATAAGAAAATCATCTTCTTACGTAAACTCGTCGCAGGCGGTATAGCACATAGTTTTGGGATACATGTGGCAAAAATGGCCGGTATGCCAGCCCTAGTTTTAAGCCGGGCAGCTGAAGTATTGCGAGAGCTGGAATTGCAACGTGCAACATCGCCTTCTGAAAAAAATTTGCCGTCCGGTAGTCCGCAGGCAGATGAAACGCTAAAAGATCAGGCGGATGAAACCCTTAAAGATCAGGCAGGTGCTGTAACTGGGTTTTTTAAAAATTCTGGCCTGTTGCCTCAGGTAAGTTTAGCAAGGCCTGCAACAGGCGCTGTTCAGCTTAGTATGTTTTCACTTGATGACCCACTCCTTATTAAAATTCGGGATTCTCTTAAAGGTTTAGACGTTAATACATTGACACCTATTGAAGCATTGATAAAGCTTCATGAAATGCAGGAATGGTTTAAATTATAGTTTCGGGCTGCCTAATCAGTAAAATGGCTTTTTCAACGGTAATTTGTTTTTTCAATAAAATTTCACAGACATGAAGAATATACGTCCGGTAATGATTTCAGAGATGCTCTACAGATTGCAGTTTAACTTTACCGTTATTCCCATCTGAACCTTGAAAAATGGTGCCATTACGAAAACCGCTTAAAGGCCGCCCGGGGGTAGAGCCTGATCTTATCTGAGACTGAATAATTGCCATATCTGTATTGGGGCTGATACTTCCCTTTCCGCCATCGGTATTTACTATTACATAATTCTCAGCAGTACGCTGACTAATCTGAGGCTTTAAACCAGTGGCTAGATAATGTATCGTAACATTACCACCGTGTCCCATTGGATAACTGCGGTTTCCGCCAACAGTATTTTTACCTACTGCATTGATGATCAACCCATTTAAGCCGACAAAATTCATTCTCAGGTCGAAATTTGTACCATTATTTCTACCGTCATCACCACTGATAGAACATTTTTTATCTGTTTCAACATAGCCTGCTATAATGATGACATTCTTTTTTCCCATTGCCACAATTCTGGCCCCTGCATGCATGATCAGGGTATCAATTTTAAGAGTTACGCTTGAATCAGCCCCTCTGATGTAAAAAACGTGTTTTTTTGTCAGTTCGAGTCTGCTCATTTCCATTTTCTGGACAAAGCCTGAATTAACCCCTGATATCAGGAAAGTCAGACCTAACAATAAATAAATTTTCATTTGGTTGAAGTTCTTAATTAAATTTACATGAATTGCCGTAAACTTTCACCCGTTCAAATGTTTCAATTTTATCACACATATCTAATAACTATGAAACTGAGAAGTTTTTACCTGGGTATATTGGTTTTTTCACTTTTCATTTTGCCTTCATGTGCCCAGAATAAGGTAGTTGCGCCACGAACTGATCTTACTTCAAAAGCAAGAGGGTCTTATAGTGTGGGAGATAGTATCCGCAACTTTAGTTTAAAAAATTATGATGGTAAGAACGTGTCTTTAACTGATTTCAAGGCGGCCAAAGGTATTGTTATCGTATTTATGAGAAATACCTGTGAATATTGTCAGGCCTATGAAAGCCGGATTATTGCGCTTGATAAAAAATACAAGCCCCTGGGATATCCCCTGATTGCCATTAGTCCTTTTGGAGATGACCCAAAAAATTACCCAAAAGATGATTTACCCCATATGAAACTTATGGCTGAGAAGCGGGGCTATACTTTTCCCTATTTATCCGATGATAAGCTACGCGTTACTAATCTATTTGATGACCAGTATACCCCGGTATCATATATCCTGCAGCACAAAAACGGAAAAATGATATTGATTTATGCGGGTGATATCGATGATGACTGGGAAAATATACATCCTGTAAAAAAGAACTTTACTGCCTCAAAGCTTGATAGTCTGTTAAGGTTAAGATAAGCACTTACTTTTATTCTTAACAGAAAGACCCGGCTAAACCATTTGCCCGACTGTTAATTGTATTTACGCCATTTAGTAACGACCTTTAATGCCTCTATGTTGAAAAAGAATCCGATTGTCAGAGAATACCATAAATGGAAAGATTATATCCGTACCGACCTGCTCATGTATCTGGTGATGATTATTCTAATAATCACGGCTCTTCTTTTTTTTTAAGTAACACCTTATATTTTATGATCAAGCTTTTCCTAAAAAAACCTCTTGTTTTCTTTGACCTTGAGACAACTGGAGTTGATATTGCCAGAGACCGCATCGTTGAATACTCATTTCTGAAAATCAATATTGACGGTACTGAAGAGTCTAAAACAGGAAGAGTAAACCCAGGAAGAACAATACCCTTGGTTACTTCGTTGATTCATGGTATTTATGACGAGGATGTCAAAGACGCCCCATTTTTTGGGCACATAGCAAAAGATCTGCTGGTTTTTCTGAAAAGCGCTGACCTGGCAGGGTATAATTCAAATAAATTTGATCTGCCAATGCTGGCTGAAGAATTTTTACGTGTAGAGCTTGAACTTGACATGAATGGCCGTAAAATGGTTGATGTTCAGAATATCTTTCATCAAATGGAGCAACGAACCCTAAAGGCCGCCTATAAGTTTTACTGTGATAAGGATATCATTAATGCTCATTCAGCCGAAGCTGATATTCGGGCAACTTATGAGGTATTATTAGCACAGCTCGAACGGTATCAAACTTCTGAATATATAGATAAAAGTGGTAAAAAATCAATTCCTGTAGTAAACGATGTTGACCTGCTACATAACTTCACATACTTGCGAGATTGCGTAGATTTTGCAGGGCGAATGGTATTTAATGAGCAGGGCAAAGAAGTTTTCAACTTTGGTAAGCATAAAGGCAAGTTGGTTACTGATATTTTTAAACTAGAGCCCAGCTATTATGATTGGATGATGAAGGGTGATTTCCCGTTAAATACAAAACGTAAATTAACCGAAATCAGACTTCGCGGTTTTGGTGTTAAATCTTAAATTTCCTACAATAAACAGCCTAAAGTAAATGCAGATTAACCTTTTTAGAGAAACCTGGACTTTACTCAAAAAGGAAGCGGTATTGGAATGGAGAACAAAAAACTCGATTCAGGCAATTTTAATTTATGCGCTATCGACTGTGTTTGTCTGCTACTGGGCTCTTCATACAACAGAACCTCCGGTATGGAATGCGCTTTTCTGGGTAATAATGGTTTTTTCAAGCATAAATGCTGCAGCAAAGAGTTTCATGCAGGAAAATCAAGCGCGGCAGTTATATCTGTTTACGATGGCAAGTCCACAGGCGATGTTTATTTCGAAACTAATTTTTAGTTCCGTTATCATGGTAGTTTTAACGCTATGCTCTATTTTTTTGTATTCTTTATTATTGGGCTTTCCGGTTATCTATCCTGATAAATACCTCCTTTGCCTGGTTATGGGAGCATTAAACCTGAGTGCAATTTTTACCTTACTGTCTTCGATTGCATCAAGAGCTGGCAATAATATGACACTGCTCTCGATACTGGGTTTGCCCCTGGTGTTACCGGTAATTTTTATTTTAATAAGGTTTTCAGCTTCTACCTTGATGGGAGCTGTTTTTATGTCTGGTTCTCGGGATCTTATTGCGCTTGCGATGCTATACATCATCATCGTAGGCACATCTTTACTCGTATTTCCTTACATTTGGCGCGATTGATATTTCACACTTAATTTCAATTATGATTTATAAAAACTGGTGGAAATGGACAGGATTTATCCTGGTAATGTACACTGTCATTGCTGGTCTGGCAATTCCTCTGGGACCTGGAATTGCTTCTATTACGCCTGCTTCAACTCGTGCCGGAGATACGGTCAGAATACAAATTCATACGGTTAATGCACATTTTCTGAAGCATCCTGCTGGTCTCCAAGCAGGTTTACTTGGAAAAAGTATAGCTATAAAACCTTTTCAGATCAGGTCGTTAGCCAATAACCAGCTTGAGGCTGCTTTTGTCATTCCGTCAGCACTGATCAGAAGTCGCGGAACTGTGAATCTGCTCGATCTTGAGGTTGGTTCTGATTATGATGGTATGCTTATTTACCGTCAGTCTCTGGAAGTTCTGCCCGATACAGTTTTCCTGAACGGACATAAATCGTCAGCAATAATTTCCCAAGCCAAACTTGAAGTGCATAAAGTAACCCCGGCATGGTTCAATTTTCCATACCGCACCATCGTTTATGAATCGATCAGAAATTTGTATTTCCATGTTTGTATGTGGTTTGCCATGATTACCCTGTTCTTCGTATCTGTTGTTTATAGTGTCAGATATCTAAAAAACGGAAGCCCCAAAGATGACCGTATTGCTGCTGAAAGTATCAATGTAGGCGTATTCTTTGGCATCCTGGGGCTCATAACAGGAACCATCTGGGCAAAATTTACCTGGGGTGACTGGTGGCCAAATGACGCCAAGCTGAATGGTACTTTAATCTCAATGCTGCTGTACCTTGCCTATATTATTCTCCGTAATTCACTTGAAGAAGAACAGCGCCGGGCAAGAATAAGTGCAGTCTACAATATCTTCGCCTTCCCGATGATGTTTGTACTGATCATAGTATTACCAAGACTTACTGATTCGCTACATCCGGGAAATGGGGGTAATCCGGGTTTTAGCAGCTATGACCTTGATTCACATATGCGGTTTGTATTTTATCCGGCATGTATAGGCTGGATTTTGATTGCTGTCTGGCTTGTAACACTGAGATTGAGAATGCGTACAATTGAATATAAAATAGAAGACGAAATTTAAGAATAATTTAAAATAGAATAAATGAAACGTATTATAGGTACATGCCTGGCCCTTTTACTAGCAGCCGAAGTCATGGCTCAGGATAATGTAAATGATTCAACCGGTCTTCGTGCCGGAGGAAAAATTTACGTGGTTATAGCAGTTATAGCTGTAATATGGGCAGGTTTTGGAGTTTTATTATTTTCTATGGATAACCGTCTTCGTAAAATTGAAAAGTCAACGGCAAAGAAAATTCGTTAGAATCAAATATAATTGGCAGTTAACCAATTTAAATTTGGTGGTCTTGTAATTTTATTGAAATTTGCTCACCGATCAATAACATAAATTTACAATAAGTGTATGAATACAATCCAGGAAGAACTGATAAAAACGGATGAATCGTTTTTTTCAGATGTATGTAATTATTTTGATAATGCGGCACGCTTCACAAGCCATCCTGCTGACATCCTTGAAATGATCAGAGAATGCAACAGTGTTTACAGTTTCAAGTTTCCGATTCGCCGTGAAAATGGTTTTGAACTTATTTCTGCCTGGAGAGTTGAGCATTCCCAGCATATGCTCCCTACAAAGGGTGGTATAAGGTATAGTGAGTTTGTCAATCAGGATGAGGTGAAAGCACTTGCCGCTTTGATGACGTATAAGTGTGCTATCGTTAATGTACCCTTTGGCGGTGCAAAAGGAGGTGTACGCATTAACCCCAAAAATTTTTCAGTCAAAGAACTTGAGAATATAACCCGTCGTTATACTTCGGAGCTGATAAAGAAAAACTTTATAGGCCCCGGCATTGATGTTCCTGCACCAGATTATGGTACCGGTGAACGTGAAATGTCGTGGATTGTTGATACTTACCAGACTTTTAACCCTGGTCAAATAGACTCAAATGCCTGTGTAACTGGTAAACCTTTAGCCCAGCACGGTATTGCTGGTCGTAAAGAGGCTACAGGTCGGGGTGTTTTTTTTGCTGCCCGTGAATGTGTGACCATTGCTGAAGATATGAAGGCTATGGGCTTTACAACAGGGCTTGGAAATAAACGCGTTATTATTCAAGGCATGGGCAATGTAGGTTATCATTCTGCAAAGTTCCTGGCCGAAGGTGGAGCTACCATTGTAGGTATCTGTGAATTTGAAGGTGCCATTTACAATGCATCTGGTCTTGATATTGAAGAAGTATTTCAGTTTCGCAAGCATACAGGATCATTGTTAAACTTTCCCAGAGCGAGAAGCTTTACAAGCAGTGCTGAAGGTCTTGAACAGGAATGTGATATTCTTGTACCTGCAGCCCTTGAAAATCAGATCCATGCTGGTAATATTGCTCAGATCAAGGCTAAAATTATCGTTGAAGGAGCAAATGGCCCTACTACTCCCGAAGCAGCAGCTTATTTTGCTCAGAAAGGTGGCATTATTGTTCCTGATATGTATGCCAATGCAGGTGGAGTAACAGTTTCTTACTTTGAATGGTTGAAAAATATTTCTCATGTTGCATTTGGACGTATGGACAAACGCTATGTAGAAAACTCAATGCGCAATATTGTTGAAGCCATTGAATCGCATAACGGGGTTCCATTAAGCCCGGAACAAAAACGCGTCATTGTTAAAGGTGCATCTGAACTTGAGCTGGTAAATTCTGGTCTTGAAGAAACCATGATCAGAGCTTATTCTGAAATAAGAGAAGTTAAGGTTCAGAATCCTAAAATTGACAGCTTACGAACCGCTGCCTTCGTTTGTGCTATTGATAAGATCGCTACCACGTATACCAATTTGGGTGTTTTCCCTTAATCTGTGCTGGGGTAAGCTTTCTGGATATGTTTCCTGAATGAAAGCTATCAGCTTCTCTCTGATATTACAACGCAGATCAAAAGCATCAGAAGAATTCCGTGCACTCATTAGTGCACGGATTTCCATTGTATGTACTTTGGCGTCCGTAACCTGCATCGCTTTAATCCGCCCATCCCATAAAGGATTGTTTTCAAGCAGTCTGATAAATTCTTTTCTCAACGGCTCAAGGGGCAGGCTATAATCCATATGTATAAAAACAGTGCCTGTAATGGCCGAACCTATGCGCGTCCAGTTCTGAAAAGGCTTTTCTATAAAATAGGTGATTGGTAAAATCAGCCTGCGTTCATCCCAGATTTTTAGTACCACATAGGTCAGGGTAATATCTTCAACCCGTCCCCATTCACCTTCAACAACGAGTACATCATCTATCCTGATTGATTGGGTCAGGGCAATTTGAAAACCTGCCAGTAAGTTACCCAACGATTTTTGGGCGGCAAAGCCTATAATAATTCCTCCGACACCAACTCCTGTCAGAAGGCCAGCACCTAATTTGCGTAGACTCTCGAAACTAAGTAAGACTGCACCAATAGTTAATAAGACGATAATAAGAATAAGCAATTTTCTGATAAAATGTATCTGTGTACGTACTTTACGTTCTTTCAGATTATCAGTTTTAGTGATGTCATAATGAATGGTAATATAATCTTCAAATAGCTTTACAACCCGGATCAGGATAAACCCGAAAGATATGATCAGTAAAAGCTGTATAGTTTTATCCAGGTAATGATTATACACAACGCTGAGCCGCATGAAGGGTAATACTGACTCCATAAAAACAAAGGGAAGAAAGTAATTCAGGGGTAATCTGAGTCGGTTTACGAGTAACTGCCTGGTTGATGTAGGGCCATTATTTCTAAATAAACCCCTTGATATTATTCTAAGTATATGTTGAACTGAAATGCCAGAGACAATCGATGAGGCAAGCAATAAAAGGTTCCAGACAAAGTCAGGTAAATGTTCTGACAGGGAAGAGATTTGTGTGGGTATTTCCATTGTTTAGAATTATTCTAAATAAAAATAACATGCATTGCATTGAGCCATTTAAAGCAACCTAACTGAATAAATTGTAATTTTGTAGATTAATATTTGTAAACGGCGAATTGGAATTACCAGGTGGAAGCGCCGTTAGGGATAACCTCTAAAATAACAATTTTCAGCATGAAAACTAGTCATATTATTGGAATTATGGGTATCGCAATTGCAATAGCGGTTGTGATTAGCACTTATTTTGATTCAAGCACATACGATACGTTTAGACAGGCGACCATGAAATCTGAACTTACTTATGTGTCAGTTCAGCTTGACAGGGAGAAAGCCATGCAATACGATCCCTTCAAAAATGCAAATCTTTTTACTTTTTATGGTAAAGATAAAGAGGGCCGGGAGTGTAAGGTCTTATTTAATAATACCAAACCTCAGGATTTTGAACGTTCTGAAGAGATCGTTCTAACTGGTAAAATGCAGAAAGGTGAGTTTCATGCTGATAAAATTCAGATGAAATGTCCTTCAAAATACACAAATAACAAACTGGAAATCACTGAAGTCAGTGCAAGGAAAAGCTAAAAAAACGATTAATGAATGTAAATTTTATTGGTGAACACCTGCTGGTTGGTAAGGTTGGTCAACTCTGTATTGTACTTGCTTTTGGTACAAGTTTATTCTCTGCAATTTCTTATTTTTTTTCAGTTCAAGAACCCCTTACAGCAACAATCTGGAAAAGACTGGCCCGAGCGTCATACCTTGTGCATGTTCTGGCTGTTCTAGGAATCATACTGTCATTATTCACAATAATTTCAAGTCATTATTTTGAATATCACTATGCCTGGGAGCACTCTTCCCGTGAGCTTCCTTCCTATTTTATTGTTTCAAGTTTTTGGGAAGGTCAGGAGGGAAGTTTTCTTCTCTGGTCATTCTGGCATATTGTGATAGGTAGTATCCTGATTTTCAAATCAGGAAAATGGGAATCTCCAGTGATGGCAGTTATTTGTCTGTCACAGGTATTTATCTGTTCAATGCTACTCGGTGTAGATATTCTGGGTTTCCAGATTGGGAGCTCCCCATTTATTCTCACGAGAAATGTGATGTCTGAAGCTCCTATTTTTCAGGATGCCTTATATCTCACAAAGTTTTTGACAGATGGAAGGGGTCTTAATCCCTTACTCCAGAATTACTGGATGGTGATACATCCACCCATGCTTTTCTTTGGATTTGCTAGTATGGTAGTACCTTTTGCATACGCAATAGCTGGCTTGTGGACCCGTCAATATAAAGAATGGATAAAACCAGCCCAGGTCTGGTCTCTGGTTGCAGTCATGATACTAGGCACAGCCATAATGATGGGATCTGCCTGGGCATATGAGGCTTTGAGCTTTGGTGGCTTCTGGCAATGGGATCCAGTTGAGAATGCTTCACTCATTCCCTGGATCACGCTGATTGCAGCTGTACACGTGATGATATCATACCGCAGTACTGGTAATTCATATGTTACCTCACTAATACTGGTACTTGTCAGTTATGTACTTGTTTTATATGCTTCTTATTTAACCCGTAGCGGAGTTCTGCAAAATGCATCGGTTCATGCTTTCACCGACCTGGGAATGTCACAGCAGCTTCTTTCACACGTAGTTATATTTATTGGTATTTCAGTCGGTATTGTTGCGCTTCGCTGGCAAGAACTACCTTTTTCAAAGAAAGAAGAAAGTACATATAGCCGGGAATTCTGGATGTTCATTGGTGCAATGGTACTTTCACTATCCTGTGTTCAAATCATTGCTACAACCTCTATACCGGTAGTAAATGCATTTTTTCACACCAATCTTGCCCCACCGGTTGATCTTGTTGGTCATTATAATAAATGGCAATTACCATTTGCTATTTTGATAACCATGTTCTCAGGTTTTGCCCAGTTTCTCAAGTATAAAAAAACAGATCCTGCCAAGTTCATTATAAGACTCCTGATTTCAGGTATTATCAGTATCCTGTTTACAGCTATACTTGTTTATCTGACGGTTACGTATAAGAATATCGTCTACATACTGTTTATATATGCCTGTGTATTCAGTATTGTATCAAACGCTAATATTCTGAATGATGCATTTCAGGGGAAAATGAAACTTGTTGGTTCAGCTATCGCTCATATAGGGTTTGCTTTATTGCTTATTGGAGCACTCGTTGCAGCTTCAGGCCGCCGTGTTATTTCAGTAAATACGTCAGGCACAGATTTTCCTGATTTTGATGCCCGTGGCAGTCAGGAAAATATCATGTTGCTTAAAGGTGCTCCTTATCAAATGGGTGAATACAGTGTTACTTACCTTTCAGATTCAGTCAGTGGTCCTAATACGTATTACAGGGTGAATTACCTTAAAACAGATGCTACAACTGGTAATATCACTGAAAACTTTGATCTCTACCCCAATGGGCAGGTAAATGAAAAAATGGGCGGTTTGATTGCTTCGCCTGCAACCAGGCATTATAATTTGTATGATGTTTATACCCATGTTAGTTCAGTACCTACTAATACCGATATGGAAAAGCGGAGCAATGATTCTAGTTATACCAATAAGATTATGAATGTATCGCTCGGTGATACAATTCCATTCAAAGGAGGGGTGATACTTGTCAAAGATCTTAACCGTAATGCTACTATTAAAAATATACGGCTTGATGCGTCAAAAAAAGAACTTGCCGTAGGTTTGAATCTGGTAGTTATCTCAAGAGGACGTCAGTATAAGGCAGAACCAATCTTTCTGGTAAAGGATAATAATATGTATGATATTGCAGCTGGAGTAGACCAGCTCGGATTACGTTTTCATTTCAGTAATATTTTACCTGCCCAAGGCAAATTTGTGCTTGACGTAATGCAGAAAAAAGACCGCAATCGTGACTGGATCATCATGAAAGCCATGATCTTTCCATATATAAATTTCCTGTGGGGAGGTATCATTTTAATGGTTACCGGATTTATGTTTTCAATTTTCAGAAGAAATAAAGAACTTAAACCAGAAATAAAACCTGCAGTCTGATATAAATATAAAATGGCTAATACTATGCAGCCACTCCTAATTACCTTACTGGGATCTGGTAACGTTGCTACACATCTTGGGCCTGCTCTGTATAGGGCAGGCTGCAAGATTAATCAGGTTTATAGCCCTAATCTTAATCATGCCGGGCTCCTGGCATCGAAAATTGGTGCCTTGGCTGTGAATCTACCAGGGCATATTGACCTAAGTTCAGATGTTTTCTTATTTATGCTCAAAGATGATGCTGTTTTACCCCTGGCTTCAAGCTTACGTCTGCGGGGTAAATTGCTGATTAATACTTCAGGAAATTCATCTATAAATCTGCTTGAAAATTCTTCAAACCGCAGGGCCATTATTTATCCTTTACAGACGTTCACTAAATCTGGGGCAATGGACCTGGGTAAAATTTCTTTCTTTATAGAGAGTGCACTAGACCAGGATTTGAATATTCTACGTGCACTGTCCGCCACTTTTTCAGAAAAGGTTTATCTGGCCGATTCAGCTTTAAGGCAGCAATTACATCTTGCAGGAGTGATTGCTTCGAATTTTTCAAATCATATGTATTCAATTGCGTCTAGGCTGCTCAGTGAAAATGGTATGCCTTTTTCAATTCTTGATGAACTTATCAGGCAAACCACAAATAAAGCCCTCGGTACTGATCCAGAAAGAGCACAAACTGGCCCCGCTATCAGATATGACCAGCATGTGCTTGATTCCCAGCTAAAGCTTTTATCAATTCATCCAGAATGGCAAGAATTGTATCACCTGATCAGTCAGGATATACAGCGTTTAAATGAAGAACCATCGACATTACCCCCTTCTTAGCTACATTCTTAAGGCGGATATCTATTTAATTTAGCTTATTTTTTGGCATTTCTGCAGGAATATTCGTTTGAATATGCTTGTTTAACAACTAAGTCAGTGCTCCCAGATACTTTTCATTTCCCAGATCTTGAAACGCTCAAGTTTGAATCTTTCTTCAGATTCGATTTCAAGATGTGTGAAAGGCGTTTTTGGAAAAAATGTTGCCGTCATCGCCGTCAGGCCCTGATCTGCAAATAATTCTACAGAGGCTTCATCAATGATAAGTGTCAGATCATGTTGCTGGTCAGTTGCAAGACGGGGTGCCTTAAATACTCCTGCAAAGACTTTGCTGAATGAGGCATCGCCTGAATGCAGCCGGTTTATATAATACTCATTTGCCTTACTGTCATAGCCAAAAGTAATTTCTTCACCGATATTATTTGATAAGGTAATGGCATATTGTCTGATTTGGGCCGAATTGAAACTTAGCTTATACTGCTTATTAGGATGAGGTAAATTTCTGGTCAAATTTATTTTATTACGAATTACCACCTGTTTTTTTCCTGTTGAATTCTCGATTAAACTATTGAGTTCCTTTACAGGAAGTGAAGTAAGTACAATCTTATTATTTATCGATTTTAAAGCAAGTTCTCGTGGTATTGTCATCGCATTACGCCATTTTGCTGTAGGTACCAGGTTTGCATAGAGCCAGTTACTCATCCAACCTAAAAACACCTTACGCTTGCCTGTATTCGACCAGGTTACGCCTGCATATTCGTCAGGGCCATAATCAAGCCAGCGTGTTTCAGTTGTAAGGGGTATAAAGTTTATACCATTAAACTGGCCGATAAAATATTGTGTGCCTGAACCTCCATTTGGTCCCCCTGGATTGAGGTTTACGATAAGTACCCAATAAGATTTACTATCAAGGTTTAGCTGAAAAAGATCCGGACATTCCCAGACACCACCATGCGCACCGATGTTTTTTCCAAATTCACTTAGTTTTGTCCAGTCTTTTAAATTGGGTGACGAGAAAAAGGTAATATCAGATTTCGTTGCCAGGGTCATCACCCACTTTTTTTCCTGGGCATACCAGAATACCTTGGGGTCACGAAAATCAGTCAGACCTGGGTTTTTAATAACTGGGTTACCGCTATACTTGATAAAGGTGGTACCGTTATCAAGGCTATAAGCAATACTTTCATTTTGATAATTTTTTGTTCCTGCCTTTTCACCTATCGGGTCGTGAACAGTAAAAATCGCAACCATTGGTGCCTTGCCATTTTTACCAAACCCAGATGAATTCGAAGAGTCAATTACCGCAGACCCTGAAAATATATACCCTGCACTATCTGGATAAAGCGCAATAGGCAGCTGCTTCCAATGCACTAAATCAGCACTTGTTGCATGACCCCAGTGCATTGGGCCCCAGATGATCGCACCTGGATAATATTGATAAAACAAATGATAAATTCCCTGATTATAAACCATGCCATTTGGATCATTCATCCAGTGTGCAACAGGCGAAAAATGTAATTGCGGGCGGTGGGGTTCATTGTATAGTTCAGAAGTATGAATTACTTGCAGCATGGTCTTTTGCTGTGCATAGGCAGCTAATGAAAAGAAGAATGGAAATATAAATGCAAAGATGATGTGCTGAACACGCATTATGAAAGTTACTCAAAAAGGAATTGCTATCTAACCTTATTAATTTTTAGCTGTACTATTACCTATGCTCTCAAAGTCAGACAAACATATAATACTCGGCTCAGGCTCACCCCGAAGAAAAGAATTACTGGCCATGCTTGGCTTTGAATTCGAAGTCACCGTAAAAGAAGTCCAGGAAACGTATCCAGCAAAGATGGACCCGGCTCAGGTACCGGTTTTTCTGGCGCAGAAAAAGGCAGCAGCCTTTAAGCTAGAACATGCGTCTGACCTTTTAATTACTGCCGATACGGTCGTCATTTGTGACAATGAGGTCTTAGGCAAGCCAGAAAACGAGAATCACGCATTTGAAATACTTCGCAAACTTGCAGGTAAAATGCATACAGTAGTTACAGGAGTAAATTTACAGAGCGTTGAAAAAAGTCATTCTTTTTCAGAACGTACTGAAGTATATTTTTCAGCCCTTAGTGATGATGAAATAAGGTTCTATATCCGCGAATTTAGACCTTTTGATAAAGCAGGGGCATACGGTATTCAAGACTGGATCGGTCTTCGGGCAATCAGCCGGATCAATGGATCTTATACCAATGTTGTTGGCTTGCCTACTGAAAAACTCTACCAGGAAATTCAGTCATATTTATAAGTCTGGTTCAAAATTTTATAGGTCTGAAGGCATTATAAAAAAATCTGAGGGCAGTATTTTAAAAATTTGAAGCGATAAAACAAGTATAAGACAAAAGCAACTACTCCCTGAAAAATAACCATTTCCGCATTTCTTTGAAACTTGCTTTTTTACCGTACATCAAAATCCCTACCCTATAAATTCTTGCTGCCAACCAGACCGTGCCAATAAAACCAAGAATCATGAACACCATTGAAAGTGCGACCTGCCACATCGGTGGGTTGAATGGTAGACGAACGATCATGGCAATTGGAGCAAAAAAAGGTATTATCGAAAGCCATACTGACAGGGGAGCATCGGGAAAATTTACAACGTAGTTGACCGAAATAATAAAAGCAAATACCAGAGGCAGCGTAATGGGTAGCATGAACTGCTGGGTTTCAGTCTCACTATCTACTGCTGAGCCCACTGCTGCAAAAAGAGCTCCGTAAAGAAGGTAACCTGTGATAAAATAGAACAAAAAACAGGCAAGCATAAATACAAAATTTACCGTTTGTATGGCTTTCATAAAGGTCGCAAGTGGTCCTGCATTTTCCTGAGCCTTTTCAGCTGCTATTGTTGCTCCGGGAGCCTGAATATGTGTATTTTTTGACGGTTGTTGCTTGATTTGGGCAGCTCCCATTTGGCTCATCGGAGTTTGAGCCTGCATTTTAAATAAGCGGCTTATAGCCTGGCTAACAACAACAGACAGAACTACCCACAATAAAAACTGGGTAACTCCGACCAGGGCAATTCCAATGATCTTACCCATCATCAGCTCAAATGGCCTCACTGATGAGATGATCACCTCTATTACCCGACTTGTTTTCTCTTCAATTACCCCTCGCATAACTTGTGAACCATACAGGAAAATGAAGATATAAATTAAAAAGGCGAAAAGAAAACCTACCCCATAGGCAGCATAGCGATTGCTACTTTTCTCTCCGGTTTCTGTTAGCACCCTGGTTTCAATCGTAATATCACTTTTAATATGATTGAGTTTTGACGTATCTATACCAGCCTGCAGCATTTTCCGGGTCCGCAATATTTCTTCTATTTTTTCAGAGATACTTGATACCGTATTCAGGTTAGTCTGTTTATCAGAAATGACCTCTATGCCCTGGGGGTTATCATCGGAGAATTTAGGAATATGCAGTATAAAATCATAGCCACTTGTTTTAAATGTTGACTTTACCTCAGGAAGCTTTTTGTCAGAATAATAAAAAAGAAGGCTTTTGGTATTTTTAAATTTATTCTGGAAAACTCCGCTATCATCAACAACAGAAACCTTTTTGGCATTGCTAAGTTCATCCTGGTTAACAAGAATATAACCAACTACCCCATACATTGCAGCAATCAACACGGGTACAAGAAAAGTCAGTAATATAAATGAGCGCTTTTTTACCCTGGTAAGGTATTCCCTTGAAATGATCAGTAGTATTTTATTCATATCTCGGTTTTATAGTATTATGTTCAGCCTCTTTTACCTTACTGATGAAAATGTCACTAACGGTGGGTATCAGTTCTTTAATCCCATGTATTTGCACATAGGGGATGAGTCTGCCAACCAAGGCATTGATATTGTCTGAGGGAACATTAAATATTGCCTGCTGACCGTCTGGTGTTTTTTTCTGGCTGACAAAAGTAAATGCCTGGTCAGTAATTGATTCTATTGGCTCAATGGGGCTGCTGAAATCTAGCTGATAGGTATGTGAACGGTGCTGGTTAATCAGTTCACGGGTACTACCATCAAGAATTTTTCTGGCATTATTAATCAGGGCAATATGGGTGACAAATTCTTCAATTCGCTCAAGACGGTGGGTGCTAAATATCACAGACTTACCCTGCTTATAGAAATTGATTATTTCATCTTTTACCAACTCTGCGTTTATGGGGTCAAAACCAGAGAAAGGTTCATCCAGTATTAAAAGATCAGGAGCATGGATGACAGTTGAAATAAATTGCACCTTTTGCTGCATTCCCTTACTCAGGTCTTCAACCTTTTTATCGTACCAGGCCTGAAGGTCAAACTTTATAAACCATTTTCGGGCGGCAGCAGTTGCATCAGAACGGGTCATACCTTTCAGCCGGGCAAGATATATAATCTGCTCTCCGACTTCCATCTTTTTATACAACCCCCGCTCTTCAGGCAGGTAACCAATTTTTGAAATATGGGTTTGGTGCAGAGGTTCTCCATTCATTAAGATAGCCCCGCTGTCAGGAGCGGTTATCTGGTTGATAATCCTGATCAATGAAGTTTTACCAGCACCATTTGGGCCCAAAAGACCAAAAATACAGCCCTCTGGTATTTCTATACTGACCCGATCGAGTGCAGTATGACTTTCATAGCGTTTTGTAATATCACGTATGCTGAGCATGAGGTAAGTATAATGATCTAAATTTAGACCCCTATAATACCAAAAAGAAATTAATTAGACATCTTTTAAAAACTGATAATCAAAATAATCGCTTCTCAGCCTTTTACTCAAAATATTCTTTCATCCGTTCAAAAAAGCCCTTATCGTGTTTTCCTGGGTTTGGTTTGAAGTTTTCTGACTCCTGGAGTTTTTCAAGCATTGCCTTTTCTTCGCGTGTCAGTGTTTTGGGCGTCCAGATATTTATATGTATCAGTTCATCACCCCGGCTATAAGAATTTACTTCTCTGATACCTTTACCCTTTAGGCGCAAAATTTTTCCTGCCTGAGTACCCGGCTCAATTTTTATCTTGGCCTTGCCTTCAATGGTGGGTATTTCAACCGATGTACCCAATGTAGCATCTATGAAGCTCAGGTATAGATCAAAGCTTATATTATTGCCGTCGCGTTTTAATGATTCATGTTCTATTTCTTCAATAAGAATGATCAGATCACCTGGAACACCACCACGGGTAGCTGCATTCCCCTTACCACTCATTGAGAGTTGCATACCATCTGCTACCCCAGCAGGAATATTAATAACAATGGTTTCTTCACCTCTGCTAATACCTTCACCATGGCAACTCGTACATTTATTTGTTATAACAGTTCCTTCACCGTTGCAGGTAGGGCAGGTTGCAGTTGTTTGCATCTGGCCCAAAATGGTATTAGTTACTCTTCTGACAGCACCTGCACCCTGACAGGTTTGGCAGGTAGTAAAAGAAGAACGGTCTTTTGCCCCGTTACCTCCACATACTGAACAACTTACCTCTTTACTGATTTTAACAGTTTTTTCTACACCACCTGCTATTTCTTCAAGAGTAAGCTTGACCTTTATTCGTAGGTTGGTACCCTTAGTTACCCGCCGACCCCCACCTGAACGCCCACCAAAAGGGCTTCCCCCACCACCACCGAAAATATCTCCGAACTGGCTGAAGATATCTTCCATATTCATGTTTTCACCCCTGTAGCCACCGCTGCCGCCAGCACCACCCTGATGACCGAACTGATCGTATTTCCTACGTTTATCAGGATTACTTAGTACGTCATAAGCTTCTGCAGCCTCTTTAAACTGATCCTCTGCCAGTTTATCGTCTGGGTTTTTATCAGGGTGAAACTTGATAGCAAGCTTCCGATATGATTTTTTAATTTCATCGGCTTCAGCTGATCTGCTGACCCCTAATACATCGTAATAATCTTTTTTCCCCGCCATTTTATTCTCCTATGATAACTTTTGCGAATCTGATAACTTTATCATTCAGCAAGTAACCTTTTTCAACTTCGTCAATTACCTTACCTTTCATGTTAGGTGAAGGCGCAGGAATTTTGGTGATAGCCTCATGTAAATCTGTATCAAAAGTTTCACCAATGGTTTTCATCTCTTTCAGACCTTGCTGAACCAAAATCGACTTTAGCTTTCCTGCAACAATTGCCAACCCGTCTTTAACAGACTGAACATCTGTCGTTTTGGCAAGGGCCTTTTCTGCGCGTTCAAAATCATCCATTACCGGGATAATTGAAACCAAAATATCTTTGCCTGCAGTTTTAAACAGGTCCATTCGTTCTTTACTTGTTCTTTTTCTGAAATTATCAAATTCAGCTACCATACGCAGGTATTTATCGTTCGATTCTGTCAGTTCCTTTGTCAGCTTTTCTACCTGACGACCCAGTTTTTGTTCAGAACTGAGGTCAGTTTCAATATCATCTGCATCTTCTAAAGCACCTGAAGTGGCAGTAGCCTGCAGATCAGACAGCGATAGATTCTCAAATTCATCATATACTTTACCATCCGTAATTACCTGTTCATCAATAGATTCATGATCGTTTTGATCTAAGTTTTCTTCCTGACTTCCTTTGTTCTGCTTAGCTGTATTCTCCTTTTCTTCTGTATGTTTCATCTCTTTCTTCTTATTTCGTAATAAATCTGCAAAATTACGCATAATCTGATTTTCTTCAGAGATATCAAATGTTTTGCCATCGGTGAATTACCGACAAGCTGTCATGTTAATTTAAACCTGAATGACGTAATTTGTTGTTTCTGCCTTGTCCGACTGTTTATAAGGGATTAGGTGATCTTGGAGATCCTGACCTGTCTGGTCTTGATGGTCCATTCAAACCTGGTCTTGACGGTCCGTTCATCCCGCCTGGTCTTCCTGGTGAAACAGGCCTTGCGGGTTGAATCTGTGGTCTGACTGGTGATACTGGCCTTGCAGGCTGAATCTGAGGTCTGTCAGGAGTAATCGGTCTTGTTGGTTGAATTTGAGGTTTGCCTGGTCTGTAGCCTTCATGTGGTTTACCTGGTCTAATAGGTGGTCTGCCAGGTCTAAGTGGTTTTCCTGGTCTGTAATACCCATGATTTCTCCAACCTGGATGATAACGTTCAACATATCTCAGGCGATGACTACTGAAATGATTGTAAGGATGTTGACCATAATAACTGATAACCACTTTTTCGGTGGTATATAGCTGGGCTTCGTGGAAACCAAAAGGAAGTACAGGCGTGAAAAACCATCCTTCACCTTCATTATAGTAGTACCCATTCCTGAGGGCATCAAAATAAAGGTCATATTCAGGGAAATAATAATAACGGGTAGTGTGACTGTATGCAACAGGAGCCCAGCGAGGCCCTGTACCAATATGAAAACTCAGAGAAACCTGTGCCTTAGCCAGATTTAGATTTAAAAAGAAGAGAGCAGTAAGAAGCAGTAAATTTAGCGTTTTGGTCGGGTTATAATAAACTGACCGGCTTGGAGCGTAATTTTTTTTATCTGTACTTTTAAATTGCCTGGTTAGCATTTTCAAGGACTTTACCATTTTCACAACGTACCACTCTATTCGGGAACTTATTGATGATGCCATAATTATGGGTAGCCATTAAAACGGCTGTGCCCAATTTACTGATATTTAGCAGGGTATTCATGATTTCCAACGATTTTTCAGGATCCAGATTTCCTGTTGGCTCATCTGCAAGAATAATTTGGGGATGGTTTAGTAAGGCTCTGGCAATCACCATGCGCTGCTGTTCACCTCCTGACAGTTCATAAGGCATTTTATTAAGCTTCGCTCTTAAACCTACCATATCAAGCACTTCCCGCATTCTGGCAAGCATAACTGGCTTTTCTTTCCATCCGGTTGCTCTTAAAACAAACATAAAATTTTCCTCTATACTGCGATCAGTTAGTAATTGAAAATCCTGAAAAACGATACCGATTTTACGCCGAAGAAATGGAATTTCTTTTTTTCTGATCGTATTTAAATTATATCCTGCAACTTCTGCTTCACCATGGTTTATATGTAATTCACCATAAAGTGTTTTTAAAAGGCTGCTTTTTCCACTTCCTGTATGACCGATCAGATAAACAAATTCACCTTTTTTGATGTGCAGGATAACCTGGGATAATACAAGATGTTCTTTTTGAAAAATATCAACATTATCCAGGCTAATAACTAATTGATCATCCATTAAAATTCTAATTTAACGATTTTTCCAAAAGGTAAATCTTTGATCATTCCATTGATATATTCAGCATGAACGGTTAGCCCACATTTTTCCAGCGCTTTTTCTGGGCGGTCTACCCTGAAATATGCCAGTAATGTGAACGTTTCATCTCTAAGCTGGATATAATCAGGGATTTTTGCGATCCCTTTTACCTTGATAATATACACTTAACAAATGTAGTTAATGAGGCCTTATCTACAAAACCAGATTTAAATTATCATTGAGCCAATAAAAATTTCATCGTATCAATATTATCTGCGTAATCCCATAATTGTGGTTGTTGGGTGCTTCCCAGATCCAACCTTCCCGACAGTCCATTTATGATACTGACAGTACATTGAATGGCATCAGCTTTTTCTAATAAGAGAGCTTTCAGCTGATCAATACTGGTATAAGTTTCATAATGCAGCACAGATATAGCAGAATGCAATGATTCATTCTCAACAAGAATAAAAAAACCATTTGAATAATGAACCGTTTGACTGAGTAGCTTAAGCGTAAGCTGGTAATCATAATTGTGTGCATACTTATGCATATCAAGCAGACGGCTCCAAGGCTCTATTGCCTCGAAAAAGGGATTGAAAGAATAACCTTCAGGAACATATAATTTGGCAACATTTCTACAACCTAAACCAAAATACATGAATATATCCTGACCCAGCAATTGTAGCTCTTCTGCAGTTTCAGTACCTTTTAATACCGCAACAGAATTTCGGTTTTTACGAATGATATTTGGATAACGCCCAAAATAGTAATCGAAATACCTTGAACTATTATTACTCCCTGTTGCAATTACGGCGTCAAAGCCTTCAAGCCGTTCAAGTATTTGATAGTGGCTTTTAAAGGCAGGTTCAATACGTGACAGCTCTTCAAGTAAGAAAGGTATCAGTATTGTATCCTGACTTGAGAGCTTTAATAAAGCGATATTTCCGGATGCCAGTACGCAAATGATATCATGAAAGCCTACTGCAGGAATATTTCCTGCCATAACAAGTGCTACCCGTTTTGGAACTGCAGTTGAAAGATTTAATTCAGGATACAATGAAAGCCAGTGTTTTACGTTTTCTTCTTTCATGCTTTCTGCAAGTGCTTTAAGGGCAAATCGTACACTTTCCTGGGTAAACCAGGCATTATGAACACAGGCTTTTTCAACAGTAGATTTGATTTTATTACCTTCGTCTGATATGTATGCAGAAAGCGTGTAAAACGATTTTATGATCAGGTTTTGGTCTATTTGGGTTGTATACATCGACGCAAAAATACAGAAAACTGAATAGTAGAATTAGTGTTATATTTACAGGTTAAGAATTTATAAAATGGCGATCAAGATAACAGATGAATGCATTAATTGCGGGGCTTGTGAACCAGAGTGCCCTAATAATGCAATATATGATGCCGGTGCTGCCTGGCGGTACGGTGATGGAACAGGTCTTAAAGGACTGGTAACCAAGCTAGATGGAACTGAAATTAATGCTGATACAGCAAATGATGCTGCCTCTGATGAAGTGTACTTTATTGTTTCTGATAAGTGTACTGAATGCAAAGGTTTTCACGATGAGCCTCAGTGCGCCGCAGTATGCCCTGTTGATTGTTGTGTAGATGATGAAGATGTACGTGAGAGTACTGAACAACTGCTTGCTAAAAAAGGCTGGTTGCATTTGGATAATTAAGCCTTAGCGATTTATTTTGGAATACGGTATTACCCACCTGAGTTTAGTTCCTGTGCGTGCAGCTCCTGGTGACCGTCAGGAACAGGTAAGCCAGCTACTTTTTGGTGAACATTTTACCATTCTTGAGAAACAATCTACCTGGATAAAAATTCGAATTGCTCATGATTCTTACATTGGCTTCATAGATTCTAAACAATACAAATCGATTAGTGAATCTGAATTTTTAGATCTCGAAACTGTTGACCCATATATTAGTTTTGAGCTTTATACTGAACTAATCCCCTATTCTGTCGTAAGTAAATGTCCAGAAGATTTTGTATCAAACCATTTTTCAGACTTTAAGATCTTGAATGGTTCAATATTGCCTTCTTTTAAGAATGGATTTTGCAGCATTGCTAATGAACTTTTTACTGTTAAAGGCGATATCACACGGTTTAGCCCTTTTTCTGAAAAATTACTAGAGAGGTTCATGCTCCTCTACGCTAATGCTCCATATCAATGGGGAGGGCGCTCAATTTATGGTATTGACTGTTCGGGTCTGACTCAATTATTTTCAAGATTTGCCGGAGTGAAAATTCCAAGAGATGCTGCTGATCAGGCTTTAACAGGTAGATCGGTACCGTCTCTGAATGATGCTCTTGCTGGTGATCTTGCTTTTTTTGTTAATGACGTGGGCAAGATCATACATGTTGGTATTCTCACAGGCAGAGAAACAATATTTCATGCATCAGGTCAGGTTCGGATTGATAAAATCGATGACTTGGGAATCTATAATACCGGGAACAAAACTTACACACATACGTTTCATTCACTGATGAGAATTTTTTGACTGTTCCGGAATGGTAAGGTATTTGTTAATACTAACTTTAATTCATACGGTTAGTTTACTTTGAAGATTTAACTTAATTAACTAATAGAGATGAAAAGATTTTTTATTTCAGTCTTATTTATAGCAGTCACAGCAACAACGGTTTGTTCTGATTTGCTTGCGACCCAGCGTACGGTAACGACTTCAACAAGGCATAGACGTGGCTGGTCAAGAAGAGCAAAAGGAGCAGCAATTGGTGGTGGAAGTGGAGCCGTTATTGGTGCCGTTGCCGGTGGAGGTGAAGGGGCCCTGATCGGTGGAGTTCTTGGTGCAGGTGCAGGGTATGTAATCGGAAATGAAACTGACAAAAATAAATCACATGCTAAAGGCAGGACGGTAAGACGAAGAAAAGTGGTAACCAATGACAGGTAGGAAAACTTGTAAGTTATTCAACATTATCTCATTTAAAACTAGAAAACCCAGTTAAGCTGTCTTAAACTGGGTTTTCTGGCTTTTAAAAAGTATTATTTTACCTGATTCTTAATTTTTATTTAATTGGGGTAAATTTTACTCAAGTTTAAAATTTTAATTTAATTTCCATTTGTTCAAATATTATATGCTACATGGTATCACAAAATGCTTTTGTAGTAATATTTGATAATATTTACTGTAGGCTACAAGCTGAGCCTATTCTTTATGCCTGGTTTTAAGGTTTTCTGCAATTCTTTGTAAAGAATATCCTTTCTCTTTAAGCAACACAATTAGATGGAAGAGCAGGTCAGAACTTTCATCGATAAAATGTTTTTCATCTTCGACTAAGCTTGCTATCACTGTTTCGACTGCCTCTTCACCTACCTTCTGTGCAATTTTTGCCAGCCCCTTCTGATGTAAACCAGCTACATAAGACGATTCAGGTGACTGGTTAAAACGATCTTCGATAATTTGTTCGAGAAAAAAAATGAAATTTGATGAATATTCTGTCTTAAAACATGAGCGTGACCCGGTATGACAGGTATTGCCAACAGGCCTAACAAATAGTAGCAACGTATCCTGATCACAATCAATATGGGCTTTGATAAAATACAAGAAATTTCCACTCTCTTCACCCTTCGTCCAAAGTCGTTTTTTAGATCTCGAGTAGAAACAGACCTTATTCTCTAAATTTGTTTTTTCCCAAGCCTCTTCATTCATATAGCCCAGCATCAATACCTCGAGAGTTACACTGTCTTGTATGATGACTGGTATAAGTCCGTCGCCTTTTTCAAAGTCAGGGCGTATCTTGGTTTCCATGGTTAAATCATTTTATTGTGCGAGACCTAATGTAAACGCACAGGTATATTGTGCTTTATTAAATCACGCTTTAGTTCAGGAATCATTATTTCTCCAAAATGGAAGACAGAAGCAGCCAATGCCGCATCAACTCTGGCAATTTTAAAAACATCAATGAAGTCTTGTTCAGTTCCCGCCCCTCCTGATGCGATCAATGGAATGGGTAACGTTTTATTAATTTGGGCCAGAAGTTCAAGATCAAAACCGTTTTTTGTTCCATCATGATCCATTGAAGTCAGTAAAATTTCACCGGCTCCTCTTGAAACTGCTTCATTGATCCAGTTTTCTGTTTCAATCTCGGTAGCTTCTTTTCCTCCAGTTAAATGTATCAGGTTTCTTGTTCCGCACAGGCGCGTATCAGCGGCAACTACGACGAACTGACTCCCGAAATGTGCCGCGAATAAATCAATAATTCCTGGATTTTTAACTGCAGATGAATTAAGTGAAATTTTATCAGCACCAGCATTCAATAAAGCATGGGCATCATTTAATTCACTGATGCCACCACCAATGGTAAATGGGATATTGATATGCCTTGCAATTTCACGAATAAGGGGAAGAAGGGTTTTACGCTTTTCTTCAGAGGCACTGATATCAAGAAATACCAGCTCGTCTGCACCTTGCAAACTATAATTTACGGCTAGTTCTACAGGATCACCTGCATCGATCAGGTCAATAAAATTAATCCCTTTAACTGTTCTCCCATTTTTGATATCTAGACAGGGGATTATACGCTTTGCAAGCATCCTTAAAAATTAACCAGTGCCTGTAAATTCCAGTCTTTTATTTCTTCGTTTGTAACCTTGCCTTCGTACATTGCTTTACCAACCACTGCCGCCTCAACCCTTATGGCTGAAAGCTCACGTAGGTCGTCAAGAGAACTGATTCCTCCAGAAGCTATAAGTTTAATAAAGGGTGAATGGGCAATAAGCTTTTTATAAAGGGCTATGCCAGTACCACCCATTTTTCCATCTTTATTAATATCAGTACACAAAAACCGGAAATAGCCGAGTGAAGTGCACTTGTCCATATAATCTAATAATTTGATAGGTGAAGCCTCCATCCAGCCACTGTATTTAATGACCTCGTCGAGTACATCAATAGCAATGACAATATTATCTGAGAATTTCTCTTTATGACATAATTCTTTGCTTAGGTTTTCAAGAAAGTCAGGCTGGGTAAGGGCAAGAGTACCAATTATTAGGCGGTCAAACCCCAGATCGATGAGTTCTTTTACTTTTTCAAGGCTACGTATGCCACCGCCGTACTGAATTTTCATCGGTGACTTTTTTAAGATCTTTACCAGGTAATCCTGATTAGAGAAATCACCTTTAGCCCCATTTAAATCAATAATATGCACAAAATCAGTACCCTGAGACTGTAATTGTTCTAACATTTCTTCAAGAGAAACCTGATATGAGGTGACCTGACTATAGTCGCCTTCTCTTAACCTGACAACTTTTCTGTCGAGAATGTCAATGGCCGGAATTACATACATAAATGAAGTGTTAATTTATTAAATGATAAAAATTGTTCAGTACCCGCTCGCCATTCTCTCCTGATTTTTCAGGATGAAACTGAAGACCTCTGAAGTTTTCTTTTCTCACTGATGCTGAAAAAACCGTACCATATAGAGTAGAGCCAGTTGTAAAATTAAGATTAAATTCAATAAAATAGGAATGCACAAAATAGAAGTGGCAATCTGCGGGCAGGCCCTTGAATAAAAGGTCGTCTTTTAAACCTGTAACAGTATTCCACCCTATATGTGGCACCTTGATATCTTTAAACGTAAATAGTTTTGTGTTTACGGGTACAATACCCATTAATGTACTATTTCCCTCTTCAGAAAAATCAGTTAAAAGCTGCATACCTACACATATCCCCAGAATAGGTTTTTTGGTGTCTCTGATCAGATGAATCAGGCCGGTTTGTTCTAACTTTTTCATGGCTGCCCCTGCATGACCCACACCAGGAATGATGTATCTGTCACAGTTATGAAAATCGTCTTCGGTTTTTACCATCCGGTAAGATAGGTGCTGACGGTCTAAAGCGCAGGTAAGTGAAAAGATATTTCCAGCTCCGTAATCTATTATTCCGATAGTATTACTCATATGACCCCTTTTGTTGTTGGTAAGACCTCACTGGTTACAGCAATTGCCTGTCTGATGCAACGAGCCAGCGCTTTAAAAGATGCTTCAATCTTATGATGAGTATTCTGACCCGCTAGAATGTTTAAATTTAAATTTAATCCTGCATGATCTGAAAAAGATTTCATCCAGTGTTCGAGCATTTCTGTGGGGAAGTCACCAACATATTCACGGTCAAATTTTCCTGAAAAAATGAACCATGATCTTCCAGAGAAATCTATGGCACACTGCACAAGTGCTTCATCCATTGGAAGCAGAAAACCATAGCGTTCCATGCCTTTTTTGTCACCCATAGCTTCACGCATGGCCATGCCAAGAGCAATGGCACTATCTTCGATAGTATGATGCTCATCAATTTCAAGATCACCCTTAACTGTTAGTTTCAGATTCATACCCGAATGTCTTGACAGCTGGTCAAGCATATGGTCATAAAATTTCAGGCCTGTATCGATTTCATGAATTCCTTCACCATCAAGGTTAAGTTCTACATGAATACGGGTTTCGGCTGTATTGCGATCAAGGATAACCTGCCTGCCTGATCGTTTACGCAGGTAAGCGGTAATATCAAGCCAAGAGGATGAACTGAAATCAGCCTCCGCTTTTGTTGATGACGGCACTTCCAAAGACGCTTCTGATGTTGGGGCTGCAAAGCCTGGTATCGCAGTTGACGCTTCTTCTGCCTTGGCCGCTAACGTTGTCGCTACTTCTATATAAATACTTTTACAGCCAATATTCCGTGCAAGTTTGATATCGGTGATACGATCACCAATGGTAAATGAATTTTCAAGATTGATTGAATTTGATGACAGATAGTTAATCAGCATTCCGATTCCAGGCTTACGATTCGGGCTATTTTCTAAAGGTAAACTAGCATCTATAAAGATTTCTTCAAATATGACGCCTTCGTTTTGTAAAATCTCAAGCATTTTATTTTGAGGGCCCCAAAATGTTTCTGTCGGGAAAGAGGCTGTGCCTAAGCCATCCTGATTACTCACCATAACAAGGGTAAAGCCTAGATTTTGTAGCTTTTTCAGTGATGAGATTGCATAAGGTAGAAATTCAAGCTTTTCAAGACTGTCTATTTGCTCATCAGCTGGTTCTTTTATAATGGTGCCATCCCGGTCAACAAATAATACGCTTTTCATCAGTAAGATTATTTTATTGGTAGTGTAAATTAAGCTTTAACTAAAGTCAATAATTGCCCATTAGCTATGAATTGACCAGCATCAGTAATTATCCTTCACGTAAGCTATGCTTTGATTAAGTTAAGATCAGAGATTGACTTCCTTTTTAAGCTATGCTTTAACTTTGGTAAGTGTTCTTTCAAGTGTATCAAGAAGCAATTTATTCTGTTCAGCTGTACCGATACTAATACGTAGTATATTCTGCATTCCATATCCTGGTGCAATCCTGCGAGTGATAATATCATTTTTTACCAGGGCTTCAAAAACAAACAGACTATCGGTAAACCTGATACATAAAAAATTAGCCTGGCTTGGAATAATCTCTACAATTTCTTCATAGGTTTTTAACTCAGTTTCCATCTCATTGCGCATGACTTTTAATGCCAGAACCGACTTTTCAACTTTATCTTTTTCTAAAAGGGCATTCAAGATAACATCAGTACTCAAGCTGTTTATATTATATGGGAATTTAACTTTCTGAACCAGGCTAATTATAAATTCTGAAGACATGACAATACCCAGTCTTGCTCCTGCAAGTGCAAAAGCTTTTGATAATGTACGTAAAACAACCAGATTTTCATGCTTGTCAATAGCGCTGATAAGCGACTCATCATCCATGAAGTCTCCATATGCTTCATCGACCACTACAATCAGATTAAATTTTTCGGCTAATGCAATTATTTCACTTCTTGCTGTAGTTGAGCCTGTAGGATTATTAGGGTTACAGATAAATAAAATCTTTGTACTGGCAGTTATTGCTGCACTAATTCCATCAATATCCAGCGAATAATTTTTTAGCGGAATTTCACAAACTGAAACATCATTCATATTTGCTGATACCCGGTACATGCCAAACGTAGGCGGACAAATAATAATTTCATCAAGGCCAGGACGGCAAAAAATCCTGATCAGCAGATCAATTAGTTCATCACTGCCATTTCCGACAGCAACCTGAGTTGCAGATAAACCATATAATAGCCCAAGGCTTTTACGTAATTCAGCATTTTTTCCGTCAGGGTATCTGTTTACCTCAATTCCACCTGCCTGGGCTTCAAAAATATTATACGGATTTTCATTGGCATCAAAGAAAATTCCCGAGGTATATAGACTCCTGGCCGATGAATAGGCGTCCATAGCCATGATATTATCCCGCACCAGCGATTGTATGTTTTTCACTTTCTTCGTGTTTTTGGTATGGTCAGGCAGTCGGGCCAGAAATTAATTGAGAGAGTTTTTCAAGCCTTATGGTCACTGCCATCCCATGTGCATGCAGACCTTCAATTTCAGCAAGTTTTTCGACCGTAGGTCCGATGTATTGCAGGCCTTCAGCGGTAAGTTGTTGGAAACTTATCTGCTTTTGAAATGAATCAACACCAAGCCCAGAGTACATTCTTGCATAACCTGAAGTTGGCAGTGTATGGTTTGTACCCGAAGCATAATCTCCTACTGATTCAGGTGACCAGGATCCTAGAAAAACAGAGCCTGCAGAACTTATTTTTGAAGTGTATTTTTCAGCTTCTTCTAAAAGCAAGATCAAGTGTTCAGGAGCATATACATTTGAAAATTCTATGGCCTGATCAATATCAGTGGTTAAAAGGCTAAATGAGTTCTGAAGTGCTTTGGCAGCAATACCTGACCTTGGCAAGCGGTCTAACTGCTTTTCAAGTTCTCTATTTACTGCCGTTAAGAATGTAGTTGAATTACTGACAAGCACAACCTGACTAGTGGGGCCATGTTCTGCCTGAGCAAGCAGATCAGCAGCAGCAAATGCTGGGTCTGCCAGATTATCGGCAATGACCAGTACTTCAGAAGGTCCGGCAGGCATATCAATAGCTACCATTGCACGCTGCTGTATAAGCTGTTTTGCTGCCGTGACATACGCATTGCCTGGACCGAAAATTTTATCAGCCTTAGGTATTCCGGCAATACCAAAGCCCATTGCTGTGATTGCCTGAACACCACCAATTGTAAAAATACGTTCAATACCAAGTAGGGTGGCCACATAGGCTAGATAGGGGTTTATCAGGGTTCCTTCTTTTTGAGGAGGGCTGCAAACTACCAGTTCAGGTACACCAGCCAGTAAGGCGGGAATGCCCAGCATCAAAAATGTACTGGGTAATACGGCACTTCCCCCAGGAATATATAGACCTGCACAATCTACGGGCCTAGATTCACGCCAGCAGGTAATTCCTGTTGCTGTCTCAATTTTTGAAATTTCTTTTAGCTGGGCCTTATGGTATGCATAAATCGTTTGATAAGCTGTATCTATGGCTACCGCTGCCTCAGGGGTTATTTCAGCTGCAATTGCACAGATTTCTTTTTTCCCGATAAAGAGTTTGTCAAGCTTTACCTGATCGAATTCATGCGTATATTCAACAATTGCCTCAAGACCGCGGTCATGAACAGTTACCATGATTTTATCAACTGTTGCCAGTAAATCGGGCGCACCTTGCATAGATGTATGTCTGCCCCTTCCAAGATCCCATCTCTCAGCAGTTGTTAATGACTGTAATGTATAAGGTTTAAGAAGCATTAAATGATAATTTTTTCGATTGCGAGCACCACAATGCCCTGGGCTCCTGAGCTTTTTAGCTGATTTATTTTTTCCCAAAAATCTGTTTCAGGAATAACTGTATGCACAGCCACCCAACCTTTTTCAGCAAGCGGTACTACAGTTGGGCTGCGCACCCCATGAAGTAACGATGTAATTGAATCCAGGTTTTTATGTTCAATATTTAAAACGACATATTTATTGTCTTTTGCTCTGAGTACAGCACGTATTCTCTGCATGACTTCCTGCACAATCGGATGTTCCTGAATTCCAGGTCTGCCTATAAGCATTGCCTCAGAATCCATCACATTGCAGAAAGGCATTAATCCATTACTTTTTAGGGTACCACCTGTTGATACGATATCACAAATGGCATGGCTAAGGCCAAGATTGGTAGAAATTTCAACAGATCCGCTAATGGTTCTTATATCTGCTTTAATTGAGTGTTTCAGCAAGAAATCTTCCAGTATCAACGGGTAGCTGGTAGCAATTGATTTACCATGTAAATCTGCAATCGACACGATATCAGTAATAACAGGTACCGCAATTTTCATCGTACATTTTCCGAACCCTAGTGGAACGAGGTGATTTACCTCAACTCCAGATTCCTTTATGACATTTTCACCCGCAATTCCAAGATCTGCAATACCGTCACGAACGTACTCAGGAATATCATCATCGCGCAGAAATAAAATCTCAAGCGGAAAATTAGAAACAGGAGAAATTAATGAGCTTTTATAATTATCGAAACTAAAGCCACTGTTTTTTAAGAGCTCAACTGATTTCTCGTTCAGTCGTCCAGACTTCTGGATTGCGATTTTTAAAGTTTTCAAACGTGTTTTTTTATTGAATAAGCAAAAGTATCATTTATTGGTACTTTTGAGATATGGAATTTGTTTATCCTTTTTTCCTGTATACCTCAATATTATTGGGTATTCCATTAGGAATCCACTATTTAAATCTCCGGAGGTATAAAAAACTTTATTTTAGTAATGTTTTGCTACTTCAGCAGATTCAATCTCAGAGCCGTTCACGCGACAAGTTAAAGAAATACGGTTTACTTATCTGCCGTTTAACTGCTTTTCTACTGATAATTTTTGCTTTTGCCCAGCCTTACATACCTTCAAAAGAGGGTGTTAAGTCAAAAGTTCAAAATCGCCTGGTTTCTGTCTATGTTGATAATTCATACAGTATGACCTTGCCAGGCCCGCAGGGAAACCTGCTAGAACTTGCTCGTCAGAAAGCGCGTGAAGTAGCAATGGCCTTTGATTTAAATACCAGGTTCCAGCTTTTGACAAATGATTTTGAAGGGCGGCACCAGCAACTTGTTTACAGAGAAGAGTTTTTAAATTTATTGACCCAGGTGCAGGTTTCTCCATTGAGCCGTACTATTCCTGATATTCTGGCACGTCAGCATGCCCTGCTTGATCTGGAACCGACTGCTATCAGTCAAAGTTTTCTGATTTCTGATTTTCAGAAAAACATGATCGGAGGCCCATTAAAATTAGGTGACGATAAATTGATCCTGAACTTAGTGCGCCTCAATGGTACCAACAGGCGCAACCTGTATATCGATTCTGTTTATAATTTGAATAAAATTCAGCGCGTCGGAGAAAAAGAAAAATTAGTCATCCGTATCAAAGAGAGTGCTTTCGAGGCAGGGCATGCGCCTGTAACTGTTGCTATTCAGGTAAAGATAAATGCCCAGTTAAAGGCTGTTTCAACAGTGAGAATGACAGAAAATTCAGCAATCAATGACACGGTAAATTACCTCATACAAGATTCAGGCTCACAAAAACTTGTCGTTACTTTAACTGATCAGCCGATCATCTTCGACGATCATTTTTACGGTGCATGGTCTGTTTCACCATCAGCATCAATCATGGTTATTCGGGGGGGGCCTGAAAATAAGTTTATCAGAGCTGTTTATGCTGCAGACCCGTATTTTAATCTGACAACAGTTGATGAAAATCATATTAATTACGGGGCAATTGCCGGTCAACAATTAATTATTCTTGATCAGTTAAAAAATCCACCGACAGCTTTAAATGTTGAATTATCACGTTTTCTAGCTACTGGTGGTAATGTTTTATTCCTACCATCTCCTGATCAGCCAATCACAGGCATGAAGCGTTTTCTCAGCTCATTCAATGTTGATCTCCCTGATACGCTGATGCATCAACAGCTTGCCGTGAAAAGTTTAAACAGGCAAAGCGATATTTTTGATGGTGTTTTTGATAAATTTCCAACAAACCCCACACTGCCAATTGTCAATTTTTATGTGCGATATACAGAGCGTAGTCAATTACTGAGAGAAAAAGTCATCAGAATGAATGGAAATCTTCCGATGCTTGCCCTGTATAATCTTGGAAAAGGTCGCTGGTATCAATCAGCAGTACCTTTCACTGATGCTGGAGGAACCATTCAGCGTCAGGCACTTTTCGTACCACTTATGTATCAGCTCGCATTAACCCATGCCAGCCGTCAGGCACTCTATTATGAAATCGGGAAAGATCATTCTTTACCCCTGGCTGATCTCAGTGGTGGTGTGCATACAGGTCTTAAACTTTCATCTCAATCGATTGAATTAATCCCTGAAGTAATACAGAATAAAAATCTGACTACATTATATATTGGTTCCCAGGTTCATAATGATGGTATTTATGCGCTAAAAAATGGGAATACCCAGGTGAACGAGTATGCTTTTAATTATAATCGCAATGAATCTATCATGTCTTTTTTTAGCCTTGGTGAGCTTCACGAATTAACAGGCTTAAAAGTGTCAGCCATCATTGAACCGGGCAAAGAGAGCCTTTCGAATCAAATTAAACAAAGCAGCCTGGGTACACAGCTTTGGAAAGTTTGCCTTATCTTGTCCCTTGTTTTTTTAGCCCTTGAAGAATGCATTATCTGGTTTGATTCCAGAAAAAAGGTACTGGTCTGATTGCTAAACTTTGATTTTTTTATTATGCCCCTTACCGATAAAAATCTGCTTATAAAATCAGTCAAACTGGTCGACCCTCTTTCGGGTTTCACCGGTCAGCAACAAGATATACATATCCGGGATGGCCAGATTAGGCAATTTGGTGAGAACCTGAACGTAAGTGATGCAGAAGTTATCCAGATGAATGGGGCTTGTCTGTCGCCCGGCTGGTTTGATTTGAATGCAACATTTGGTGAGCCCGGTCAAGAAGTACGTGAAGACCTTGAAAGTGGGAGCAGAGCGGCAATAAAAGGAGGTTTTACCGGACTAGCCCTTATGCCGGATACTGAGCCTGCTCTTCATTCAAAATCTGAAATTGAATTTATTTTACATAAAGCAGCCTTACAGCCAATTGAAATTATCCCTGTCGGTGCGATCAGTCATAAACGTGAGGGTAAAGAAATGGCTGAAATGTATGACATGTGGTTATCCGGTGTAAGGGCCTTCAGCGATGGAGACAGGCCCGTTCAGCATGCCGGCCTTTTAACCCGCGCCTTACAGTACACATCAGATTTTGGTGGTTTGATTATGTCAAATCCTGAAGACCAGTCAATAGCTGCCGGAGCAAAAGTTCATGAAAGTCTGAATACGCTTGTGCTGGGTATGAAAGGAATTCCTTCACTGGCCGAAGAACTCATGGTGTCACGTGATCTGATGCTGGCTGAATATACTTCCTGTAGAATTCACTTCAGTACTATTTCTACTGCTGGTTCTGTTGAACTTATCAGAGTCGCAAAAAAACGTGGTTTAAAGGTGACGGCAGCTGTTGCTGCCCATCACTTAATTCTTGATGATGGGTATTTATCGGCCTTTGACAGTAATTATAAAGTTAAACCTCCACTACGTGGGCTAAATGACAAACTGGCCCTGATTGCCGGCATATACGATGGCACGATCGATGCAGTTTGCAGTCAGCATAATCCTCAACTAATAGAAGTTAAACAGGTAGAATTCGAATCAGCTGCTTATGGTATGATTGGTTTAGAAACCTGTTATTCCTTATTAAATATGGCCCTTGGTCCTGATTCAATTGAGACAATTGTCAAATTGCTGGCCTATTCCCCACGTACTATTCTCGGGCTTGAGATCCCGGCATTAAAAATTGGGCAGGCAGCTAATTTCACACTTTTTGATCCTGCATTAAAATGGATTCTGAAGAAAGAAGATTTAGGCTCAAAATCTTTAAACAGCCCATGGCTTGGAAAAGAAATTCAGGGTAAAGTTTTAGCCGTATTCGTAAACGGCCATTTTTATAAAAATTAAATCTTTATTTTGTAATTGTTAACATCTTAATGCCTGGTCATAATTTATACCCCTGACCAGTGCATTTTTGCTTCTACTAATCAACGTTTTATATGGATCAACACGTTCAGGAATCACTTCTTGCAGCCATTGCAGGCTTCCAAACTGGCATTACTAGTAATCTTTCAGCCGGGATCAAACTAGAACCTGCTCATTCAGCACTTTATCATTCCCTGATTGAAATATTTGAACTCAAATTAGATTTCATGCTGAAATTGAAAACAATGGACGATTATTTTGATTCTCAGGATGAATTTAATGATCTCAGGGAATTCTGTTTTGATCTGCTAATGATCAATTTTTTCACTACAGATTCATTAAGGTTTGAAGAAGACTATCTTGATACACCAGAATGGCAACAGATAGAAGATGATACTCTTGAACGGGGAACAGAAATGCTGAATGTATTTCTCTACCTGCGCGAGTGTAAACAAGAAGATATTGAGCCATCATTACCCGATTACCTTAATGAATTTTTGCTGGTTGAAGATGAAGATTTTCAGGATGAGCATGAAATTTATGAAGACATCATTTCAAATCAAGGACTGATGGATACCGGATATGCAGAAATTAGTGCTGCAGCGAAACTCGTTCCTTCAGATGCTCCCTTGAAAGACGTCTTCTATCCGATATTATCATTTTTCCTGAATCCGGCTCCTGACCATGAAGAACTAAATCAGTTTCTAGTCGAGAGTGTAGATAAGAAATATGAAAATGCAGTATTTTACAGCTTGTTGGTATATTTCTTAGGTCAAGAAAATTTCAGTTTACCACTAGAAGCTTAATAACAATGGTTGAAGATATTGCAAATACAAGAAATACTGACGTAGAAAGTACTGCCCGAAAGATTATCTATAAAGAGTCTCTGATATGCGGTCTTTATCTTGGATTGATTATGGTCGCTATTTATCTGCTTTCATGGTTAGTTAACCCATTATACAGCACAAATACGTTCATAAGTGGGGCGCTACAGCTGTTTGAGTTTGGCCTCTTATGTATTTTTATACTAAGTGTACGTAAACTGGCTGGGGGTTTCTGGTCTTATTCACAGGCTTTCAGCTCTTCGATCATTATTACACTTTTAAGTGTGGGCCTAAAGTACAGCTGGAATTTTATACTCTATAATTTTATTGACCGAAGTTTAGGAGAAAGGATAGGCGAAGTTGTATTTGCTACGGTTCAAAAAGAATTGTTAAAAACTGGAATCTCCCAGGGTGTGATAGATACTAATCTTGAAAACATGAAATCGGACAGTAATCCCGGTACTCCTAAAATATTTCTTCTTGCACTGGTATCTTCAGTCATTGCCTCACTTGTTATTTCGCTGATTTTGGCGGTAATTGTTAAAAAGAATAAGCCGGTTTTTACTAGCGTCTGAGTTTTTATGGATATTTCGGTAATTTTGCCGCTTTTCAACGAGCAGGAATCTTTAGAAGAACTAGAAGATTGGATTTCGAGGGTGATGCTTGCTAATGGGTTTACCTACGAAATTTTATTTGTAGATGATGGCAGTAATGATGGCTCATGGGAAACTATTGTAAAGCTTCAGGCTTATAAGGCACATATAAGAGGAATAAAGTTCAGGCGTAATTATGGGAAGTCAGCAGCTTTAAGTACGGGTTTTCTAGAAGCAAGAGGTGACGTAGTCATAACCATGGATGCTGACCTCCAGGATAGTCCTGATGAAATACCAGCATTATACAGCAAAATAAAACTAGAAGGTTTCGATCTTGTATCAGGATGGAAAAAGACCAGGCATGACCCGATGTCCAAAACTATTCCGACAAAGCTGTTTAATGCAGTTACCAGGTCTATTTCAGGAATTCATAACCTGCACGATTTTAATTGTGGGTTGAAAGCATATAGCAATGATGTAGTAAAAAATATTGAAGTCTACGGAGAAATGCACCGATACATACCAGTTATTGCGAAATGGGCAGGTTTTACAAAAATTGCTGAACAGGTTATTGTTCACTATCCCCGTAAATACGGAGTCACAAAATTTGGGGGCATCAGCAGATTTATAAATGGTTTTTTAGACCTGCTATCAATATTTTTTGTGGGCAAATTTGGAAAGCGCCCAATGCATTTTTTTGGTACAATGGGCGTCCTCTGTTTTTTTATGGGGTTTCTGATAGCATTTGGGATCATTGCTGGAAAACTATACGATATTTCTAAAGGTATTCACTTTAACCGCGATGTCACTGAACAACCACTTTTTTTTATCGGACTTGTATTGATCTTATTAGGTTCCCAATTGTTTCTAACTGGTTTTCTTGCAGAATTGGTTTCCAGAAACGGTTCTGAAAGAAATAGTTACCAGATTGAAAAAATAATATGATCAGTATTGATAGCCCTGAAGTGAATACTGATGGCAGTATAGTTATTAAAGATAGCTCTGGTTTTACTTATTCCTTTATAATACCGCTTTTTAATAGACCACAGGAGATAAAGGAACTACTTGATAGCATGGTCAACCAGACACGAAAAAACTTTGAAGTGCTTGTCATTGAAGACGGTTCTACCAGAGATGCTGAAACTGTCGTCGCCTCCTTTAATAATTTACTTAACATAACGTATTATAAGAAAGAAAATTCGGGTCAGGGTTTTTCTCGCAATTACGGTTTTGAAAGAGCCAAAGGTGATTTCTTTATTATCTTAGATTCAGATGTGATTTTACCACCCGAGTATCTTGAAGCTGTTGACAAGGGCATTAAATTAGGAAAGTTAGATTCCTATGGCGGTCCTGACGCTGCTCATGAATCATTTTCTTCGATTCAAAAGGCCATCAGTTATGCCATGACCTCATTTTTTACAACTGGTGGTATCAGAGGCAAAAAGAAAAATCTCGGAGGTACTTTTCATCCCCGAAGTTTTAATATGGGTATTTCCCGTAGCGTATATGAGGCGACCCGAGGTTTTATTATTACCCGTCTGGGTGAAGATATTGAGTTCAGTATTCGTCTGCAACAGATGGGCTTTAAAGCCGCATTGATTGCTGATGCGGTAGTCTATCATAAAAGGCGTACCAGCATGAATCAGTTTTATCATCAATTACACTTCTTCGGCAGGGCAAGAATTAATATTTTTACCTTTTTTCCAAAGACGCTAAAGCCTGTTCATTTCTTTCCTGCGGCCTTTACAGTTTTTCTTGGCTTTATAGCCCTGAGTTTTATTTTCCGCTGGTATGATCTTTTTAACCTTTCTGCCAGTGTATTACTACTGTATGCCATGGCAATTCTAATCGATGCTGTGATCGTAACAAAAAGTATTTATATAGCGTATCTCAGTGTAATTGCAAGTTTTATTCAGCTCGTCGCCTATGGTATCGGTTTTATGACCGATTTTTTTAAGCGCGTGTTATTCAAAGTACAGTGATTTTATTGGGTATTAAAAGCAAAGAATTAAAGCAGTGGGATTAAAAGCAATCTTAAGTAAACCTCTGGCAGCAGTTTTGGCTTGGCATATCAACTATGTTCGCAAAAATGCAGTAATCTGCCAGCAAAGAGTATTTAATATCCTTATCAGAAAAGCTTCAAATACTGCTTTTGGTAGAGATCATCAATTTTCTTTAATTGTAACCTATGAAGATTTCAAAAAACAGGTCCCTCTTTCTGATTATGAGCAGTTAAAATTCTATATAGAAAGGATTAAATCGGGAGAAGAAGATGTACTATGGCCTGGGAAACCTATTTATCTGTCAAAAACATCAGGTACAACTTCTGGCACCAAGTTTATCCCTATTACCACAGAATCGATTAATAACCATATAAACTCAGCCAGAAATGCCTTACTCATGTATATCCATGAAACGGGAAAAACCTCTTTTTTAAATGGAAAACTTTTATTTTTATCAGGGAGCCCAAAATTAACGACAATTCAAGGCATTAAAACCGGACGCCTATCAGGCATTGTTAATCACCATATTCCAGCTTATCTGCAGAATAATCAAGTTCCAAACCTTGAAACAAATAGTATTGAAGATTGGGAAAACAAAATTGAGGCCATCCTGACAGAAATTCTCAGCTCTCCACTGACGCTGATATCTGGAATTCCACCTTGGGTACAGATGTTTTTTGACAGTATCGGGCATCGCACTGGAAAAGCTGTACAGGAGGTCTTTCCTGAACTTTCAGTATACGTTTATGGAGGAGTAAGTTATGAGCCATACCAGTCAAGGATGGAAAACAGTATGGGACCAAATATTGATACGATCGAAACATATCCAGCGTCTGAAGGGTTCATCGCTTATCAGGATACAAGAAAAGAACCAGGTATGCTGCTGGTGGTAGATGATGGCATTTTTTACGAATTTATTCCGCTTGATTGCCTTGAAAACTCTCAGGAATCGCGTATTGAACTAAAAGATGTATGCTGTGATGTAAATTATGCCATCGTTCTTACTACAAATGCTGGGCTCTGGGGTTATATCTTAGGAGATACAGTAAAATTCACCAGTATTGCACCATACAGGTTAGTGGTCACTGGTAGAATAACTCATTTTATCAGTGCTTTTGGTGAGCATGTAATTGCTGAAGAAGTCGATTATGCAATCAGACTGGTTTCAGCCCAAATGAAGGCCGAAGTAATTGAATATACTGTTGCCCCCCAGGTTAATCCCGAGGGTGAATTGCCTTATCATGAATGGTTTGTTGAATTTGGGAAACTGCCAGTTGACATTGAGGCATTTAGAATAGCAGTTGATACGGTGCTGCAAAGTAAAAATTCCTACTATAAAGACTTGATTCAGGGTGGTATCTTGCAAAACCTTAAAATTAAACGCATGAAAAAAAACGCATTTATTTCTTTTATGCGAGAAGAGGGTAAATTAGGTGGGCAGAATAAAATGCCAAGGCTTGCTAATAATAGAGAAATTGCCAGTAAACTGGCGGCTTATGCTTACTGAGAAATTCAATGAACGGGAAAATTAAAAATATTGCCATTCTAGGTTCAACTGGCTCAATCGGCAGGCAAGCCCTTGATGTAGTCAGACTTAACATAGACAAATTCAAGGTAAGGGTATTAACAAGTAATACCAGTAGTGAATTACTTATCAGTCAGGCAATTGAATTCAGACCTGATACGGTAATTATCGCTGATCCTGCAAAATATCAAGAAGTAAAAAGTGCGCTGGCGGGTTATGTAACAGATGTTCAGTCTGGAATCCAGGCAATAGCTGAAGTTGTGACCGGCCCTGACATTGATATTGTACTAACTGCACTGGTGGGGTATTGTGGTTTGCTACCAACAATAAATGCACTCAGACATGGCAAAACTGTCGCTCTTGCCAATAAAGAAACACTTGTTGTTGCCGGCGAACTGATTACCCGTCTGGCCAGGGAACACGGTACAATTTTACTTCCGGTAGACTCAGAGCATTCAGCCATTTTTCAATGCTTGCTGGGTGAGAAAATTGAATCAGTTGAAAAACTAATACTCACTGCATCAGGAGGGCCTTTTTTAGGAAAGAACTCAGATTTTCTGAAATCTGTTACCCCAGCCCAGGCATTGAGACACCCTAACTGGACAATGGGATCTAAAATTACCATTGACTCAGCATCATTAATGAATAAGGGCTTGGAAATTATTGAAGCTAAATGGCTTTTTGATCTGCCTTCATCTAAAATTGATGTAGTTGTTCATCCTCAATCAATTATTCACTCTATGGTACAGTTTGTTGATGGCTCTATCAAAGCCCAGCTTGGTGTGCCTGATATGAAACTGCCCATTCAGTATGCTTTTGGCTATCCTGATAGAATAAGTAATATAAATGAGCGTTATAATTTTCTTAACGGTGCGTCATTTACCTTCCTCGAGCCTGATTCAAAAACTTTCCGTAATCTTGCTCTTGCAATAGAATCTTTAGAGCAGGGTGGTAATATGCCATGCATTCTAAATGCAGCAAATGAAGTTGTTGTTGCCGGATTTTTAAACAATCAGCTTGGTTTCCTTGAAATGAGTGAGGTTATTGAAAATTGTATGAAAAAGATAAATTTTATTAAAAGCCCCAGGTATGATGATTTCGTTGAGACTGATTCAGAGACCCGGAAATTAGCATTGAGTTTAATTTAAGTTATAAGGTAATATGAGTGTTGTAATTATGGTATTCCAGGTTCTTCTTGGCTTGGCAATTTTGATTATTCTGCATGAACTTGGGCATTATCTGGCCGCCCGGGCCTTCGGCATAAAGGTTGAAAAGTTCTTTCTATTCTTTGATGCCTATGGCTTTAAACTTTTTAGTTTTAAAAGAGGTGATACTGAATTCGGTGTGGGTTGGTTACCCTTGGGCGGATATGTGAAGATTGCAGGTATGATCGATGAATCGATGGATAAAGAGCAGATGGCTTTACCCCCGAAACCAGATGAGTTTCGCTCAAAACCTGCTTGGCAGCGCCTGATTGTTATGCTTTCTGGTGTGGCAGTAAATATTGTGCTGGGCGTAGTAATTTTCTGGATCATAACCATGAAATATGGTGAGCCTTATATTGCCATGTCTGAATATACCAACGGTATAGTGCCAGGTCAGGCTTTAACAGAAATTGGGTTAAAGCCAGGAGATAAAGTCATTAAAATCGGGTCAAAAACAGTTGTCAAGAATAATGACTTATATAGCACTGATCTTTTTTATGGTAATGTGACATTGAATGTTCAGCGTGGAGATCAGATGGTAAACGTTTTTGTGCCATCAAACTTTGTTGATAAAATGTCAAAATATGGCACACGAAAAGATCTTTTTAGCCCCCGTGTAAGAACGATCGTTGATTCACTTGTTCCAAAAGGCAGGGCTGCACTTTCTGGCCTGGCAAAAAAAGATGAGATCGTTTCTGTGAATGGCGTTATCACCACTTTTCTTGATCAGTTTCAGCAGCAGTTGATTCTTAATAAAGGTAAAAATATTACGTTGGGCGTTTTACGTAATGCACAGCTTATTAATGTGCAGGTAGCTGCAGATACCAGTAGTAAACTGGGATTTGGGAATCAGATTCCCGACTTTAAAATAAAACGTGAAAACTACTCGATTTTGGCTGCATTAGGAATTGGCTCAAACCGGGCATTTTCAGTAATTACTGATAATGCAAAGGCTTTTTCAAAGATATTCAAGCGTGAAATCAGCCCTCGTAATTTATCAGGACCTGTAGGAGTAGCCAAAATGTTTGGTTCACAATTCGACTGGGCTAGATTCTGGCTTTTAACCGGAGTGCTTTCAATGGCTTTGGCCTTTATGAATATATTGCCCATACCAGCCCTTGATGGTGGTCATGCTTTGTTTTTACTGGTAGAAATAATAAAAGGGAAACCTTTAAGTGTGAAATTTCTTGAAACAGCTCAAATGGTTGGCTTTTTTATAATTATTGGGCTAATGGTTTTCACTTTCGGGAATGATATTCTCAAATTAATCATTAAATAATTTTCCATTTATAAGCTGTGTAATATTAAAACCAAATTCTTGTTAGGCTTTATCTATAATAATCCTACCTTTAGTTTTCCATTGATTTTAGCCAAATACAGAAATATCTGCGATCATTTCGTCGCAGATATTTTTTTTCAAGACTAATCAAGTTTATACCGACGCCCGGATGGCGGAATCGGTAGACGCGTTGGTCTCAAACACCAATGATTGTAATGATCGTGCCGGTTCGACCCCGGCTCCGGGTACAAAAAAACCTCGTTTAAAGTATCTAAAATCACTTTAAGCGGGGTTTATAGAGGTATTTGAAACTTAAAATCGCTTTTTATTTTTGAGTATTTGTGAAGTATTCAAATATCCAAAAAGTCTTTTTAAGCGCGTATCGAAGCTTATTCAAATCATTGATCTGAATCATTTGTATTGAAGTTATTTCTTATTTTACTTCAAGTCTATGTGCCACTGCTGCAAGCAGAGCAGTAAAGTCTAATGAGCTAGTCATTATATTACAGTTCTTTGTATGCACTCACCTAGAATTAATTTTAATTTTATTGTCCACTCCTGAATGGCTACTAGGACCAGTGGCTTAGTTTACTGGATAGGTGATAGTACTGGTCCGCTTTGAAGAGTACCGATTTTTATTTTAATTTATTTCATTTACAAATTCTAACAATTCTACATCTTCAAGCTTCTTTTTCGCATAATTATTTTTCCATTTTTTTACTAAGATTCCCCATCCTTTAGGTGCTTGATTCGGAGTTAAAAAATCTCAAGATGCATGAGGTCTAATCTCGTTTTAAGCATTAAAACTCTTAGTCACATGCACTTTCATTTCGTTCATTGATTGAAATAATTGATCAATTCTGAATTCATGTTTCAGTATTCTATGTAGAAGGGGTATCAGGTAGAGTATGTCTAGAAAAGGAAACTGTTATGATAATAAAGTCATAGAAAACTTTTATGGGACCATTAAATCCGAGATGTTCTGTCTTAAAAAATACGACTCAGTTGAAGAGCTGAAATCAGATTTCAAAGAATATATTAACTACTACAATAATGACAGGATCAGACTTAATTTAAAAGGAATGTGCCCGGTAAAAGACCAGGCTTATCACAAAAAATAACCTCTATTTTCATTCAATTTTTATGGTTAATTCTACATTTTCGGGTATTTATTGATATAGGCGCATTTAAATACAAAAAATAAATCACGAATTTTTCTGTTGAGTTTGTTTCGCAAATGGCTGGTAGATTTCCACATAAAATTTGTGACTGGCTGAAAAAATAATTATAGCAGCAAGCAGAAACATTGAATTTTTGTGAAAATAATATCCGTAAACAATTAAACCACCCGAGTAGATTAAACAAAAAAATATAATAAACAATGAAAAAAGGGGACTTTTTGATAGCGGGGATATACGAAAGATCCAGTAAAATAATAAAAGTGCAGCAGCACTTGAAACATAGATTAACCAGTCCGGAAGCATATAAAAATGATTTAACTATTTAATAAAGGTTATTGGCAAATACGGTTACGAGTTGGACCCATACAAAAGCTACAATAGTATACAACTGAACATGCGATAGCTATCGGCGGTATCCCTGCACCTGCCAAACATGTAGCTTAGCAAGGAGCCAATGCGATATGTTCACAAGAAGTAACATCACCAGGTTTAATCGGCATTGCAATTGAAAGGGAAGGTTTAATTGAGTTAGAAGAAATGCTCAAAGTTGGAATATTATTCGGTTGTAGAAATGCTTTTACTTCATTTGGATTTTCTCTGAATAATTTAAATACAGAGGCTGCTTTAGTCAGCTTTCCTTGGTTGTCACCGATTGAGCAGCTCTTACAAACCACTGAGGCTAAGCCATATCTTTTTGTTACTCTAATCGCCGCGCCTTTTGCTTCTGAATACTCTTTGATAAATTCTGAATTATCCCAGTTCAATTTCGATAAAAAATTATCATTTACAATTATGTTAGGGTCTAAAAAGTTTACACTACTTGCCAGAACCTTGCTAATGCATTTCGTTTTAAAAGTTTTCAGGAGTTGAACGTCACGATCAGATTTAAATATCAGCGCTTTCTGAGCAGGCGTAGCTGCTCGAAACTGGGCAGAGGAAACTAAATTGCCGCTGGGGTAATAGCTTGTCTTTATGTTATTGCCCACATTAACTACAAAGACCGTTAAAATTATGACAGATAATTTTAAGTATTTCTTCATAAAATATTTTAATTAATCTAAACTAATAAAAAGAAATATAATAGCTTGTAAAAATTATAACTATAAATTTCAGCTTTATGCGGTTTAGTTCCTTAGACTTAAAATGCCCACCGCTTTTTTAAAATCTCTTTCTCCTATTCCAGCGCCCGCAGCCTTATTTGTAACTGTTGATACTATGTCACGGTAACCGATTAATTCTAGGACTATTCACAGATTTATGAATAACTGCATTGGAATCAAGCGCTCGCCATCCGTAATTCAAGTTTTCAATAATCTCAAATGAACTTGATAGTTCCGTAACGAAACATCCACTTTATACCATTTTTAATACCTTTACCTTACCTTAGCAATGTATTTTTTGCGATGTCGAACCCGCCTTTTTTTTATTTAAGATTTTGATAATTTGAGCTAAATCACTATTTATTTTTATGGGTCTATCTTTATTTTCCACACCTGAATGGCTATTAGTACCAGTGGCTTAGTTTACTGGATAGGTGATAGTACTGGTCCACTTCGACTAGTACCGATTTTTATTTTAATTTATTTCATGTACAAGTTCCAACAATTCTGCCTCTTCAAGCTTCTTATTTGCGTAATTATTTTTCCATCTTTTTTCTAAGATTCCCGATCCTTTATGTGCCTGATTCGGAGTTAGAAAATCGCAAGATGCATGGGGTCTTATTTCGTTATAAGCATTAATACTCTTTGTCACGTGGGCTTTCTTTTCGGTAGTTGATTGAAATAATTGATCAAGTCTGAATTCATGTTTCAGTATTCCATTGATTCTTTCTGCAATCGCATTTTCATACGGATCTCCATATTCTGTCATACTTATTTTGATTTCAGGGTGCCCTTTTAATAACTCGATATATGCACCTGACCCATACTTGCCACCCCTATCAGAATGGTGATACAGTTCCTGGATATCAACGGGATTCAACGGCCTAAAAGTAAAGCAGTCGAGCCCCGCTACTTTTCCCGTAAAACTAGTAAAAGAAATTCTCACGGCCAGGCTTTTTGCTGACGGCGAACTTAAGCTGGAAGTTCAGGGTGAGTTCAGCGCCCGTTTTCTACGTGACCTAGCCGGATGTTAGCCTATCATTCCAGACTGCAGTATTATCTGTATGCCGCAGCTGTAGACATGCGCAAAGGATGTTATTCCTTAGCCGGTCTGATATCCCGGGAACTGGGAAAAGATCCCTTAAGGGTGAAGTGTTTTAAAGGGCTTTCTGATGCGGAGCGAAAACGCCAGCGTGAAGAAACCGCCATCCCTATTCTCGACAGGCTTCATGCTTATATACTTCGGGAATATGAAGCGGTATTACCTTCAAGTCCTATGGGTAAAGCCTTGAACTATGCATTAAAACGCTGGAAAAAGCTGCTCACCTAAACACAGTCTAATGAGCTTGAAATTGATTCAAATCTGATTGAGAATTCAATACGTCCTATTGCTGTAGGCCGCAAAGCTTTCCTGTTTGCTGGCAGCCATGAAGGAGCCCAGCGAATAGCCATGCTCTATTGCTTTATGGGTTCATGCAAGAAAAATAATATTGAACTCTTCGCCTGGCTTAAGAAAACAATAGAATTACTGCCTTCCTGGCCTGCAAAACGCATTCACGAGCTACTTCCAAATTACAAGACTCAAGAAATTTGAGCTGAAATATTGATCAGGTCAATATGACTTGGTCACACAGATAGAGAGCTAATTTAAACTGATAAAAAGTAGTGAATGAAAGAGTCACACAATGAAGATTTAGCCAATCACATTGACCACGAGTCATGCATGTTCAGTTGCAAAGCTGAATATGAAGCGCCTGCAGTGGCACATACAGGCTGGGTATTGAGCCCCGAATATCGGGATGTCTAGGGCGCCGACGTGTTTATCCGCAACGGAAGGCAACAGGTTACTCATCGCAATGGCAAGATGATTAGCCGCCCCGCGTGGTCGGAGACCCCATGCATGTATGGAAACTTTTTATACAGGAACCAGGAGATCCTGCCCCCGACCCTTGTTAGCTTGCAACGAGGGCCAACATTTGGAAATAATAAAAAGTGTAGCTTATGAATGAGGGCAGGAAGCGTGATGAACCCATAGTACCGATGAAAGGGGTGAACAAAGATCAGTCGAGAGTTGGGTCTGCGGAGTCCGTGGAGGGAAGGGGTTCAACTAAAAGAAAGGAACAACAGCTTAACATGGGCCAGACACAGGGCTGGGAAACCATGCAAAACAAGCTGATGGTCCTACATCAATAAGCGAAGCAGGATAAGAAACTGCGTTTCACTTCCCTAATGCACCATGTATGGAATCTGGACCTGCTGGAAAAAGCCTATTCCAGCTTAAAACGTAATGCGGCCCCCGGTGTGGACGGACAAACCTATAGCGAATATGGGAAAGCATTAGAAAGTAACCTGATAAATTTATCAGGTCGGTTGAAGAGGGGAGGGTACCGGGCTAAGCCCGTGCACCGGATGTATATACCAAAAAGGGACGGATCAAAACGTCCTTTGGGAGTAACCGTATTGGAGGATAAGATTGTCCAAAAAGCAGTTACGATGGTGTTAACCACGGTATATGAGGCAGACTTTCTGGGATTCTCGTACGGTTTTCGGCCGAAACGCAGCCAGCACCAGGCATTAGACGCTGTGTATGCGGCTATAATGACAAGGAAAGTGCGCTGGATTTTGTATGCAGACATCCAGAATTTCTTTGGGAAAGTAGATCATTCATGGGTGATCAAATTCATGGAGCATCGAATTGCTGACAGGCGAATCATATGCCTGATACGCAAATGGCTAAAAGCAGGGGTGATGGAACAGGGAATCTTAAGCTATGTTGAAGAAGGAACGCCGCAAGGGGGGAGCATTTCCTCGCTGCTGGCAAATATCTACCTACATTATGCAAGTGATCTCTGGACAAAATAATGGCGGGAACGAAAAGCTGAAGGTCAGGTAGCTGTTGTCCGCTATGCAGACGATAGTATCCTGGGTTTTCGGTTTAAGCAAGATGCCGAAAGCTATTTACTCGAGTTGAAAGAGAGGCTTATAAAATTTGGCCTTTCTGTCAATCAGGAAAAGACTCAACTCCTTGAATTTGGCAAGTATGCGGATGAATCTCGATTGAGAAAAGGCTTTAAGAAACCCGAAACATTTGAATTTCTAGGTTTTACCCATATCTGTGGAAAGACGGTGAAAGGAAAATTTACGGTTATAAGGCGACTGGTCAAGAAGAGGATGCGAGAGCAGGTGCTGAAAATTAAATCAGCACTTAGGAAGCGCATGCACAGAAAGATTCCTGAAACGGGAGAATGGCTTAAAAGCGTCTTAGTCGGATATTATCGGTATTACGGTGTATCTGGTAATCTGAGGGCTCTTGAGCAATTCCGTTTTTAGATTCTCAAAAGCTGGCATCTCGTACTCAAGCGCCACCTGCAATACCTGGGATTGTCTGTCGTGTCTGGCGCGGTCGGATTCGGCGTGCTCCTTGCACTGGGGGGCATCACTCCGGACGGCTTCGCGCAGTCCGGGCTGTTCGCCGCCCTCATCACG
>JANLVJ010000010.1:0-18250 GCA_031363945.1 bacterium | reverse complement strand
AGGCAGGATTACCAGATTTTTTAAATATTCTTTTATTTTGAGCTTTGACAAAACCTGCTTTTGAAACTGAGGCCAATCACCACCGGAGATGATCGACACCTTTGCAATTTGGAGCAACCTGTTTAATAGTTCCGCTATTTCAGGGTCAATAGCTACCTTACTTTCTGCCAAAGTGCCATCAAGATCAAAAACTACTAATTTTTTTATTTTTTTCATCACGTTCAGATCTAACCATAAGATCAAACAAAATTGATTATTGTAAGGGTTCCAAACATTACATAATTTGGGAAATCAGTTACATGATTCACACATCGCATCATGTGCAAATCATGTACCTAAAATTCAAAGTTATAAAACAACGCCAAGCCGGATGGCCCCTACTTTCGCTATACAAAATCTGAAGGATGACTTTCCGATTGTTATTGTGTCATGGTTATTAAGACCGAAGGCTGGTTATCTGGCCGGAAAGTTTTAATTGTACCACAAGCTGTCGAAACTACATATTGGCTTAACCGTTTTTTAAAGGTCAATCTTACGAAAAAACAAAGTGAAACCAGTTCGGATATCAATACCGATTAACCTGTTTCCCGTAAACAGAAAATAAAAATATGATCATTATGCATGGAAAGGGAGCACAGTACTGATAAAGTGACCGTCTACCCCATATTCATGCTAAAGTCGGCGTTGCTATAAAAGCATTAGCAGTCGCTCTAAGCCCTTTTTAATTCATGTTTAGTTACGTTCCATTTCCAGTTAAGAATCTCCGGCATATCTTTACCGTGAATGTCAATGAAATGCTTGTGTTCAATTAATTTATCCTGCATCTTTTGTTTTAAGTAAGAACCCTTTGCACCTAAATTACCAAGGCGGTCAACCACGTCAATTACCAGATGAAACCTATCCAAATCGTTCTGAACACGCATGTCAAAAGGAGTGGTAATAGTACCCTCTTCCTTATAACCCCTGACATGAAGGTTGCGGTTAGTACGACGATATGTTAAGCGGTGAACTAACCAGGGGTAACCATGAAATGCGAAAACAATATGTTTATCTGTGGTAAATAGTGAATCATAATCCATGTCGTTCAGCCCATGGGGATGTTCACTGGCTGACTGTAACTTCATCAGATCGACAACATTCACAACCCTCACTTTTAGATTCGGGAGATGTTCGCAAAGTAAAGAAACAGCAGCTAGTACCTCAAGCGTAGGGGTATCTCCGCAGCAAGCCATCACTACATCCGGTTCTGAGTCCTGGTCATTACTGGCCCATGGCCATATACCAATGCCTTGGGTGCAATGTATAACCGCCGCATCGATTGTTAGCCATTGTGGTAGTGCATGCTTGCCGGCAATGATTACGTTAACATAGTCCCTGCTTCGCAGACAATGGTCAGTTACTGACAAGAGGCAATTGGCATCCGGCGGTAAATAGACACGCACAATATCTGCCTTTTTATTTATCACGTGATCAATGAAGCCAGGGTCCTGATGCGTAAACCCGTTATGATCCTGCTGCCACACATGCGAAGCCAATAGATAATTGAGTGATGCTATATTTCGTCTCCATGGCAGTTCTTTGGTTACTTTAAGCCATTTGGCATGCTGGCTGAACATTGAATCGACGATACGAACAAAAGCTTCATAACTATTGAAAAGGCCATGTCTTCCTGTCAATAAATAGCCTTCCAGCCAGCCTTCGCATTGGTGTTCACTAAGTTGGGAATCGAGTACACGGCCTTCCGGGGCTAGAAATTCATCATACTCAACCTGTCTGGCATCCCATTGACGATTGGTGGTTTCAAAGATGGCTCCAAGTAGATTAGACAATGTTTCATCGGGCCCAAACACCCGAAAATTATCAGGGTTATTTTTCACAATATCAGCCAAAAACTTTCCGAGTATAGAAGTGTCCCCTACACTTATTGCACCTGGCGAGGCTACTGTAACAGCATGCTGGTAAAAATCAGGCATTCGCAAGTCATGCAGTAATGTGCCGCCATTGGTATGGGGATTTGAACCCATCCGACGGTTACCTTTCGGTGCCAGCTCAGCCAGTTCAGCCAGCAATGTTCCGTTTTCGTCAAACAGTTCTTCAGGCTTATAGCTTTTCATCCAGGTTTCTAATTGTACTACATGTTCCGGGTGGCCGGCATCTACTAACAACGGAACCTGGTGCGACCGAAAGGTGCCCTCAACATGGTGACCATCCACGATTTTAGGACCGGTCCATCCTTTTGGCGAACGTAAAACGATCATTGGCCAGCGAGGCCGGCTTGCATTTCCATTCGCCATTGCATCACTTTTGATCTGGTGGATTTGCTTAATTACTTTATCCATGGCAGCAGCCATTAACTGGTGCATAAATTCGGGGTCATCTCCTTCAACAAAATAAGGCGTCCAACCACAACCTTCCAGGAATTTTTCAAGTTCTTCATGCTCAATTCTTGCAAATAACGTTGGATTACTGATCTTATAGCCATTTAGATGCAGTATTGGTAGTACCGTTCCGTCAGTAATTGGATTAAGGAATTTATTTGAATGCCAGGCAGTTGCCAAGGGACCCGTTTCGGCTTCTCCATCACCAATAACACAGGCCACGATTAGGTCTGGGTTATCAAATGCGGCTCCAAAGGCATGACTCAGAGAATACCCTAGTTCGCCGCCTTCATGGATAGAGCCTGGCGTTGTTGGTGCAACGTGACTTGAAATACCCCCTGGGAATGAGAATTGGGTAAAAAGTTTCTTCAGGCCCTCTTCATCCTGGGTTACGTTTGGATAAACATCTGTCCAGGTGCCTTCAAGATATACATTACCAACAATTGCAGGGCCACCATGCCCTGGGCCGGCTACGTAAAACATATTTAAGTCATACACTTTAATAGCCCTGTTTAAATGCACATAAATAAAGTTCTGGCCGGGTGTAGTTCCCCAGTGACCCACAACTAGCGGCTTTACATGTGAGAGTTTAAGTGGCTCTTTTAGCAGCGGATTATCGTACAGGTAAATTTGCCCGACTGACAGATAATTGGCTGCGCGCCAGTACGCATTCATTTTTTTAAGTAACTCAGGAGATATGATTTCAATTTCGGGGCTGATCACTGCTGTTTTCATGGATATTTAGCTTTATAAGTTGTGGTATAGGATATGGCAAACCGTTTTTACAATCATCAATTCTTCAGTAGTTTTAATAACGTGAACTGTTCAATCTTAAATTCGTTTTAGGTTAAAAACGCGGCTTGCCGATCTTAGATTATGAAAAGTTTACATAGTGGCGGTGTTTGAAGCAAGTACGTTTCCTAATTGATTTCTTTTAAATTCAAATTCCGATTCAATCACTTTTTATTTAAATGTTGGGAATTCGAGATAGGCACTTTTTAGTTATTTTCTTTATCCATTGGAATAACACTAATTGTACCAATGCAATTTTGATAACAGACCAGCAGTAAACCCATACGGTCATTGGTATTGATCTTCCAGCTTTTAGAAGTGATGTCAAACAGTCATACTTTGGGTATCAATCTTTCAAAAAAAGAGAATAGTCTTTTATCTGGATAGGGTTTATTCTTTACTGGCATGGTGAAAGTAGTAAATTGAATATATCGATGTTTGGAATTTGTCATCGTTTTATCCTTTTGATGAATAGCAATGAATGTCTGCTGAGAAAGTCTTAAAATTTATCCCTGCCAGAACATACTTCTTTATAATCTGATTGATGATTCAGGATGTGAAGCATCTTCGTTACTCCTAAACTGGATAATTGTTATCAATCACTTCTGAACGTAATTTTTCATGAATGAGCTGGTGTTTTACATATTTGAGTTCATTATTTAAATCAATAACCGCAGAAACAGATACTGATTCTGAGAAAAGCCGAACAACTTTTGGAACTTCTAGCTTAGCAAATAACGAACGTTTTAAAGCTTCTCTCCAGAGTGAAATACGTTTCCTATCAATATTATATAAAAGAGCAGATTTAATTCGCTGATCAAACCCTTGGCTACATCGTCTAGAACGTTCTTTTTAAAAGCATCATTATACCTATAAAAGGAATAACCTGGTAGATTGATATTCTTCTTTGGGTTGTTCATTTTGATTAAGGTACGCCACTTTAATCTAAAACGAATTCAGGAACAGTCGCACTAGCACCCCGAATAGAATTATCAGAAGATTGATACAAAAAGTTTAAAAATAAAACATAAAATTGTGTATTAATATTACTGTCACGGTTAATAAGAAAGAAAACTCAAAGTAGACAGTTATCACAGTCACGCCCGAAAGCATATCACCGTTTTATACACTGATTATAATTGCACTTTACTTTGGGTTAAATGTATCTTGTTAAAAGGAAGTATAGTGTGATTAATATAAAAACTAATTGTATCTAAATATATGGCCGTAGCAATCCATGCCGAAAATCTCTCAAAAGCGTATCAATTAGGAACTATTGGTACAGGAACGCTATCTAACGATCTTGTTCGCTGGTTTGCTAAAGTGAGAGGAAAAGAAGATCCCTTTTTAAAAATAGGCGCAGTAAATCAATCATTAATAAAGAATGGAAATGAACTTGTCTGGAGTCTTAAAGACTTAAATTTTGAGATACAACAAGGAGAAGCAGTAGGTATAATTGGGCGAAATGGTGCCGGAAAGAGTACATTATTAAAACTGTTAAGCCGGGTAACCGCACCTACAAGAGGTTATATTAAAGGTAATGGTAGGATAGCAAGCCTACTAGAAGTAGGTACTGGTTTTCATCCTGAGCTGACTGGCCGCGAAAATATTTTCCTGAATGGAACAATTCTAGGAATGAGAAAACGTGAAATCAGCAGAAAATTTGATGAAATTGTTGATTTTTCTGGCATAGAGAAGTATATAGATACTCCCGTCAAGAGATATTCATCTGGTATGTATGTTCGGTTAGCTTTTGCTGTTGCGGCGTATCTGGAATCCGAAATATTAATTGTAGATGAAATTTTAGCTGTTGGGGACATAGAATTTCAGAAAAAATGTATAGGTAAAATGGATGCTGTTAGTAAAGAAGCTGGCAGAACAATCCTGTTTGTAAGTCATCAAATGAGTTCAATAAGGTCTTTATGTACCAAGTGTATATTTTTAAATAATGGGCTTTTACAAGACATTGGTAAAACTGAGAAGATAATACAACAGTATCTAAATGCAGGAAATGATAATAAGAATATAAAATTTTATACTAAGTATCTTAAGTATGTAAAAATAGAACAGTCAGGATCAAAGTTAATTGTCGAAGCGGAATACAATGTTGATACAGACCTGGATATACCACATTTGGGTTTCATTATTTATAATTCAGATAGTCAACCAATTTTTGCGTCAAACCCGTCATTAGAGCAGATCGATCCCAGATCAATTAAAACAACAGGAAAAGGAAAAATAAACATAGATATTGAAAGTCCGCAACTGATAGATGGGAAGTATCATGCTTCAATATGGTTCGGAAATAGCAAGGAGAACTTTATTGAAGATTTAGATAGTCTGGTTTTTGAAGTAATAGGGATGACAAGAAACAAGCAATATATACAGGCGTTTACTGGTAACGTTGTGCCAAAAACCAAGTGGAATTTTATAAGCCATGAATAAAATAAATTATATACATACAACAGGTGTTCATAATACTACGGCTGCACAGGCATTTATACCTATTTTATTTGAGTTTATTCAGCCATCCTCAGTTATAGATATTGGGTGTGGCTTAGGAACTTGGTTAAAAGTATTCATTGATAGGGGGGTTTCCGATATACTTGGAGTAGACAGTTTTAATGTGGATGCTACATTACTAGAGATACCACTTGAAAATTTTATTGAGCATGATCTGAGAGAACCGTTATTTTTAGAAAAGAAATATGATTTATCTCTTTGTTTAGAAGTAGGTGAACATTTACCAAAAGAGAAAGCAAATAATCTCATCGATTTACTGACTACTTATTCTGATACTATTTTATTCTCTGCAGCCTTACCTTTTCAGAGTGGTCAAAATCATGTTAATGAACAACCATTTAGTTATTGGGTTGAAAAATTTAATAATAAGGGCTTTATTGTTGATGATCTATTTAGAGAAAGAATCTGGGACGACGATAGAATAGATTGGTGGTATAGACAGAATCTATTCCTTATTTCAAAGCAGAAAACAGCTAGTCAGAAAAAAATAAATGATTATTATCACCCAGAAAAAATTAAACAAAGCGAACACGAAAAGACTTCGTTAATTGATCAATTAAACAATGAAATTAATATCGGAAAAATGGAGCTGTATAATTTGCAAAAACATCAGGCCGATATTTTTGCTGGCAGAATTTCACCTATTAAAGGGTTCAAGTTATTTATCAAATCACTAATTAATTTAGCTGAAAACAAAAGAACTGGTTCAAAATAGGCTTAGGACCCTGCGTTAATAAACTAATTAAACTGTATCGACAAAAGTTTTTTCAACCTTATTAAAAACTACTAATCCAGCAAAAAGTATAACCACAGTAATTAATACAGAATAAGCTATTGATGCATCCGAATAATCCCCTTTACCCAAAAAGCTATAACGAAAAAATTCTATGACCGGGGTCATTGGGTTTAGTTCAACTATCCACTTAAACCGCATAGGGGTAGCAGACAAAGGATAAATCACTGTAGTGGAGTACATTAGTAATTGCATTCCAAAGGCAAAAAGAAAAGCCAGGTCACGATATTTTGTTGTCAAGGCAGAAATTATCATTCCAGCCCCTAAGCCCAGGGCCGCAATTTGAAGGATAATTAATGGAAATAATAGTATTACCCAATTAAGGTGGAAACCAGTTCCATGAAAAGCATAAAACCCCAATACAAACAAAAACAGAATGAATTGAATTCCAAATCTTATTAAATTACTAAACACTATACTTATTGGCATAATAAGTCTTGGGAAATAGACTTTACCAAAAATATATTCATTCTCTCTAAAAACGTTCGACGTTTTGTTAATACAATCTGAGAAGTAATTCCAAATAGTAATTCCCGCCATATAGAATAAAGGCTGTGGAACACCATCTGTAGATAATCCAGCAAGCTTTCCAAAAACAAAGGTAAAAGTTATTGTTGTTATAATTGGTTGAATCAAAAACCATATTGGCCCCAATATAGTTTGCTTGTAAACAGAAACAAAGTCACGTCTGATTAACAACCAAAGCAAATCTCTATACTCCCACGTATCTTTTAATTTAAGATCAATAATGGAACTTGTTGACTTAATTTCCCACTCATATTCTGTTAAATCTTCCATAGATGATTGTACTGTTTATCGAATAATAACTATGTTCAGATTACTGATTACATGGTTGCATAAACAAGTTGGATTAAGGTATAGGTTTGCAGCGCGAATAAATCGTAATTTTTGTTAAGTCTATTTTTTTAGTATATCGCATGTATATGAGGAGGTACTTTTATGCTTGTAAAAGAAGACAACTCCTGAGATAAGACCGCTTATTTCACTCCATAAAGTCTGATATCTAAATTCATAATAAGGAAACCCAAGCTTAAGCAACAAAAGATAGTATCTAGGCATCATTCTAAATATGTATTTTCTATATCCTGATCTTCTATTCTGTGAATGTTGAATTAGTGCCGCAGCAACATGCCCTCGCATATATCCAAATAATTGTTTGTGTAATTGCTTAAGTTCTCTTCTGTGATCGTGAAAAACTATTGCCCTGGGATTATAATGAATTATCAAACCTTTTGATAACATTTTAAACCAGATTTCTGAATCCCCGCTACAACCGGCAGCACCAACATCTAAGCGATCATCAAAATAATTTACCGCCTGAATTGCACTTTTTCTAAATGCCATATTTGCACCTGCTCCTATATCCCATACTTTAGGAGCAAACACATCACAATTAATAAAGTCCGAGTTAAAATAAATATCCTGATACCCTTTGTTAAAACCCCAATACTTCTCAAAAATCTGCTGACTTTCCGTTTCAAGTTCATTTGCAATTACCAAACCAGTCATTGCATTGACTGATTCGTCTAAAAAGGTTTCCCATACACGGTAAGCCCATAATTTATCTACACAAACATCATCGTCTGTATAAGCAACTATAGGAAATTTTGCCAGATATGCCCCTGTATTTCTTGCAATGTCTAGACCCGCACGCGGTTCTTTAAAATAGATTACGTTAGCATAGAGTTTTACCACTTCTTTCGTGCTATCGTCAGTGGGGGCATTATCTATTACTATTATTTCTCCTGGAGCAGGAAGTTGATTAATTATTTTGTCAAGGCATTTTTTTAAGCTTTCACTACGGTTGCGTGTGCAAACTACAATTGAGATCGAAACATTATTTGGTAAATTATTTGATCGGTAGTTTTTCAGTATTTGATCCAATATGCAATTAAAAGATAAAAAATCCTGCTGTTCAAATGATGCTATTACTTTGCTAATTATCTCTTTATCTAATGCATATTTAATTAAAGCAGGAAGAATTGCCTCCAAAATGTTTAACTGAGTACCATCCCTGTTAATATCTTCTATATATAATTGACCTAGTGCAATTTCATGCCACCAAAAAACAATATAATACTGTACCCTTTCAATTTGAGAAGCGTTTAATTTATCATAACTAAACTGATCTGCTAATTGCATGTGTATGATATGATAGGGTAAAGTGATTGACATAATATTATTTGGGATTTTTTAAAAAATATTTCCGATAGGAATCTGTCCAAATATATAATAGTAAAATAGTGATCCGCCTTAATACATATATGTCTCTGTAGGTTAATAAAACCGCACGTATCTGACCATAAACTATCTTTTTATTTTTATGGAAAAACCACGCCCCATAAGTTTCATTTATGATCCAGTATATATAATGCTTGCGTGCTATTATTAATTTTTTTTGTTGATCTGCTTTGGGTAAATAACTGGCAATGGCAGCTGTTACTTTTGCAATATCTTTTATATTTTGTCCGTTTTGATAACTTCTCCATGTAATTGAGTTAGTATGCTCACGATATTCCGCAAGTATTTTAGGGGTGTATGCAGTAGGATAATTTTTTGCTATTCTAGCCCACATTTCCCAATCTTCACCGTAATTAGCTAAATAAAAGCTTCCTAACGTTTCATAAATTTCTCTTTTAACAGTAATGGCAACATATTGAAGTCTGGGATATTCAGCTAGTTTGTATAACCAATTTTCTAAGATACACGGCTCTTCTGCTTCTTGCCTTGAATAATGAGAATAGGCTCCATTGCTATTTATATGATCCCATGAGCAAAATGCTGCTCCTGCTTCTGGAAATCTTTCGAATAGGGACGAAATGGCTGCATAATAACCATTTTTTACTCTGTCATCACCATGTAAGAGATGTACATAATAACCTCTTGAGCGATTAATACAGGTTTCAAAATTCCTTAGGCTTCCTACATTAACCTTTTGCCTGTAATAAGATACACGTCCATTTCCTACGTTTCGAACTAACTCTTCAACATTTGAATCAGTGCTACAATCGTCTACAACTTCAATTTGCATTATCTCAACTCCCAAGTCCTGTTGCAAAACACTTAAAATTGTCTCAAGTAAATAATCTGAGCAATTGTACGCAGGGATCATTACAGACCAAAGCGGACGGTGAACATGATCGCTAATTGGTAAAATTTCTGGGGGTGTCAATGGAATCCTGCGCATCAGTGATTTATCCTAGATTATCAGATTATTATATCTGGCAAATTTTTGATTGCTATTTTTATATTTTTTCGTCTGGAATAATTGACATAAACCCTATTTAAAAAGTATTAGGTTCGTATTTTTTTTAATTTTTTACTTTTTAACATTTGCTCAATTTCCTTATAACGAAATAAATACATGATATAAAAACGAAGAACCCAGTAAATAGTAATTATACCTTTATCCATCTTCCAAGCACCTCTTAATTGAATAAATGCTGCTACTTTATTTTGCAATAACAAACCATTCGCAATTTTTACACAATACTTGGCATAATAAGAAAATGAAGCTTTCTTTAATTTAGAACGTTTTTCTACTGGCAAATAATTCTGAATTATATTGATTACAGTTGTTATGTCAACGATGTTTTGACCGGTTAGAAAACTTTTATAACTAATGCCAATGCCATGCCCTACCCTATATGATGCTAAATATTTCGGTGAGTATGCAATAGGGTATTTTGACGCAATTCTTGTCCACATTTCCCAATCTTCCCCGAAATGTATGGCGTAAAAACTGCCTAAACTTTCATATGTAGTGCGCTTAACTACAATTGCGGGGGGTTGAATTAGCTGTTTCTCAGCTATTTTATATAGAAAATCAGTTATGATCCCTTGATTTTTTTGAATTTTTTTATTTGTAATATTTATCGTGGCACTTTGATAATCAATATAAGAAAAATTAGTAAAGGCTGCGCCCGCTTGCGGATTCCTATCGAATAAACCAGCTATTTCATCATAAAAGCCAACTTCAACTCTATCGTCTCCATGTAGCAGATGAACGTATTTCCCCTTAGCACGGTTAATACAAGTTTCGAAATTTCTTAAGCTTCCTTTGTTTTCAGACTGTTTAAAATAAGAAACACGGCCATTTCCTATTAATAAAACCAAAGCTTCAACATCCCCGTCAGTGCTGCAATCATCAACAACCTCTATTTGCATATCTGCCACTCCCTTGTCTTGGAGAAGTACACTTCCTAAGGCTTCTTTAAGGTAAGCAGTACAATTATATACTGGAATCATAACCGACCAAAAAGGTTGTTCAGGACCACTTACAGGATCAATTTCAGGAGATGAGGATGGAATACGATTAACGACCAAAATTTTTTACCTTCTGAGAAAATATGAAATTAGAACATTGGAAATTAAATATTAAACATACTAAATCTTGATTAATATGTTTAAAGTTAAAAAACCTATCTGTAATACCTTTTAAAAAAAATGTGTTACAGATAGGTTTTTTTGGAGAAGGGGCCCAAAATAAAAAGCAAGTCATTTGTACTTTTCACCCTCCTTACGGCCATTTAAAAGAATCACATAAAAGATACCTCTTTCGAATACAATATATTCACAAAAAAGCCCCTACATGAGACATAAAATTCATTCCTATCATTTGTTTCTGCGTTATTAAGTATTTTATCAAAGCTTTAACCTTGATTCGGTAAGTTTATTACATCATCCTACAAAAAACCGCATTTTGCAAGAAACTGCAAATTGCATAAATGAAAAACGACTTAATATGAATAGCAGACCAATCTCATTTAAAGAACATTTGTCGATCATTAAAGAGATGATAAGATGGACAGTTATGGTCATTCCTGTTTCAATTGTAATTGGTAGCATCGTGGCGTTTTTTCTCTGGCTACTGAGTGCAGCCATTCACTTCAGGTTTCAACATCAGTGGTTACTATATCTTCTGCCCCTGGCAGGTGTGCTTATTTATTTTATTTATCAGTCAATCGGTAAATCATCAGAGAAAGGGAACAACCTTATTATTGAGCAAATCAACGAGCATGATACGGGTATACCTATTGAAATGACTCCTATAATACTACTGACAACGGTTTTGACGCACCTCTTCGGAGGTTCTGCAGGGCGGGAAGGTACCGCAGTACAGATTGGAGGCAGTATAGCTGCCTGGTTTGGTTCGAAATTTAAGCTTGAAGGAGTTGATCGGCGCATCATCCTGACAGCAGGGGTAGCAGCAGGCTTTGGGGCAGTTTTTGGTACTCCACTTAGTGGAGCCATTTTTTCAATGGAGGTACTCATCATTGGACGCATTCAGTACGATGCAATAATTCCTGCATTATTCGCATCAATTATTGGAGATTTTACCGTGTCAGGGTGGCAAATAAAGCATTTACATTATCATATAGATGCTCTTCAACCAAATTCTTACTTCATCAAAGATTTTTTGCATTTCGATGTGCTTCTTCTGGCAAAAGTCATCACTGCGGCCATAGTTTTCGGAATTACCAGTTACCTTTTTGCCTTCCTTATTCATGAAATTAAGAATAGTTGCCAGCAATTATTTAAGTCAAAATGGTTGATCCCGGTTTTTGGCGGATTTATGATTATTGCAATAACACTGATCTTGGGCAAATCAGATTACCTGGGTCTGGGCATCGATCCTGAACATGCAGGCTCTATTACCATATCTTCTTCATTTCATGCCGGGGGTGCAGATGCCTGGAGTTTTTTATGGAAGACACTTTATACCACATTAACCCTGGGCACTGGTTTCAAGGGCGGCGAAGTAACTCCCATTTTTTATATCGGCGCAACGCTGGGCAATACCCTTGCAAGCCTGATGAATGCACCTGTTAGCCTTTTTGCCGCACTTGGTTTTCTTGCCGTCTTTTCAGGTGCAACTAATACGCCTCTTGCCAGTACGATTATGGGTGTAGAGCTGTTTGGGGGTGAGCATACCCTGATGTTTGCCATAGCCTGTTTTACTGCCTATATCTTTAGTGGCCATTCTGGAATTTATACAGCCCAAAAAATTGCAGTTCCTAAAATTACAAATGATGAGTACCAGAAAGAGGCTTCTTTAACCGAGGCCGTAAAACGTAGGGGATATTTATATCAGAAAATGGGAAGATATATCGCTCCGTCTAAAAAATAGGCGCATATTTAAAAAGGCTGATAAATTCACTGTGTAAGGCCATTTAGAATACCGATATGAGTAACTGGGTAAAAAGTTATAAAGGAATGATATGGCTGATTGGGGGCATATTAACTGGCAGTTTATGTGGGCTTATTTTCGGCAAGGAAGCGGAAATAGTTAAGCCAATAGGTGATATCTTTTTAAATCTTTTATTTGTTGCAGTCATACCGCTGGTATTTTTTGCCATCTCCTCAGCCATTGCTAACCTTCAGGGTGCCCAGAAACTTAGCCGTATAATGGGTATAATGACGTTGGTATTTCTTTCGACAGTCATAATTGCCGCTTCAGTTACAATTGTGGGGGTATGGTTATTTCCCGTTCATCAAACTGCATCAGCAGTCATGAAACCGGTAATCGCTACCAGCAGCTCAGGTCTTAGCGGTGATCAGATCACACACCTTTTTACAAGCAGTGAATTCTTCGAGCTGCTCTCGAGAAAAAACATGCTGGCACTAATTATTTTTGCCATTCTGGTTGGCTTTGGTACGTTAAGATCAGGTGATAAGGGTAACGATTTCAGGCGCTTGCTAAATGCAGGCTGCGAAGTATTCAAGAATGTGTTCATCATCATCATGAAACCTGCCCCGATCGGCTTGGGAGCGTATTTCGCCTATCAGGTTGCGGTTTTTGGGCCATCACTATTTGGCACCTATGCACATACCCTGGCTCTGGGATACGGGGTTAGTATTTTCTATTACCTGGTATTTTTTAGCCTTTATGCATTCATTGCCGGAGGCATAAAGGGTATCAGAACTTATTGGAAAAATAATATTTTACCCTCTGCAACGGCTGTTGGTACCTGCAGCAGTATTGCCACCATTCCTGCGAATCTAAATGCAGCAAGGGCCATGGGTATATCGGATGTCATCTCTGGTATTACCATTCCTCTTGGAGGTACATTGCATAAAGATGGTTCAGCTATTTCATCTATCTTAAAAATGGCTGTTGTCTTTGCCATGTTTGGAAAAAGCTTTAATAGCCCTGGAGTAATTATAATTGTGCTGGGCATGACAATACTGGTAAGTATTGTTGAAGGTGGAATTCCTAATGGAGGTTATATAGGTGAACTCCTATTTATATCTGCCTATGGGTTTCCACCTGAAGCTTTACCGCCCGCAATAATTATCGGAACATTGATAGATCCAGTGGCTACTTTATTAAATGCAACGGGTGATACAGTGGCTGCTATGCTTATCGCAAGGTTTAATAACGGCCCGCGGTGGCAGATTATTGAGAATTCAATTTAATTTATTGATGCCAGAAGGGCAGATGTACAAGAAGTATTTAGCGCTGTATCATTTAGTCTGGGACTAACCTTTTTCAAACTGAAAATAATATTCACCTGCTCGCCAGCAGCCCTAATAAAAATCATTTTTTCAGGTGTTTCATAGATTGATTCATCGGCAGAGATATCAACGCTTGTTAATTTCCTTAAATGTGTAAGCTGGTTCATAATCGTAATATTCTTCAGCGCAGAAAAATTCAGCCTGATGTCTTCCTGAAAACAAATATGAGAGGTACGATCAAATTTAAATGTAAAGGTTCTTTTCAGCTGCTTGTTAAAAACAATTAATACTGTATCACCGACTGATTTTACACGAATGCCTGACACTTCTCTAATCAGATTTTTAACATCTGCCATCTTATTACCAACCATATCCTGGCTGTAAGCTGAGAAACTTAAAACTGTAAATATCAAAATGAGTAAAAATTTTTTCATAATAATTTAGATAATAGATGCCCATTTCCAAAATGTTTTATAGGCCCTTATTCAAAGGTGTGAGTAAAAGCTAAAACTACCTGTTAGCAAACGGCCTGTTTAAGATATTCACCGTTAAATTTGCCATTATACTCTTTGAAAATGGTTAATGTTTATCAAAAGCTCTTGCTCCGCTAGTTAAATATTGCCTAATTATCTTACTATGCAGTTTAGCCGCTTTAGTTATCATAGCTCGAGTTTCCATATCTTAAGTCCGGATACCGCTTAAATTATCTTTCAACCCAAGCTTGAAGCATAAATCTTCAGCTTTAATTCGAAATATGCCTGTAGCTGGAATTGACAGAACATGAGGTAAAGTCGTTGGGTATTAGAGTTCAACCTCAGGAGGAATAACTATGTAATAAATAAAAATATAAGAAGGTCAAATTTCTCTTCCAGCTTATCATCAATTATCACCTTTCAAATTAAGTTTAAGACCTAAAATCCTGATCTTAAACAGAATATCGGACCAATAATTTCCCTGGCATTAAATTAAACCAGAAAATAATATGTATATACAAAATAGGTGAATTGCATTAATCAAAATGATTAAATATTCTTTTTTACCAACCGATCAACGGTTATCCAGGTATATATTTTCTTACGGAATAATGGAATTGCCGGAAGGCATAATTGCGCCTTTAATTTCACCACCTAATGGAATGACAGGTTTCCTGATCAGGATAAAAAGCGATAAAAATGGGTTTCTTGACGGAAAAGACTATATCGGCAACACTATAGCAAACCAGCCCAGCTATGCCATCGGTCAAATGACCCATCCGATTTCAGGCTATGGTCATGGGCAGTTAACAATGCTGGTTGTATTCTTCAAGCCCATGGGCATGTTCGAACTCTTCGGGTATGATACTGCTACGATTACGAATAAATCAATTGATCTGATTGATTTCCTGGGCACTGACATTGGATTGCCATTTCTAGAAGATCTTACCCTAGATGACAATATAGACAGGCAAATTGGTATTTTAAATACGTTTTTCATGAGTCAGTTACCCACTCATGAAACATGTTCGGCACTTGGGCAGGTTTTACGGCTTATTCATGATGCAAAAGGCAATATAACTATAAAGACAATTGAGCAAAATACCGGCATGGCCCGAAGAAATATTGAGCGGGAGTTCAGCCAGAAAATCGGTATCAGTCCAAAAGTTTACGCCCAGATAATTCGCTTTAAAAATGTGCTGAATTATTTAGAAGCTAGCCCTGGTACTACATGGGCAGAACTGACCCATACTAATGGTTTTTTTGATCAGGCTCATATGATAAGGTATTTCAAAGAGTACCTGAATGTATCACCTAACAACCTTGTAAAATTAGATCTTGAATTCATAAATTATTTACTTACACAGTATTAATTTATATTATCTGAATTTTTTTTGACATTCATAATTGTCGTATTTGTACAATATCAATTTTCTCATGCTAAATATATTTGAGTTGAAATCTCACAATCAGCCCTATATAACCATGGAAAAAACCTATGAAAATGTAAGTTACTTTGTTGTTATTATTCTTGCTTTTGTTTTATGGGGCTTTTATAGAACCTATTTTGGTTTGTTTCCTACGTTTCAGGGCATAACAAATTTGCAGCACTTTCATGGTTTTATGCTGGTGAGCTGGTTTGCGATGTTAATTGCACAGCCGTTTTTAATTCGCTACAAGAAATATGAGCTGCACAGGAGTTTTGGAAAGCTAGCTTACGTGCAAGTGCCTCTTATTTTACTCTCTATATTTTTAGTAACCGAAGGACAGTTTCACCGTATGGAACCTCTTATCCCAAAGGCCCTTAACTTAGGAGCACTCGCTCTAAATCTACCCACAATTGTTGTTTTCGGAACCTTATATATGTTGGCAATGATCAGTAAGAAAAATACCGCCTATCATATGCGTTATATGATTGCCACCTCATTTTTAATGCTTGGACCAGGAATCGCAAGAGCATTTATCATCTACGGTCATATGCCATTCCCTATGGCTATTGATTGGTCGATGATGATAGAAGAAGAACTCACTATAGGATTTATCTTATATGATTTTATGAATAAGAGACCATACAAGCCTTATCTGATTACCTTATTGATGTTAGTAGGCATTCATTATTATGGGCATTTCGGATGTCTGCTCCCTGGCAAGAGTTTGCAGGCATATTTTCAGGTTTGATTTTTTAATCTCAACACGTTAGATAATATTATGCAAAGACAAATACATTATTTAAAAAACCTAACACCTTTCAGGGGAATTGCTGCTTTACTGGTTGTGATTTATCACTTAGACTTAATGCTTGGTAATGGAGGAGGTGGCCTTATACCGTTTAAAGATTCTATCATTCTTTCAAAAATGTATCTGATGGTAGATTTTTTCTTTATCCTGAGTGGTTTTATCATGTGCTATGTTTATAGTAAATGGTTCGTAGAAGCTGTTACCCTTAAAGAATTTAAAAGATTTACTATTGCACGTTTCGCCAGAATTTACCCCATTCACCTGTTAACACTTTTTTATACCATTACTCTTTTTTACATTTCTTCACGTTTAAAGATCCCTGAAGTTCCTGTGTTACAAGTTGCTGACAGTACAATTTCAATTATCACAAACCTACTGTTAATACATTCCCTAAATTTACACAACTGGTTTACGTGGAATCATGCTTCATGGTCAGTGCTGAATGGTGTGCCTATATGGTATTCCCATTGTTGGTAAAGCCTATCATGAGATAAAAACTAAAGGTATTTTAATGGGAATTGGGCTTTGCTTTTCAGGGTATATTCTAATAAGCTACATACTTGTTCCACTAGTAACAATTCCACCTGAGATACCATTTGTTAAATTAAATCCTGCTAAACATGTTATAAATGTAGCTTACCAGTTCGGGTATATAAGATGTTTATGTGGCTTTATACTGGGAATGTGTATTTACCAGTGTTATAAAGCAGACTGGGGTTCAAAATTATTAAATAGCGGCTTTATCCTGACATTAGTCACTATCGGTTTATTTACCTGCATGCATTTAGACTTGCCAGATTTTATCACGGTAGCATTCTTTCCGCTGATATTGCTATGTGGCACTTATGGCAGTAGCGGAATTAATAAATTATTTTCTAAAAAGCCACTTCAGCTCATAGGAGATTGGTCATTTTCAATTTATATGATACATGAGCCCCTGCTTTACACGTTTGGTGCGATTACGACCTATCTTCAACCAATCAGAAAAAGCTTACCCTCATTACCACCACCAGTACCTGACCGGCTGACAAATTGGATTATAAGCATACCATTTATAATTATTACATTATTCATTTCATTTCTCACTTACCGCTACATAGAAATGCCTGCCCGTAAATTGATCAACGGACTTTCAATACCTGCAAATTCTTCAATTTCATCAACATCTATTTTTTTGCAGCCCAGAAAATAGCGTTTTTAAAAAGTTGCCTGTGAACAGGACTTTTGAATAATAAGGATGAATGAACCATAAAAATATACACATTACGGGCTTTTACACGAAAGTTCGACCCATAAAATCAGTATACCATGACCATAATGGGTAGCCATCAAAAACGCCCAACAAGCTGGCATGATGAAAACCTATCCACCCTCCTTTTCCACTCTCTATATAATCCTGAAAAGCATTCATCGCCGTGTTCGTCCAGCCAAAAGAAGGATAATCAAGCTGGATAAAAAGCTGATAACTGTCAAGCATTTTCTTATCTATTTTATCTGTGTTCTGAATGTAATCTATATAAAAATTACTATCTGCAGCCAATTTGTCAAGCCAGATAATAGCAGCTTTTGATTAG
>JANLVJ010000083.1:0-21895 GCA_031363945.1 bacterium | reverse complement strand
GTTATTAAGCCCGATAGGATTTTCTGTCAGAGGCTTGCTGTGATCATCCAGATCAGGCCCTATATAACTATCCCATCCGCTCAGACTTTTGGAATTAAAAAGCTGTTTCCAGTGGTCCTTTTTCCTAATTGGTGTAAACCCGGCCATAAGTGTACAAAGCATCACCAGGATAATAAATTTCAGGCATCTCATCAGGCGTATTGACTGGTTCTAATCAAACATTAAGAAACTTATTTCTAGAAGAAAAAAAGATAATTGGTTATAGCTCTGATGCCTTTTTACTATAGCTTAACATGCAGGAATAATCCGGCTCATATGAATTAAAATCTCAAATTATCGAATTATTCAAATCGTAAAGAATCGTATCGTATGAAATGCTATTGAATCGAGATAGATTCATTATGATCATAAAATCGGTTGCATACCACTTACCTGTAAACATAGGAAGATTTAAAGCCCATATTAACGGCGATACGGCTGTTATTGTTAATTTCCTGAGACAGCTTTTCGATAAAATGCTCCCGGCTCATCAGTTTAAAGTCATTGTGTGACATCATAATATTGAAGTCTTCTATTATTTTATAATTACCCTGATGCAAATGAAATTGAAATGCGTCATATTGAAGATTACAGAATTGATCAAGGTAATTTGTCAGGGATGGAAGAATATTACTTTTTGATGAGTTTACAGAGGCTGTTGTCGGTATTATATTCCAGAGCTGATCATGCGCCATATAGCTCCACGGTGACTGGTCATTTCTTCAGCCAAGCGTTTAAAACTATCAGCGGATCCAAATGAAAGCTTAAAAAAGTCAAGCGGATACCAAACCAATACAAGCATATTCATAGATACCTCCTCATAGCTAATCACAGGATTATTGGCTATAGAGAGATGATCAAGGACCGAAAGAAACCAGTAAAACTTGTAAGAATTTGAAGTATTTTCAAATGCCCTGCTTAGTGCAGCGATATCAAGACCTTTATTTTCAGGCAGGCTATTCATCCAAAAATTGACATTTATTAGATCTACTAAATTAAAGATAATTCAATGTTTCTAAATCAGCTGACCTAAATCAGAATCCTATTCAAAGAAATTGAAGCGATGATCTTATTTTTAAGTATTTTTTAAAAAATTTAAGATGCTTCAGCTATGAAACCTTATTATGGAATCGACGCCCCCGGGTGTTTTCAGAAATCTGGCAATTGCCTGAAAAGCCTTATGTTTGATCTCAGTTTAGTTCCCCCTGCTAACAATTGGTTCTCTGCGTATTGAACTATCAGGGTTAATATGGTCGGGCTTTTTTTGCGGTTTTGGAGCTATATTAATGCTGGGCTATTCACTGTACGGCAAATATAGGCACCGTGACAAAATGCTAAATTTTGTCACCTGGTCAGGTAATGAACAGGTATTAGATATTGGTACCGGCCTTGGACTGTTAATGATAGGAGCCGCGCACAAAATAATCAATGGCAAATCTGTAGGCATTGACATCTGGAACGTCGAAGACTATGCCTTATGATCTCCACCAACACAGTGTATTAAAATAACAGGGAATCCGATGCCTGTGATTTTACATAAAGCTGAATACCATTGATTTTTACAAGTCCTATACGGATAATAAACCGCGTATTTCCAATGAAAATATATGATTACCAGAAGATATTCTTAGTGATATGGCTAGACATAAGCCCAGAATAATTTCTTAAGCCGATTGATTTTGACATACCATCAATAAAATCAGCTTTTCCTTAAAAGCTTGAGAAAAGGTGATTGGTTCTTTAATCTCAGTTTCATCTGGAACGCTGTTTATTCCAAAACTGTAAATATATAGCCTTAGAAGACCCTATTTAGAATAATCCCTTCCCCCCGATAAAATAGCTCTCTCATAGCCGGGTTATGACCTGAAACAAATGAATGGTGTCGAAATGCATATAGGCATACACATAGCCGAATACTACAGCTACTGATACAAGATTACCCAGCAGGTAATAGTCATTGAAACCATCCATGTCTTTTGACCCTTCGTGGTGTCGTAACCTGGTGGCTAGTTTCAATGCGCTGAAAAAAGTCAGGCCTTCAATATAGCCACTGGCCAAAGAAATGAATAGGAATATGCGCTCAATTACTCCTTTAAAAATTGATTTAAAATCAAGGCCGATCTTATGATAGAATACCTGGGCAATGACGGCAAAGACCAGGGCTATTAATAGTTCACTGCCGATAAACAGAATAGATAAAATGATGAATTTTGACATAGTTATGCTGCAATGAAATCTGCTACTTCTTTTAAGGCATTGTACGCTTCAATATTGAGTGATTTATGCCTTTTCCACATCACAGATCGTGTTCTATTCAATTCTTTGGACACCTGTTTATAATCATCAGACTTTAAGAAACTGGTGACAATCTGGTAATCTCTGGCAGGGTTCCACGAATCAGCAATACTCTGCAAGGCCAGAAACACATTATTTAATGCTTTTTCCTGGTCTCTATCTTCAAGATCGAAATTAAACCTACGGTCTGATTTTTTAAGCTGTTCAATCTGTTTACGGGCACGCGTAAGCCCCTCACCCATCATACCGTATGCGATTTTTTTATTGATGGGTGTATCTATAGCTCCCTCAACAATAACATACCTTAATTTAAATATTTTTTGACTGCTGACAATGACTTCCTCTAAATAATGTACTATATGTACCGCTTCTAGCACACTGCTGATGACGCCCTGAAATTCATCACCCAGGGTAATTGTCAGGGGTGACAGGAAAAAGGCTGCCGCTTTTTTATTTACTTCTGCAACTACGGCCGCAAAATCTGCCATCAACAGCGCCTGATCAGTCTGACCACTGCTAATGATATCGGCCATCAGGATTATCTGTTTTTTTTGCATCTTCCAAAATAAGCATAAAAATACTGTTTCACAAAAAGTGAAATTATACTCATAATTTCACTTTTTGTGAAACAAATAAAATTGCCTATATTTTAGCTATACGCTCTTTAAACAGGAATTTTAATAAAAAAAGATCATTAACTACTAGCTGAACATTTACCCTGAACAGTAAAGCTCTGGTAACTGGCTAGTGTTTCACTTTAAGTGAAATTCGACTGCTAATTTCACTTAAAGTGAAACAACAATAAAAGAAGTTAGATTGCAAAAGATGACGTAATCAAGTTAAGCTGGGGGTATCCAGTTAAAAACCGGTTTAAGCAGGCGTAGTACTGGCAAAGTTGACCATCCATCTGATTCCAAACCTGTCGGCAAAACTACCCATATAATCACCCCAGAACATGTCAGCTATTGGCATCTCAATTACGCCACCACTTGAAAGGCCAGTAAAAAGCCGATCTGCTTCTACTCTGCTACTAGCTGCCAGCATGGTATAGGTCTGGTTACCAAGTACCAGGCTATGACCTGCAGAAGGCACGACATCTGAGCCCATAAGTATTATATCCTTAGAAATTGGCAGGGCAATATGCATGATGCGGTTTTGTTCTTCTACAGCCATGTTTTCAGCTCCTGGCATACCCGTCATTTTCATCTTGGCTGAGAAATCACCACCGAAAACTGATTTATACAATTCAAAAGCTTCTTCGGCCTGTCCATCGAAATTTAAATAAGGATGTGCTTGCATAGTTTAAAAGTTTACTTACATAATACTAGCAATTATCTGGTTATAAAACAATTACAAACCCTTACTAATTTAGCCAGAAAATGATTAAACCAAATACCTTGTTTTAGCTTTTTTATTCCGACGGGTAACAGTCTAGAATCTATGCAGCATCTAATCCCAGACTCAGCACTGGAATATTTGAGTGTTTTACAAAAAAATAATAACAGAGACTGGTTCAATAGCAATAAAGAAACGTTTCTAGAGTAACCCCGATCTCAAACTGATCAGAGATGAGATCAGTCATGATGCCCTGCCCCTGAGAAAAATTCTTAATGACCCTGCCTTTATCAAAACCTTTGGCGCAATTGAGGGCAAGCAGCTAAAAACTGTGCCTCAAGGTTATGACCTGAATAATGCGGGTATTGACCTATTGCGTTTCCAGCAGTTCAGGTTAAGAAAATGCTTCACCGATAAAGAGGTGCTCTCATCAAATTTTCAGAACGAAGCTAATGAGGTTTTTAAAACCATGCGTCCCTTCTTCAATTTTATGAGTGCTGCATTGACAAGTGATAAAAACGGGCTGCTTTTATAGCAAAAACTACGTGGTAATTACCAGCGTCAAATTTTTCAAATGACGCCGAACTTGGTATGCTCATAAGGCTAATTTAGGTGGTTTATAGTACTGATAGTACTATAAACCACCTAAATTAGCCTATTTTTTTTCTCCGAAACCCCTTATAAATTATTTAGAAACGCCAGCACGACTGTAAGCTTAGCCTTTATCATGACCACATAACTAGCTTTAGCAGTCGCAGCCTAACCATCATGCCACAAAATAGCTTCAGTAAGATTACGGGCGCGGCCATCATGGAGGTAAAAAGTATTACTATTTACTAACTGATTCAGACCTATTCCCAATAGAGGAGCTGTAAGCCAATCACCACCATAAGTATCAAAGTCTGGTCTTTTAGCATTCAGTCTTGCACCCATATTGTTGATCAGTAATTCAGTAGAAAGTCTGATCTTTTGATTGCTTAATCTAAAAATACCGGCATTGGTAGCCGTTTGCAAGGTCAGCGCATGACAAGAAGTACATTTTGCATGAATAAACAAAGTATACCCTGCCTGTACCTGGGTATTGTCGAAATTTCGGCGGGCTGTTGTGGCAAGCGCCTGTAAATAAAGAGTCAGATTATTCAAACTGGCATCAGAAACCTCTTGGTTATGGGCTTTAATAGCCTACATATTCAGCTAGTTATATGTGGTATTTAGTCAGTTTGACTACTAAAAAAATCCAATCTTATTCCCAACCCCAGATTTTGAAAATTGCATGACCTGCAGGGCTTTTAAGGTAGACCAGAAACTGTCTTGCCTGAATACCATTTTTTGTTCTTGCAGTAATAGCAATGGGCGTTCCCCGGTAAAGGCTAAGATCAGCTTGAAGAGAAATTAACTGGGTGCTTTCTTTTAAATTTTGGTGACATGATGCATACAAACAGGGCAGAAAATTTACACATAAATTCAATTATTGAATCAGGTAGCGAGAGTTCAGCAAAACATTACTGGTTTTACAGCCTACCTGGTTGTAAAACCATATTTCCGGTAAATTGATTTTGCTGTTTCACTTATCAAAAAGCTCATAAAGTCTATGGCAGCCTGTTTATGCGGGGCATTTTTTAGTTCACCCGCAACATAAGTAGCACTGATATTTTCATTTTCTGTAATTTCTATCAACTCAACCGGATGATTAATCATTTTCTGATAATAGGCTTCTGAGTACCATACAGGGGCTGCATCTGACTGATTATACATGATGCGCATCGGAGTTTCACGATGATGAATCTGCGTCAGGTAGGTCGATTTATCATGTACCTTTTCTTCCATAATTGATTTACGAAGCATCTCTCCACCAGCCATGACGAATGCCTCTTCAATGCGCTTACCAATTTCTTCCCATTCAGGATTTGGCATACTCACCCTGACATCGGCTCTGCCAAGATCTTTAAGACTCTTTACCCCTTTAGGATTTTCTTTCTGTACCATAATTGCAAGCCGGTTATAGGCGTAAGGTTCTGTCTTGGTAAAGAGTTCAGGCAGACGGTCTATATAACTTTTACCTGCTGTATAAACATCAGGCTTGAGGGTTATGCGCATATTGCCGATCGTAATTGACCCACCCAGAACCTGTCTGGCCAGTACTCCTGGAGGCAGGGTTTCAGCAAAAATTCGCTGGTACTGAGGAAATTTTACTTTAAATGCGGCAAGCAGGTCGTCTATGCACATAAACTGATTGCCAGCAAAGAAAATAACCAGCTGCGGATCATTGATATCACCAAAAAGATCTGGCACGTTATCAACTCCTGGTACAGTAAACATCACTTTACTCTCAGGCGGAGTATTCCACGGCGGGTCATAACGGTGATCCTGAGCCTGCCCCTTGATCTGAATGGCCAGAAGTATAAAACCTGCAAGTAGACAGGCAACCTTGAAGAAGTTTTTCATGATTTAAGCGGGAAAAATAAAATTTAAATAAAAACTTGGGGGAAAATTAATAACTGATTTACCAGTTGCTTAAGGATACATTGTGGCCAAGCCTTCTTACTGTCACAAGATAATCTCACGGTTGCCACTTGTAATATAGGTGATAAAAGGAAAAGGATCACTTCTTTCAATTTTAAGCTCTCTGACCGTATTATAACATTGTGTCAGCACAACTCCTTTTGCTTTCAATGCCAGCAATAGGCTCCAAAATTCCGCTTTTCATATATACAGCAAGTCCATCACCAAAAACCAACAGTTCAATATGCAGTTTACCTTTAAAAGGTGAATCTTCCAATCCATTATCCATATTTTTTGGAGTGCTTTTGATTTTCTTTTCGTCATTCGAATTGTGCCTATACAGCGCATTTTAGGTTTTTAACTGGGCTACAGCACCGCCAAATTAAACAGGCTGGGTTTGTGAGTGAGCAAGATTTATTCCTGTAAAGAGGATAAAAGCAAGCATTAACAAAAGGTACCTTTTCATATTTTTAGGCGTTAATGATTTTATGGTCAAATGGATATTAATTAAAATTAACTCTTTTTCCGAGCATCTTTTATCGGTTTGAACGAGCCAAATTTATGCTGTTTTTCGCTGTAGGTATCTGCAAAGGTCCAAAAGGAAAGTCTAAGGATTTTTTCTGCTTGTTAAGCCAGTCACGAGCCTGGTCTTTATGGGGCAGGGAACAGAATTTCCGGCTAAATTTGAAGTCGACTATTTGAGGGTTTATTTTAAACAGTAAATCAAACTGATGCTTACAAATTACTAATGAGGCTGGAAGTATAAATAAGAGCCCGAATGAGCGGTTAAGAGACAGTCCTAGTTATCACAGTTGCAAAAAACTACTAAAAAAGGCAATTAACCTTTATTTTTACCGCATGATGAGTATTGATCCCCTGCACGGCAAGACATTAGAAACAATAGTAACTAAACTGGTAGCACATTTTGGATGGGAAGAACTCGGACAGCTAATTACAATCAACTGCTTTACAGCTGATCCAAGCATAAAATCAAGCCTTACTTTTTTACGCAAAACACCTTGGGCACGTAAAAAGGTAGAACAACTTTATATTGACATTACAGTGCAAAAATAACGAGTCAACTATCTACGACCCTATCTTTTCAGATACAACTCTGCTCTTTCATAATTGACCTTGACTTAAAATAATACTATTTTGTAGTATCAGTGTCAGCCTTGAATAAGTTATTGTCTATAATTCACTGCTAAGCCTTTTTAAGTAATATTTAGAAAAAAATCTGCATGTATTTATGGATAGCTGTAATTCTACCTCAATAGGCTAAACTCTTAAAAAACTAGCACTACTAGCTTTTATTCAAAATGAGTTAATTTTAAGATTTATAAAATTGTTTCTGCCAAAGTCAGTTTTTTAATCCTATAACCTTAAAACAGAATATAAAAATTTCTGCCCTGATAATCAGTAGCTTTTAAGCATACCGAAAATAGAGTTTGATCAAACGAGTAGAATTTCTATATTTGCACTCCGGTAAAAAAGATAAGTCCTAAATCGGAGCAGCTGACAACTTAATTGTCTTAATGATTCAGTAGCTCAGCTGGTAGAGCATAACACTTTTAATGTTGGGGTCCTGGGTTCGAATCCCAGCTGGATCACAAAAAGCCACTAGATTTAGTGGCTTTTTTTATGGTCAAGATTTCTCTCTTGACAGTAATCAATTATGACCGCGGTCATAATTATTTGCATGCCCATGACTCATATTCATACAACCTAGTCCGATTGCTGCTACTTTGGATCCGTTACTTCCAAACTTCCGATTTAGCATAATTATAGTGATTGGTCAATTATTTGATTTTCTATCTGCCCTAAAAAGACTATGATTAAATAACGGCAAATGCAAAAGTATATACGAACACGTACGAACACGGTTGGTCAAAAGAAAAGAAGCAATGCTGTGCTCAGTGGGTCTTAATCTTAATAATTCATCAACAAAAAGCCCCATATAATTACGCATAATATCATCTTTATACCGGTAATCAGTCTTTTCAGCCTAGATCATACTTTCAAAGACAGTATAAAACTTATTTACTGTTCTTCATTCAGTTTGAATACCGGATTTGTATTTAGTCTAAAGAAAGGAGATTGTTGAAAGGTATCAGAACGCTCAAAGGGCCTGATAAGACTTTCAGCAAAAACGCAGATAGAGCCAGTCTAGGTCTGATATACAATTTCGGCCGCATATGGGGTATGAGGGTTAGCATAAAACAGGTATAACCCTTCAAGGTCAATTATACTGTTTCCGTATTTCACCCTGACATGACCAATACTCAGGACAATTTTATAAGAATATCCACGACTTACAGCATTTGAGGCACTTTTTGACATAGCATTTTATGATACCTTAAAGCCCCTTAAAATCAGGGATATAATTATACGCTCATCCGGGAATTTAACCTGAGCTTCAATAGATAAAGTATAAAAATCAATACAATAAAGCTTGAATCTAATAGAATTACTTTTTGCTTGTCAGTTTAAAATAAGATAGACTGGTTTAAGATATCTTACAGCAATTATGCATAAGAATCAACCCCAGATCATAACGGTAATCAGTATTTTTTTTTTACACTCCTCAACCTGGGCCTTGCAACGGCTCAGACTACAAATAAGTTTGATTCACTCTATAATACGCTATATAAACAGGGAAACTTTAATGGATGCGTTCTGGTTGCTGAAAACGGAAAACCCATCTATGAAAAATCTTTTGGATATGTCGATTTCAACACCAAAAAGCTGCTAACCAATCAAACTTTATTTGAGCTGGCATCTGTATCCAAACAGTTTACAGCCATGGCTATCATGCAACTTCATCAGGCCCACAAACTAGACTATGAAGACGATATCAAGAAATATTTTCCACAGATACCTTACTCAGGTATAACAATAAATAACTTATTACATCATACTTCGGGCATAGCAGAATTCTTAGGCTGGAATGAAAAACAGGTTGACGTAAACAGGGTAAATTATAACAAAGACATTCTTTCATCAATCATTAAGAATGCCCCACCTTTAATTTTTAAACCAGGAGAAAAATTTTCTTATTCAAATACCAATTATGTAATACTTGCTCTGATCGTTGAAAAAACATCAAAGCTCTCATTTAAAGATTATATGAATGATTTCATTTTCAAACCAGCAGGAATGACTCATACCATCATTTACGGTCAGAGAGCAGCAAAAAAGCAGTTAAAAAATTATGCCATAGGAAATATTTATGATCCTGTCAAAGGTAGATTTGTAGACAACGACGGTATCACAGCTAACATTTATCAGTATTACTTTGACGGTATAGCCGGACCTTATGGTATCAGCAGTAACACTGAAGATATGTTTAAATGGGATCAGGTATTGTATACAGATAAATTGATTAGCAAACAGGAACAGGAATTCGCATATCTGCCTGCAAAACTTACAGATGGTTCAATAGCCTCACTCACGGGAATACCCTATGGCTTCGGCTGGCTTTTAATGGGAGAATCAGGCTTCGCAGGAAAACAGTATTTGCATACTGGGGGCTACCCTGGCTATATGACTATAATTGCCCGTTATCCCGATAAAAACAAGGTCATTATCATTCTGACTAATATCTGGAATGTAGTCGACATGTATCAGCTTCGAAATGAAACCCAAAATATTCTCTTTAAAATGCCCTTTAAAATACCTCAGGCTAAGCCTTTTCAAAAAAGTGTTGCCTTGAATCCAGCACAGTTAAAAGCCGTAGAAGGCACATATTCATTAATAGCCGCGCCTAGTTTGAAGCTTAACGTAACAACTGATGCCGGTCAGGCCTATGCGCAGTTAACAGGACAGATACGGATCGAAATTTATCCTGAATCTGAGCTCAACTTTTTTTATACACTGGTAGCGGCAAAAATCAAGTTTACCAAAGAAAGTGATGGCACTATTAAAAAATTAACCCTGCTTCAAAACGGGAATGAACTGGTAGCGACTAAGGAATGACCTGAGTTTTTTAAAGCAGAACTACTGCCAGTCTGATGGTTTGCTTAGTAGTAGTTCATGTATTATTTCAGCCTTACAAAATGCGGGGATGAATGTTAAATACATCTTTCAATGCCTGACTGGCCGCATTGTAACCGCTCATACCGTGAACACCTCCACCAGGAGGCGTAGACGAAGAACAGATATATAAGCCTTTTGCTGATGTACGGTAAGGCGAACTTCTTAAGGCCGGCCGGGTAAATAGTTGCCCGAGATCAATAATACCCCCATTGATGTCACCCCCAATATTATTTGGATTATAGCTTTCCAGCTGGCTGGTATTAAATGTATGCCTGGCCAGGATGCGCTCACGAAAGCCGGGGGCAAAACGCTCAACCTGCCTCTCGATATTCTCAGTCATGTCTTTCCTAGAACCGTTTGGAACATGGCAATAGGCCCAACCGGTATGCTTGGATGCAGGAGCACGGGTTGAGTCAAATACACTTTGCTGGGCCAATAAAACAAATGGCAGGTCAGGATAATGGCCCTTACTTGTTTGGGCCTCATTATATGTGATTTCTTCTAAGGTTCCTCCGAGATGAATGGTACCTGCCTGCCTGGCAGCTTCAGCTTTAAAGGGTATGCTATCATCAAGTGCCCAGTCAATTTTGAATACCCCCATCCCGTAACGGTAGCGTTCAAGCTGCCATTTATAAAGAGTAGAAAACTGATGACCGGCTATGGTTAAAAGCTGTTTGGGAGTAACATCAAAGAGTATGGCCTTTGCTGACGGAAGCTGACTCAGCATTTTGATATAGGTACCTGTTTCTATCTTCCCCCCAATTGAAATAAAAAACGAAGCCAGGGCCGAAGCAATACTTTTAGCCCCTCCTTTGGGTACAGGCCAACCTTTTAAATGCCCGTTGGCCATAAGTACAAGAGCTACAGCCGATGTAGCGATATTTGTCAGGGGCTGGATACTATGTGCTGCCATTCCTGCTAAAAGAGCCCTTGCCTCTTCAGTTTTAAAACGTTTAGCAAGGGTCACAGCAGATGTCAATGCTTTAAAGCCAAACTGAGCCATATCAAGAGGATGCCTTGGGAAATGCAATGCAGCTAAAACATCTGCTGCAAGACCAGGCCATGTATCAACTACAGGTTGAATCAAGTGAGTATAAGCGGTACAATCTTCGCCCAATAAACTAGCAGTCTGAGTAACAGATTTTTTTAGTACTGCTGCACTTCCACTATCTAAGGGATGTGCAGCCGCTGTATCGGGATAAATATAATGAAGACCATGCTGCTCAAGTGGTAAAGTTTGAAAGAACGGGGAACCAGCAGCCAGGGGGTGAACAGCCGAACCTACATCATGATAAAATCCGGGTAATGTTAATTGCTCTGTACTCAGGCCCCCGCCTATTTGATCTTTACCTTCAAGTAGCAATACCGAAAGGCCATTTTGCTGTAACAGGATAGCTGCAGCCAGTCCGTTTGGCCCCGAGCCAACCACAACTGCATCATATTCATAGCTTTTTGAATTCATTTTACCAATTAATAGTTAACCCTTTTAAGATTCAACAAGCCATAACCGCTGACAGTAATTAATTCAAGTATGCTCTTCCTATAACTAAGAAGGCCATACTAAACTTAATTATAGTTACCCCTTCAATCCAGCATATACAGTAAGATTGTAATCATATCCGCTTAATCTCTGCTATGATAATCTTTGTCGAAAATTGATTATCAGCAGGCGTAAAAAAATTATTCTAATCTGCTTTTAAATTAGTGAAAACAGTAAAATCAATCTGATTTAAATGAAATTGATACATGTTTTTAGAATCATTGAAGTAAACTACATTAGGCACTGATAGTTAACTAAGCCTCTAAACTAACCTGAATATGTTTTCAAAAAAAGATATCCCTGACTTAAGCGGTAAAACTGCCATAGTAACCGGAGCAAATTCAGGACTTGGTTTTGAGACTGTATGAGGCGCACCATCAACATTATATGCTGCAGTTTCAAATCAAGCACTGGGAGAAAAAATGTATGAACCTGATCAGGGCTATCGGGGTTATCCGGTACTGGCAACTCTCCGAGGAAATGCGATGGATGAAACAGCCGCCAGAAAACTCTGGGAATTTTCAGCGCTAGCCACAAACCTGCAATTTCCTTAATAACACAAATAAATTTACAGCCCTCAGTTAAAAGTCAAATCTATTTGTTTCCAGATTACTGTAGCTAAAGCCTCTTGGAGCTACAGTTTTTACAAGATAAATCGAGCTAAAACCAGGCCGACAAAACACGTTTATGTCTGAATTAAAAGATTAAGTTGACAAAGGTTAACTCTGCATTTATCTTTGCACCGTAAAATTCTTCTGCCAATTTTTTTTTCGGTCAGGATACTTTGTCAAACAGCCCAATCCTGATTCATGTTAAAAAACCTTATTGTGCTTTTTCTGGTAATCTTATTTTCCGCATCTGCTTTCTGTCAGAATACACTGTTTATTATTTTGAAAGATAAAAAATCTGGAGAGGCATTAATCGGGGCAACAGCTCTGGTCAGGGGCACGTCAATAGGCACAAGTTCTGATAAAAACGGGCTATTAACACTGTCTTTAATACCCGGGGGTAAGCAAGTTATCGAGTTCCGGTATGTTGGTTTTGAAACTCAGGTTGACACACTAGTATTTCCACTAATAGATTCTACCCGTCTGGTTATTAAGATGCAGGAAGAAGGTAACCGTGAAGGAAAAGAACTTGATGAAGTAGTAGTCTCAACAACCAGGTCGAGCCGGATTCTGGCAAATATTCCTACCCGGATCGAAATTATTTCAAGCCAGGAATTAGAAGAAAAAGCAAGTATGAAGCCTGGTGATATCCGTATGCTTCTGGCTGAAAGTACAGGAATCCAGACCCAGCAAACTTCTGCCACCAGTGGTAATTCAAGTATCCGTATCCAAGGGCTAGACGGCAAATATACACAGGTAATTCGTGACGGCTTTCCGCTCTATGCTGGTTTTTCGGGAGGGCTGGGTCTATTACAGGTGGCCCCACTAGACCTCAAACAGGTAGAAATCATCAAAGGATCATCATCTACACTTTACGGGGGTGGAGCCATTGCAGGCCTGGTAAACCTGGTTTCAAAAACGCCTGCCCAGGAACGGCAATTATCATTTATTGCCAATGGCACATCTGCTCTGGGACTTGATCTTAGCACATTCTACAGCCAGAAATTTAAGACTGTTGGAACAACCGTTTATGCCGCTTATAATCGTGGTTCAGCTTATGACCCCTCTAATACAGGTTTTACGGCAATTCCCAGATATGATAGATTTACACTGAATCCTAAACTTTTCATTGCTGTTTATAGCCATACCACATTGATAGCGGGTTTAAACACTACGATTGAAAAACGTACCGGGGGTGATATTTCATTTATCAAAAATGGGGCAAGCGCTGGTCATACGTATTTTGAGCAAAATAAAACCGGGCGCTACAGTACACAGATTGAACTTGACCATACCTTTAATGAAAACGAAAAACTGGTAATTAAAAATAGCCTGAGCTATTTTGACCGTTCAATAGATTTACCCGATTACAGGTTTTCAGGTGTTCAGTTATCAACATATACTGAGGCTGATTACCTGAAAAAGGGTATGCTGGCCGACTGGGTGGCTGGTATAACTATTTTATCAGATAAGTTTACCGAGCATAGAGATAGTAATTTACCACTTCGCAACTATAACTATCAGACAATAGGTGCATTCATTCAAAATACCTGGAATGTAAATAAACAGTTTACGCTAGAATCAGGTCTGCGTACAGATTATCATAATGTATATGGCTTCTTCCTGCTACCCCGGGTTTCTGCGCTCTGGAAAATAAATCCCCATCTGTCAACCCGTTTGGGCGGGGGCCTTGGTTATAAGGCGCCCAGTTTGTTTACTGAAGATGCCGAACGTATTCAGTTCAGAAATGTATTACCAATTGATATGTCAAAAACCAGGGCAGAACGTTCTTATGGTACCAACTACGACCTGACCTATAAGACCAGTTTTTTTAATGAACACCTTGGCTTTACGGTTAACCAGCTATTTTTCTATACCGTTATTAATAACCCTATTTTACTGAGACCTGTAAGTGGTGGCGATCTTCAGTATCTTCAGCCAGCAGGTAACCTTAATACCAGAGGTCTGGAAACAAACATAAAATTAAGCGTGTCAGATTTTAAGCTATTTCTTGGCTATACCCATAGTGATGTACATCAGAAAGCCGGCAATGTTATAAGCCCCTACCCGTTGGTATCTATCCACCGATTAAATAATGTGCTGATGTATGAAATTGAAAACAAGCTAAAAATTGGACTCGAAGCTTATTATTTCAGCCCCCAGAAATTAAATGATGGTGGCATTGGTAAGGGATACTGGACAGCCGGTCTAATGGCAGAACGAACCTGGCACCATTTGTCACTCTTTATAAACTTCGAAAACATCACCGACACCCGTCAAACCCGTTTTGACACCATTTACACAGGAGCAATGACCAGCCCAGTATTTCGCGATATCTATGCCCCTCTTGATGGCTTCATAGTAAATGGTGGTGTGAAGATCAGGCTTTAACTAGTTGAGAAGTCAATCCCATACACTTTAAATTTTGTTGAAAGCGAATAGTATATTAGCCGTTGAGCAAAGATTTAATCTCTGAATTAATCCTGATGTATGAATAAGCTTCCTACTATTAAGGAAATTGCCAAACGTTTACATGTTTCTGCCTCGACTGTGTCAAGGGCATTGCATAATCATCCAAGTATCGGCTGGGTAACTACGATGCGCGTGCATAAAATAGCGCTTGAATTAAACTATATACCCAATCAGACTGCTATTTCATTCAAACAGAAGAAAACCTTTACTATTGGTCTCGTACTTCCAAGACTTTCAGAAGCTTTTTTTGCCGCAGCATTAAGCGGAATAGAAGATTATGCCAGTGCCCGAAATTACAATGTGCTAATCGGTCAGTCTCTCGACAATGCCGAACGTGAATATCGGATCATTGAAGGAATGAAAACCCATAGGGTTGATGGGATGATTGTATCCGTCTCTCAGGATACTGAAAATTTTGAATTTTTAGATGATCTGAAACGATTACATATCCCAATTGTCTTTTTTGACCGCATTCCAAATTTGCCCCATATAAATTACGCTGCCTGTAACCTGGAACCCGGGATTATGCAAGCAATGGATTATTTAATTGGAGTAGGTCATTCCCGGATAGCGTTGATCAATGGGCCAGTAGCATTATTGTCGACAACCCAGAGGCTCGAAATATATTCAAATGGCTTGAAGAAGGGTTCACTCGAAATTGCACCTGAACTGATTGTATATTCTGATCTTTCGGCCCAGAGCAATCACAGTTGCATGAAAGTTTTACTTAACCTGCCCAGCCCCCCAACGGCTGTCATAACCTTTAATGATTATGTAGCACTTGATGCAATAGAAACGGCAAAGGCTATGGGCCAATTAATCAATAAAGATATCTTCTTTGTAAGCTTCGCAAATATGCCAATCTGGAATTATATGGATTACCCTCCTGTGGCCTCTATTGAACAGTTCCCCTATAAGCAAGGTGAAAAGGCTACTGAAATACTTTTCAATATTCTTGACATGGAATTTCCTGAAACAGCCCTGCCTGTTCATTATCTGCTTGATTCTAAAATGATCAGTAGAAATAATAACTGACACTTACGCCTTAAAAAAATAAAAAAAAACGCAAACGGTTGCGCAACTTCTGCTGCTATTATTATTAATAGATTGGTTAGACTATTAAAATTTTAAGCGTAAAATGTGTGATCAAGTATTAAGCCAATATGGGATTACCCCACCTTATTTGATTCGCCCATATGGTAATGGACTGATAAATTCTACGTGGCTGGTAGAAACTACTGGTGGTAAATTTATTCTTCAGCAGATAAATCAGAAGGTTTTTACCTGGCCCGACGTACTTGCTACCAATGTGAGAATAATTAGTAATTACCTTGAGGTTCAACATCCTACATACCTTCTTCCGACTCCTTTACGAAACGTAAAAGGAGAAGAATATTCAATGGATGAAAAAAATGCCTTTTACAGACTTATTCCATTTATCAAAAATTCACATTCAATCGATGTACCTGAAAAACCCACACAGGCCTTTGCTGCTGCCAAAGCATTTGGCAAATTCACCCGAATATTGTCAGATCTGGATGCACATGAACTTAAAATTACCATTCCACACTTCCATAATCTCAGCTACCGCTATCAGCAGTTATCATCAGCCATTGCCTTAGGCTCACCCGAAAGGCTAGCCTTGGCTTCTGCTGCAATTGCAGAAATATCTGGCTATATTGACCTGGTGCACAGGTTTGAAGAAATCAGAAAAAATCCTGACTTTAAAATCCGCGTCACCCATCATGACACAAAAATTAATAATGTGCTTTTTGAGCCTGATGACAAGGTACTTTGTGTAATAGACCTGGATACAGTCATGCCAGGATACTTCATCAGTGACCTGGGTGATATGATTCGCACCTATGTTTGCCCGGTTAGCGAGGAAGAAGAAAATCTGAGTCTGATTAAAATAAGACCTGACTTTCTGCATGCAATCCTTGAAGGCTACCTGAGTGAGATGGAAAATGAGCTTACAACTGCTGAGAAAGCTGACCTGATTTACGCAGGCCAGTTTATGACATATATGCAGGCTATCAGATTCCTAACTGACTTTTTAATGAACGATATTTACTATGCCGTTAACAACCCCTTACATAATTTAAAAAGGGCTCTGAATCAACTTAAGCTGTTAGAAAAACTGAGCAGGTTTGCTGGTTAAAACAGTTATCAAGATCAAAATTAAGTTAAACAATTAAAACTGTTTAGCCGTGTTAATATCAAGCTAACCCGGTTCTCACCAACATCAGAAGTCATCATTCAAAGCAAACTGTGAAACGGCATTTTTCCACTTGCCCTTTGTAAAGTCTGGAAATTCCTGGGGCATATTACCTTCAGCAATTGACTTTTCTGATAGCGGAGTAATTACACTCAAAGTCATTGAATCATATACATCAATGGGTGGTGCCACTTTTCTTTTTACACTCTCTATAAAAGCATTAAAGACAAAGTAATCCATACCACCATGGCCGGCACCTTCAGCTTTTGCTGCTGACTTCTTCCATAAAGGATGATCATACTTTTCAAGCCATTCTTTTGAAGAATCCCATTCATCATTGACTTTCGCTTTATTCTCGATATAAATAGAATTTGCCACATCCATCCAGATGCCCTTAGTACCTTGAACCCTGAAACCCAGAGAATAGGGTCTTGGCAGGTGTGTATCATGACTCAAAACGACAGTTTCCCCGTTGGCGCAGTTTAGGGTAGTGGTTATCACATCACCGTTTTTAAAATTAATGCGGGCATTGGGGCTGTTTGGATCAATATTTTTTACATAAGCATTCAGCCCCCTCGATTTAGAGGCGAATGAAACCAGGTTAGTAAACCTGTTGCCTTTATTAATATTAGCATAATGAAGAACCGGGCCAGCACCATGTGTTGGGTAAATATCTCCATTTCTTCTGGCATTAAATTCAGTACGCCATTGGGCCTCACCAACGGCATCAGGCCCAAACTTGGTTCCTGTACCTTCAACTGTCTTACCATCATTGAACAAAATACCCCTTAAATTATGCTGGTAACCGCCTTCAAGATGTATAATTTCGCCAAAGACATCTTCTCTGACCATTTTTAAAACTGCCATCACATCGCGGCGATAGCAAACATTTTCGAGGGTCATATAGGGTATACCAGTTTGCTCAGAAACAGCAATAATATCCCAATGGTCTTGCAAAGTGATTCCGGCAATTACCTCACAGCCTACCCTTTTTCCTGCCTTCATGGCATCAATTGCCTGATCTTTATGAAACTGCCAAGGGGTGGCAATTAAAACGGCATCCAGGTCTTTACGAACAAGCAGTTTCTTATAGGCATCAAGACCGCCAGTATAAACAGCTGGTTGCTTTTTTCCAGCTTTCTGAAATAGTTCTGCCGTTAGTTTAAGTGAATTTTCCTGAATATCACAAATAGCTGTTACATCGAGATCATCGCGCAATAATGCTTCACGCATATGGTCACGGCCCCGCTGACCGACACCAATGAAACCGATTCTGACTTTGTCCTTGCCCCTGAAAATGGTTTCCGGTTTTAAGATGGTAAATCCGGTCGCAGCAAGTGATCCGGTTCTGATAAAATCTCTACGATTCATATGTATTTCAAAAGCCCTTTCTGGGACTGATGAGTAAATTTAAAAAAAGGAAGGGGAAAAAATTTACACAAACGTTTGTGTAAGAAATGCGCCGAGGAGCAGTGAAAACTTTCTATATCTTCAAATTATAATCCTTCATATGCAAACCATTAAGGCTGATTTACCAGATGCTGATTACCTGATCAAAACCGACAGTTATGTTAAGAATCTGGGTAACCGCCTATTGTCAATTGACTTTCTAAGGGGGTTTATTATGGTATTGCTTGCTCTGGAAAGCACCCAGCTTTACACTAATTTAATTAATACGTCAACAAATCGTCCGGTAAACAGCATTCTAAACCAGTTTTTTCATCATCCATGGCATGGTCTTCATTTCTGGGACCTGGTGCAACCGATCTTCATGTTTGTTGCAGGAAGTGCAATGGCATTCTCTCTAGAAAAACAACAAGAAATAATGACCTGGAATCAAAGCTTTGCCAAAATTTTAAAAAGGTGCGGCTGGCTATTTTTCTGGGGAGTGACAGATTACCTTGTCAGGGAACACGGTCTGTCTTTTGAGTTATGGGATGTACTTACCCAGCTTGCATTCACAACACTTATTGCGTTCCTGATTAGCCGGTCGTCATCAACGCTTCAGATAACCGTTAGTTTGCTGTTCCTGTTGATACCTGAACTACTTTACCGGTTTATTCAGATTCCTGGCTTTGACCAGCCCTTTACTAACCAGCACAACTTTGGTAATTATATGGATCTGGTTCTAATGAATAAGACTAATCCAGACGGTTGGGTTGCCATAAACTGCCTCTCAACATCAGCTCATACGATCTGGGGTCTGATGGCAGGGCAGCTGTTACTCAGTAATCAGACTGGGAAAGCGAAGGCGATAAAACTTTGTACCGCCGGACTGCTATTATTGGTTTTGGGTTTTGGAATGGATCTGTCAGGTATTACACCCATCATTAAAAAGATTGCAACGAGCAGTTTTGTCCTTGCTTCTGGTGGGTTTTGCCTGCTGTTTCTAGCTGCATGTTACTGGTATATTGATATCAAGAACAACCGCAAAAATCTACTCTTTTTTACTATTGTTGGTATGAATTCTATCTTCATCTACCTCTTTTTTGAGATTGTCGGAGAGCGCTGGTTCAATGGGTATATCAATGCTATTGCCGGGGGGCTGATGAAGCTGATACACCTGCCTCAAACTGTAATCCTGATCATAAGTTCATGTTGTATATTTTTTCTGGAATGGGGAATATGCTATTTCCTCTATAAAAAGAAGGTTTTTTTCAGAATCTAACCATCGTACTATGCTATTATTCTACAAAAACAGTTTATTAACCAGCCTATTACTGGTCATTTCTCTGTCAGTAAGTATCGCTCAGACACATCAGTTCAAAGGGCAGGTAACAGATCAGACAGAAAACCCTTTACCGGGTGCCACTGTGCTCGTTACAGGTAGCCAGAAAGGAACAACAACTGATGCCACCGGGCATTTTTCGATAGATATCTCACCAACCGATGTGCTTACAGTAAGATCAATCGGCTTTAAAACCCAGCAGATAAAGCCAGGTATGAGACCTGAGCTTACCATTCGCCTTGAGGCAGATGCCAGAAACCTTGATCAGCTGGTTGTCGTGGGTTATTCTTCAAAATCACAGTCACAGTTATCAAGTTCAGTTTCAAGTGTCTCGGCAAAGAGGCTTGAAGGAAGCAGCACTTCGAATGATTTTAATGATTTACTACAGGCAACCTCGCCGGGTATAAATGTCTCTAATCAGAGTGGACAACCTGGTGCATCAGCCAATATTGTCATTCGTGGTGCAGGCACATTAAGCAGTAGTACACAGCCATTATATGTGGTTGATGGAATTTTGAACGATGCCAGCAATGCCTTACCTGTCAACCCCAATGATATTGCCAGTGTTACTGTTCTTAAAGACGGGGCTGCTACCGGAATTTATGGTTCGAGAGCTGCTAATGGTGTTATTGTAATTACTACCAAGAAAGGCCGGGCTGGCAAAACCGTGGTTACCTATACCGGGAAATACGGGTTTACTGATCATTTGAAAGGAAATATAAAGCTTGGCTCTTCTCAGGATGTATATAATTATCAGACTGAGGCTTACACCAACCGTTGGAACGATGATTTAAATTTGGTTAATACGCAATTTACCCAAGCTAACCCAAATGCGACTCCTGCCCAGGTACAGCAAAACCTGCAGGCAAATTTCTATCCTTATGAAAATAATGCAACTAACCTAAAAGACTTTTTAAGTGGTGCAGTACCTAATAGCAGACTTAAATATAATACCGACTGGCTGAAGCTGCTTATGAAACGCGGCTATATAAACAGCCATTCAATTTCAGTATCAGGAGGGTCAGAAAAAACAACCTTTTTTGCGAGCGCAAACTATTTCAAAGAAAGCGGTACCATAATACCTACAGCAAATGAAACACTCGATTTACGCCTGAATTTATCGCATTCATTCAGTGACAGGTTTAAGATGGATATCAGGGTAAACGGTGGTTTTGGAAAAATGAACAAGGAGCCCGCTCAACCAGGATATACAGGCGTGCTCAATGCTATCTATAGTAGCTTTCCCTGGGACCATCCCTATAATACAGACGGCTCTTTAAGACGGGGTGATGAGGGTGGATCAGACCCATGGCTCAGCGATTTTCGTAAAAATGCACTTTACCCAATTAAATACAACTATGATAATGTGCGTAGCAGCGATGTAAATGCAGATTTGGTATTCGAATATCACCCACTCACATGGCTGAAACTTTCTTCATCAAACCGAGGGTCAAAGTCGGGTAATATCGAAGAAATCAGGGTTGACTCAAGAACAATTGATGCCGGCTCAACAGGGGGTTACCTGACTGATGCCTATACGGCATCTTATCAACTGATCACCTCTAACCTTGCCACACTGACTGGTATTTTCGGCAAACATAGTCTGTCAGGAATAGTGGGAGCAGAATTTCAGACTGTGAACAACTCAAACTTTATTTCGGGTGGAAATTTGATTCCTGACGAAACCTATATTTTAAATAATGCTGCTGTACCCTATATAACGGGTGGGTACAAATCGGCTACTGCCTTTAATTCTTATTTTTCACAAGCAGATTATAATTACGATGGTAAGTATTTTGCTGTCGGTTCATTCAGGCGTGATGGATCTTCTGTATTTGGCCCATCGCATAAGTATGGTAATTTTTATTCGCTAGGTGCTTCATGGCTGCTCAATAAAGAAAAATTCCTTACTGATTCTAAAACAATCAGCCTCTTAAAGGCGCGTTTCAGTTATGCAACTGTTGGCAACTCAGGTCTGAACAGTCCATCACCCTATTTCGGGGGTTATTCCTATAGTTCAGGCTCTTTACCTGGGTATTTTGGCTCAGGTGCACCAGCAAATATTGGTTATAATAACCAGCCTTCTGCTTACCCGGTAAAACCCACAAATAATAACCTTTCAT
>JANLVJ010000082.1:0-3852 GCA_031363945.1 bacterium | reverse complement strand
ACCTATAATTCGTGCCTATTGAATTTATATCATGACGGTAACGAGGGAATGGGCTGGCATAGTGATGATGAGCGCTCGCTTGAATCTGGTTCTTCAATTTCATCCCTTAGTTTTGGTGCCCCCAGAAACTTTTCATTCAAGCATAAAGTAAGTGGTGAAACCGTTAATATTAACCTTGAATCAGGCAGTCTGCTGGTGATGAAAGGGGCTACCCAACATAACTGGCTGCATGCCTTACCAAAAACCACTAAAGTAAAGTTGCCCCGTATAAACCTGACTTTCAGAACCATGGGTCTAACAGAAACCTGATCGGGGCTGAATTATGCACAGCGGGATGTTTAGCTGAAGAATGATCCGAGGCGGCATGTTTAGTTAAAGAATGACCCGAAGCCGCATGTTCAGCTACAGAATGGTCAGCTTAAAACAATGCTCAGTTTTAGCCTCCACGAAGGAATAGCAGAAAATGCTTTAAAAAAAATCAGAATCAGATCAGAGATTGTTCCATTTGAACATCGTCCATAATATACCCGTGACCGATGTCAATTACTTCTCTTTTGATTTCTTGAAACCCCATCTTATTGTAGAAAAGCTGGGCCTTATTATTTTTGTGCACGTTCAGGCGTAAGGCATTATTGCCTGCGGCAAGTGCCTTTATTCGGATAAAATCTATTAAATCTTTTCCGCTGCCTCTGCCCTGAAACGCAGGAAGAATATATATTTTATGAATTTTGGTGACGCTTTGATGTGCATAATTTATTTCATAAGAAGCGTAGCTCATGAATTCATGGTTAACTTTGCCAAGAAGAAATTGGTGATGACCCTGGTCACTTTGTTTTTTCAGTGAATCAAGACTATACATCATCTCTAACATATAACCTATCTGATGATCTGAAAGTATTCCGGCAAATGTAATTGGCCAGGTCTTCTCAGCTATTTCTTTAATTTTAGGATGATGCGTATCTGATGCTTGTATTATTTCCATATTCCTGTATTCAGCGCCAAACATACTGAAATATCAATAAGCCCCGATATTCACATTAACGCCTGAAATAAGGGGCATACCATCGAAATTGGTGGCATTAATATCTTTTATCACTGTAGTATTACCTGCATTCAGGCACTTACTGGAAGCTTGAAGATGAAAATCTGCGACAAGGGCAGCATTGGCAAACAGCGGGTCAGAAAATAAAGACTGTTTATCCTGATTTGTTACCTGCTGATACGTACCGAAAGCCATATAGCTTGCAGAAAGATAATTAACCTGAATATTTGACGGGTTCTGACCTGCTGTAAACCAGCAATTATAATTAATTATATTACCACTCTGAGGTAATATTGGGTTTAAGCTATAAAACAGGTTTTGGGTGTTCGTACAGAAAATATTGTTTTCAATCAGGCAACCTGAGGCCTTGGTAACAACCATTTCACCTGTGCCGTCAAGGAGAGTATTATTTTGAAACAAGGTATTATTGACAAAAATACTGTTAAGCACCTGCCCTGTGGTTTTGCTATCATAGCCCCCTATAGCTAAACCTGCTACCTGATTCTGGTATAGTAGATTCCCTGCAACGATCATGTTTGAAGCATTTCCATTCTGCTCGTTTCCAACTTCTATTCCTGTTCCATTTGAATAGGTTCTGTTTCGGGTAATTTTTATATTTCTGCCCCCATCGATATAAATTCCGGCGCTTGTTGCATACAATGAGATATTATTAAAACAGGTATTACCCGTAATCAGCCCATTTCTAGCCTGATCAAATATAGAACTGGTACTCGTACCGTAATTTCCAATAGCAGCAATACCAATATTTGTATTGTTTGATACTGTATTGTTCGAAATGGTAAACCCATCAATATTACCGTCAAATGAAATGGCCTCACTGAAGCCGGGTATATTATTACTTACTACCGAACTGTCAAGTATGATATTCACGACGGCATTTGCCTGTGTCAGACCATGCCCATAGACAATAAATGGCTGTGCGTTATTAGCCGAAGTAGGTAGGGTAGTGGTACTGGCAGACCAGGAAATTGCCTGAATGGTCAAATGTCTGAAAGTGATATTTGCTACACCCCCATTTGCGCTGGCGTTTACAAGTATGCCCTGAACATCTTTACCTGTAAAATTTTTGATTGTAAGCCCCTTGAATATCAGATTGCTTTTATCTGTTATTGAAAGCATGGTACCCGTATTGAAACCTGAACCATCAATCAGCACAGGGTCTGAATTATTACCACTGAATATGATAGGGTTCAAGATAGTGCCTGAAGAAGCAATGGTAATCTGCTCTTTGTAGGTACCACCACTGATCAGCACTAAACAGCCAGCACCTGCATTATTGGCTGCTTTCTGAATGGTTTTGAATGCCGAAGAAATGGTCTTGCCATCATTATCATCATTTCCTGTAGCCCCGTTTACATATAAAGTTGCCTTTGTAATAAGACATGTATTTAAGAGGGAATTCTTGGAGCAGGAATAAACCAGGATGATTTGTATCAGGATGATTAATACTTTTAATTTAAAAAAAGTATTGGTGCTGATGATTTGGCTTTCAGGTCTGGTCATAAAGATGTTTACAATGTAGCAAAGATATTATATTACTCAGTATCAACATATGTTATTTTCTGTTTAAAGTTAATTAATCAGAGCCACTCAAATCAATGCTTCTACCAGTCTGGTATATGAGAATCATAATTTATGGATGATTTGTTAACATTAAAAAGCCAAACGCGTATATTAATTAACAATAATATAATTTAATCATATTATTTCTGGTAGGTAACAGTAACATGGGAAGAATAGGTTTGCAGAAATATACAACTGCATATGAAAAAATTATTACCATGTTTAATACGGATGCTGCTGCTACTTGTTGCAACAATCGTTGTAAGCGGCAATCTTTTTGCCCAGAGTATACAGGCTAAAGGAATTGTAAATGACGATTCTAACCAGCCCCTACCGGGCGTTTCTGTTGTTATAAAAGGAACCCATAGCGGAACTATAACTGGTTCAAATGGTACTTTTACTATAACTGTAACCGCTGGTCAGACGCTTGAATTCAGTTCAATCGGGTAGATTACAAAAAAAATTATCGTTGCTGATACAGCTTTTCTTCCAGTGGTTTTGGTTTCAGACGGGAAAACACTGAGTGAAGTAGTTATCACTGCCCTTGGGGTAAAGAAAGAAGTGCGCAAAATTGGTTATTCAGTTTCTGAGATAAAGGGTGCTGATCTGACTATATCACGTGATCCAAACCCTATTAATTCGTTGGTTGGTAAGGTGGCAGGTTTGCCTGTTGGTGCCAGTGCCGAGTTCTTCGGTCGTCCCCAACTGGTATTACGCGGAAGTACTGATTTGCTTTATATTGTAGACGGGGTACCTATCAGCTCAGATACGTATAATGTAAGTGCCGATGATATTGAATCATATACTATTCTTAAGGGCCCGAATGCTGCTGCCTTATATGGTTTCAGGGGTGTTAATGGTGCTATCGTTATCAGCACCAAAAGAGGAACCAAAGACAAAAAAGGCTGGTCAATTGATTTTAACAGTACCAATGTTTTTGAACATGGTTTTATTGTTAACCCGGTTTCTCAAACTGAATATGGCCGGGGCAAGCAGTTTAAATATTCTTATGGTGACGTTTTATATGATAACAAACAGCGTTTGCCTGAATGGGGTCCACGTTTCGAGGGTCAGCTGGTAAAGCAGTATGACAGTCCGTATGATCCAATTACTGGCATTAGAACAGCCACTCCGTATAAAGCAAGAGGAGCAAATAACTTTACGAATTTTGCTCAAACCGGTATGATAACCACTGATAATATTTCTCTGGCAACAACGGGTGAGAA
>JANLVJ010000058.1:0-6280 GCA_031363945.1 bacterium | reverse complement strand
GAGTTTAAAGCCATTCTTAAAGCGGTAGCTGGACCGAAGGTGGTTAAGTTATGATGCACATGATATCCTACAACCGGGTGTGAATAGGCATCCGTAATTAAACTCAGGTAGCAGAAACCAGCACAGGTAGATAAATAGGTTATGTCAACTGACCGACAGCATATCTGGTCTATTTACAACAAGCTCCCTGATAAGATTGGGGTACAACATATAATGGTGCCTTGAATTAGTTGTCGTTGGTCCTGGTTTAACTCTTCTGATTAATAAAAGTGAATTTCTACGCAGCAGGTCATATAATTTATCCCTACCCGGGCATGCTTCTTTAAAGTCCGCATGGCCAGTCAGAATGTGAAGTAATTTCGATACCCCCAATACCGGGCATTTCCTCTCTAAGGGAAACAACCTTCGTAATAATAAGCGACTCATTATTGATTAATTGAACTTGATACCGGATGTGGTAATAATAGGTATGCTCTGTCTTCCCCGGCAGTCTGCAGATATACGCTTTTGGCATATCTGAATGACGCAGTTTCATTTTTTTGACTGCTGGGGTGAATGCTTTTTTTGTATCGGAATATTTAGTTCCAGCTCTGCAATTTCGATAATTGTCATCAGGGCTTCTGAGCGTAACCTCTCATGAATAAGCTGCTGCTTTACAAGTTTCAATTCATTATTTAACGCAATTACCCTGATACCGACACTGATTCTGACCGAATCTTTACGATTTTAGGAACCCCGAGCTTCGTAAGAACCGGCCTGGTCATTGCAATTCTCCAGGCAGAAATATTTTCTCTATCGATATTATATAGCTTGGCAAATTTCCGTTCGCTGATCAAACCCTGGGCTATATCGTCTAGAACCTTCTTTTTGAACGTATCGTCTACCTGTAAAAGACATGGCCTGGTAGATTAATGTATTTCTTTGGTTTAGTCATTTTGATGAATGTAAGCCACTTTACGCTAAAACGAATTCAGGAAGAGGAAATCTTTTTATTCCGGAACAGCTATTAGTTTACCCGTTTTTACGTCATAAATGTACCCATATACAGGAATGTCTTTCGCTACGAGTGGATGATCTTTTATGCGTTTGACATCCTCCCGCACGCTGTTTTCGAGATTTTTTATAGTTAAAAAATTAATGAAAAAGGCCTCGTCCGATCCGCCTTCTTCGGTTACATTACGCCAGCCTTTTTCATCTACTGCAGCAGTTTTCAAACTTTTCGACAGCAAACCAGCAATGATATCATTTGTGAAAAGCTCCATGCCGCAATCAGTATGATGGATCACAAACCATTCCTTAGTACCTAATAATTTATGTGAAATGATCAGCGATCTGATCGCGTCGTCACTTGCACGACCACCGGCATTCCTGATAACATGTGCGTCCCCTTCTGCAAGTCCAGCGTATTTTGCCGGGTCAAGCCGGGCATCCATGCAAGTTAATATTGCAAACTGGCGCGCTGGTGGTAAAGTTAGTTCCGACTTGTTACCGAAGTGCTTAACGTATTCGGCATTTGCACCTAATAACTGTTGGTGGATTTGACTTTTTGACATAAGTTTTTTATAGTAAGACTTTATTGGCCTGAAATAAGAAGTTATTAGTCGTTAATAGGGGACGACAAGAAAGCAATTGAAATCAACAACAACGAAACTTTACCTTCCTTATTAAAGGCATTAGCAAGTCGGATGCGATATAAATGCGAACGTTTTGTTTCTTTATTTAACCATTGCTTTCACTAAACAATGTAAATGTATAAAAAGAAACGTGCTAAAAAAAGAAATTCTATAAAAGCTATAGACTTAATAGAATTATTTTTCTTTCTTTTGCCAAACGTTCTTTAAAACTTATCCAGAAATACTCTGGAAATGGCCCTATGACATCGTAAAAACCTATATTCCACATGTATAAGGTGGTAAATTCATCTTCTGGATTGTAATCACCATACCGTGAGATTTACAATTTTTAAAATTTGGGTTTGACGGCTCAACTTATTGCCCCTTTCGTATCTCCTTCCTGTAAAGTTTAGAGTTTGGAAACCCTAGTATAGTAGTTGATCCTTGAATAGTCCTATAACAACCCTAAGCGTTGTCTTGATTTGAATTCACAGGCAGAATTACTTTGCCTAGTTGAATTAATTCATCAAATGCTAAATAGGTTGTAAAGATTAACTAATGATATGAAAACTGTTTTGATAACTGAGGCAAATAAAGGGATCGGTTTTGAAACGGCCACGCAACTGACCCAATTAGATTATTTCGTTTATTTGGGAATCAGAAGCAAAAAAAACGGATTGCAAGCAGTTCAAAAGTTGCATCATCAAGGAATATTCAATGTAGAAAGTATTTAATTTGATGTGACCAATGTTAATACCGTTCGGGAGGCAAGAAAGCTATTGGAGACTATCATTGGATCAATAGATATTTTAATCAATGATGCGGGTACCGGCGGCAAGCTGCCTCAAGATTTTTTCGCATGCGATCTGGAAAACCTGCGTGCGATATTCAAAACCAATTTTTTCGATGTTTTACTAATTACCCAAGAATTCCTGCCATTATTGAAAAAATCAGGGCAAGCATCCATTATCAAGGTTTCAAAAATATCCAAGGCATATCATCAAAATTGGTTAAAGATAGTGGTAAGGCTTGATGGTAATCAGGTCAGATTTTTTTATCATAATTTAATTCAAAAATAACGTAATTTTTATAATATGCGCATTGTAACGCTTGAAGAACATATTTCATTTCCTGAATTGGCTATCCAAATACCCAATTTCACCCCGGTTTGGCTTTCGCCAACTGATAAAAACTATTCGTCTATTCATACCATTGCACCGTTCCGCTTTACTAACCAGTGTTGAAAAACAATAACTAACAAGGATACGCAGGGGAAAATATACGTGGCCAATTTCTTTCTTACTTCCTGCTCTGCAATTTGTCCGCGTATGATGAGTAACATGGTGGCTTTTAGCGTGCTTTTGGTAACAACAGCCGGATACTTTTGATGTCGCAAAGCGTAAGACCGCTTATTGACAGCGTACCGGTTCTTCTAAAATATGCCGAAAATCATGGCATTAATGGAAAAAACTGTTACCTGCTTACTGGCAACCAGGATACCATTTATAAACTTGCCCGACGCGCATATTTTGCACATGATGCTATCGGCTTTAATAAAGGAACCGATTAGTTTCTGCATACCGAAAACCTGGTGCTAATTGATGGCAAAGGCCGGATAAGCCGTGTATATAAAAGTACGCTGGTGTTTGAGGTGTAAAATTTGATTACGCACATCAGGTTGCTGCTCGCGGAATAAGGATAGCCGGAATTTTAAAAGAATTCAATAGAACTTACTTCCAACTAAGTTTAGTGAAACAGGGTTATCGTAACGTATCCAAATTCAATCAATTTATCCCAGTATTCTATTTATCAATTTTTAAATAAAAAAACCAGGTCGACACACAAACTGGCCTTTTTTAATCGATATCCGGTATCTATTATTTCTTTTCGCTGCATTTGATAGAAAACATAAAAATCTGGTCAAAACGGGTTCTTTTTGTTCTTTAAAAACTCCCGAGGTTGCTAAACTTTTTTTATCTGTCAACTATCCTGGTAAACTAGCCTCTAAAATGATATTTATTTTGAAGAAATATATTTAAGTGAGGTGTGAACATTGCCTATATGCTTTGGTTTTAAAGACAACAATATATAGATCTTATTTTTGTATAAGGATTGTTTTATATTTCAGAAAAACTTTACGGCATTGATGATCTATCCTAAAAAAAATTCTTTTATAAAATGGTTTTTTGACGGTTATATCGACCATATCGTAAAAATGAATTTTTTTTCAATTGATTTCAATCAAATTGATATTGATACAAGTAGGTCTATATTGCTTTTAGCCAATCATTACAGCTGGTGGGACGGTTTTATTCTCTACACGCTTAATAAAAGACTTTTTAATAAGAAGTTCCATATAATGATACTTGAGGAAAATTCAAATAAAGTTTCTTTTTTCAAATATCTTGGAGCTTTTTCAGTCAAAAAAGAGTCAAGGGACATGGTAGCCTCGTTAAATTATGCCGCTTCATTATTAAATGATCCGGGTAACTTGGTTTTAATATTTCCGCAGGGTAGTATATATTCAAATTTTGTTGAAAAGGTAAAATTTGAAAAAGGTTCTTATAAAATAATGATTAAAGCAACAGCGAAATTCTCTCTTGTATATGCTGCTTGCTTTACAGAAAATTTCCAAAATAAAAAGCCCTCGCTAAATATTCATTTGATACTTCATAAACAGGTGACCGGAATGCAGAATCTTGAAGAATCATACCAGGATTTCTACCAGCATGCAAGAGCAAAACAAACTGCCAAAATTATTTAACGTGGATTTAATCATTTCGGCCGTTTTTACTTTTCTTATAATTCGTTTTGGGGTAACGCTCTTTAACTTTATTACCGATCCCCGGTTAAAGATTACAGGTAAACAATACGATGATCTGGTTTCTATCTTAATTCCAGTTCGTAATGAAGAAAAGAATATTTTAACATTGCTACGATCAATAGAAAAACAAAATTATAATAATTATGAAGTGATTATAATTGATGATAGCTCAACGGATAATACGTACAACCTTTCCCAAAGTTTTGCTGCTGAGCACCCACGATTTAAAGTAATTAAAGGTAAAGAATTACCGATCGGTTGGTTAGGTAAAAATTATGCTTGCCATCAATTAGCTCAAATGGCAAAGGGTCAGTTTCTTTTATTTATCGATGCTGACGAAAAAGTTTTTGATTCTCTGATTAATAGTGCACTACATCGTGTTCACCTGAATGGCCTTTGTCTTCTCAGCCTTTTTACTAATCAGGAGATGCCGACTTTTGGAGAAAAATTAGTGATTCCGGTAATGAATTTCTTTTTGCTTAACCTACTTCCGCTTCGCCTGATACTCACAAATAGAAGAACCTCTCTTGCCGTGGCAAGCGGGCAGTTTATGTTGTTTAACGCTGAAACCTATCACCAAAATAACTGGCACGAGCGTGTTAAAAATAAGGTCGTAGAAGATGTTGAAATTATGCGTCTCATTAAATCTGACTCGCTAAAAGGTGAAACCTTGCTGGCCAATGGGATGATTAGTTGCCGCATGTATAATAATTACAATACCGCTATTGACGGGTTTAGTAAGAATCTTTTTGCCGGATTTAATTACAATATTATTGGTTTTCTTGCTTATTTATTGCTTGTTATTTGTGGCCCAATACTGATCTTTTTCACATTTAAAACTTCTCTTATCATTTTGATGCTGGGTTTAGTGATCCTGTCAAGGGTATTGATCTCTGTTATTTCACAGCAAAGCATTCCCAAAAATATTTTACTACATCCTTTACAAATGATGTGTTTATTGATTGTCGGCGTTCTATCTATTCAAAAGCATTTTACTAAAAAAACGGTTTGGAAGGGTCGTAGCATATGTTGAAAGATACATTTGCTAACAATCGTGGTCTGATCATCAGTGGTGTTTTCATATTGTTTAACCTGGTTGGGTTGATCGGATTATCGCTTCCATCTTTAAGACCGTCATTTTTACAGGTTATACCATTGCATCTGCTATTTATGTTCATATTAATAGGTATCAATCACCATCAGATCGATAACTGGTTTCTACTATTCATTATTTTAACGTGCTCTTTAGGTTTCGCCGCCGAGTGGTTAGGCGTACATACAAATATATTATTTGGTAAATATCATTATGGCCAGGTTCTTGGCATTAAACTAGCTGGAATTCCGCTCACAATATGCATAAATTGGTTCATTGTGATCTACACAGTAGGCGTTACAACAATTAGGTTAAAAATTAAAAATACACTTGCTCGAATTCTTGTTGGGGCCATAATACTTGTTCTTTTAGATCTTTTGATAGAACCTGTGGCCATACGATTTGATTACTGGCAGTGGCAGGCTAATTCAGTACCATTTTTCAATTACGTCTCTTGGTTTTTTCTCAGCGTAATTATGCTTTACTTTTTTGAACTTTTTAAATTTAAACGGCAAAACTGGGCTGCTACGATTCTATTAATCTCTCAATTTGTATTTTTCGGGGTGTTCAATATTGAAAGGTTCGTTTAATATGTTTCATTTAAGCAGCTTATTCCTGTCATTTTAATAAGAGTTTCACGGAATTATCTTTAAATTTTTGAAATAATGTTTGTGGCTTTTATTGAGTAATCTGCTAGGGACTTCAACGTAATTGAGGTTTATTTATCCAGTCGCTAACAATTTTAGCAGA
>JANLVJ010000056.1:0-66475 GCA_031363945.1 bacterium | reverse complement strand
AGTACGATCGACGAAGAACTTTTTGATGTCGTTTCCGGGTTTGAAGCGCTAAAAAAATCTGATTATTAATACAACTAAAAACAACGCTAGGTCTCATACGGCTATAGGTTTACAGTTGGTCTCATATGGCTAAAAGTTTACAGTTTTGGAATAACCAGCTTTCCAGATGAAACCAGAGATTAAAGAACCAATCACCTTTTCTGAAGCTTTCAAAGAAAAGCTGATTTTATTAGTCATGTACCAAAACCAGTCAGCTAAAGAAATTGCCACAAGCTATCGCTTACCCAATGTTCATATTTTATTAAACTGGATTACTAATTTTAAGAAGAAATTGGAAAAAGGAATGGTACCTGGATGAAGCAGAGCTTATGGAATTACAAGTATTGGAAATGGTAGATCAGTTAAGGCGTGAATTACCGGGTCTGGGACTTCATAGACTTTATAAATATATCTTTCAGACACTGCTGACAAACCACATTTCTATGGGTAGAGATAAGTTGAGCACCTTATTGAGAAACCGGAGATTATTAATAACCAGGAATAAAAAAGGCCCCAGAGCCACCCAGTCGAATCATGTGTATTGGAAATATCCTGATTTGACCAAGACGGTGGTAACAACCAGGTCAGAACAGCTATGGGTAGCAGACATCACTTATCTGGCTATTAGTTATGTTTTCAATTACCTTAGTGTAGTCACTGACGCATATTCAAGAAGAATAATGGGGAATTCAGCTTGAATCGTGAATTTAAGTCAAGAGTAAAGGCATTATTGGCATTAAGCAGACAAAACCAACTGTAAACTGAAAAGACGTGTGAGAATTGAATTTTTGAGCAAACGGCCAAGCAAGCTTAATATAGCGAAGCCGTGGTAAAGTTTCACACTTTCTTTAATTTACTTCTTTTTTATAATCAGTTTGTTCAGTTTTTGGTCGCTGCTTGTACATTCAGGTTTATTATGGTGGAAATCAGGATGGAATTAATGGATTCAGAATGGAACATTAAGGATATATCTTGATATTCAAAATATGCAGGTCGTGACGGTTTTTCTACTTTTCTTTAATTTACTCCAATGTTCCAAAAATTCTACCAGCCACATCCAGCTCTAAGGGGATTTGTAAACAACATCATGATTCACCAAATGGATTTCGATGCCTCAAAATCCCAATCAAATTTCTCCATTCCCCCACTTCCAGAACATTGTCTATTTTTTTATGTCAGAGATCGTTCCCGTGCTGAAGATACCGCCACTAGCAAGAAGGAAACGCTTTCTTCATCGGTAATAGTTGGGCCCCATACCTCTCGTCACCTTATTACGCCAGGAAGTAATCACCTAATGCTAAAAGTTGGCTTTCAGCCAGGCGGTTTATACCGCTTTTTAGGCATCCCTATGAAAGAACTTTTATGCAATGATTCGTTTAACAGTATAGACCTGTTGGGAAATGAAATAAACGAGGTAAATGATCGGTTGATGCACGCTAATTCTTTCCTGGAGATGAAAATGATAGTTGAAACTTTTTTGCTTAAACGTTCAGGCAAACTAAAGCAAGCATTACCTCTTGATCAGTTGCTACCCCTACTTATTAAAAACCGCGGGTTACTAAAAGTTGATCAGCTTGCATCGCATGCCTGTTTAAGTATCCGACAATTCGAAAGGGTATTTCAGCAACGAATAGGTTTACCTCCAAAATATTTCTCGCGTCTAGTAAGATTTTCCCAAGCCTGGATCATGAAAGAGCAACAGCCCGGCATTAGCTGGATAAGAATTGCGTACGAATGTGGATATTTCGACCAGTCGCACCTCATACGCGATTTTCAAGAATTTGCTGGGGTTAACCCTTCATCTATTGAAGACGAGCTTTCGCAATCACCGGTAAAGTTCTTTAACCGGCTCTTTTGCTAATATGTCGCGTTTGTACTATGCTCTTATTTTTTCTGTGAGCAACTTTAACAAGAAAATAATCCGACATGAAAAATTTGCTTATCACCATTTTATTCTTATCGATTAGTGTGACCCTATTGGCTCAAGATCGCAGCAAAGACGAAGTCGCTATCAATAAGCAGGTCGATGCTATGATATATAGCTGGAACCATCATAAGTATGATGATTTGAAAAACTACACCACTGAAACCACAGACTGGGTAAATGTGGTGGGTATGTGGTGGAAGGGGCGCAAGGAATTTCAGTATGCTCATCAGGACTACCACAATTCCATTTTCAAGACTTCGGTATGTGAGAAAAGAAGTGTGTCGATCAGGTTTATAACAAAGGATGTAGTCGTTGCCCACATCTTCTGGCATTTTTCCGATCCACACCCTGTAGCGCTGCCTGACGGAAAAGAACCCGCCCCTACTGACGCTATTGCCCAGGTTGTATACGTAAACCAAAACGGAAAATGGTTAATGGATGCAGGAGAAAATGTTGTAATCGATAAGGGAGCAGAACCTTATGACCCCGTGAAAAAAATGCCGAAGAATTGAGCATTAATTGCCTGACAATAGATAAACAAGTTTTATGAGTACCATTCTCAAATTCTTCTTAAAACTGAGTGGTGTTTCTTGTTCCCGCATTGCAGGAACTAGGGAAGTTTCATATAAGCTTGTCGTTTTGCTTACTATTATTTGTAGATCCCTGGTAATGAAGCCTGAAGATGGCTTCTCAAGCCTGCTACGATTCCAAAATTTACTGCGGTTCTGCTGGTAATACTGCCAGTACATACCTGCAAGAATAGACTGCAGAATTTGCTTTACAGGGTAAGCTGAAACAAGAATCCGGCTTTGTAATTTGCTGATTATGGCATTAAGTGGTTCTGCCTCTACCGCTTTCTGAAAATTCAAGACATACATATCAGCCATGACTTCAGCTCTAATATCATGATGGGTCTGGGCATATAGTTGCAATTTTGCAACCTCAATTAGTGCAGATTTTGGGCGATCCAGGGCTGAAAATAAACCAATCCGCTAGCCTTAAAGCAGAACTCAGCCGGCCATTCTGGCCTACAATTATAAGCTGGTTTGTTTGCGAAACCTAGCTGGCAATTGTCAACAAGCTTGATCCAAGTCTAACCTATAGATGAAATAAGGAAGAGCGGTCAACAGCTGGTTGTGTGCCCAGATGTACCGTACCCAAAACAGAGCCCATGCCTGCAAGCATAAGGTTATCTGTAAGGCCAAAAACTGAATTATTTGATAAAAGAGCAGTTGTACCGTCAGCCATCTGGTTATTTACAAAGGTATCCCCGGCTTTCAAAACCAATACCGTATTGCTGCTTACCTGCAATGAAGATCCCTGGTTGACTGCTTCACCCCCGTAATGAATGACAGTAGGGTTTTGTGCATTCTGGCCTTTTTCAATAAAGTTTTGTCTGACGATGGCCGCTCCACCCTGAGGCAGGTCGATACAGTAGCTTGCTGAACCCGATCCATTCTGAATACGGCACATTTCAATAAGCGAATTCAATGCCCTGCATTTTATTTCATGGCCCACAACTGCATCATGAAAATAACTGCTCCTGATTACGGCCTGAGCGGTTGCACCAATATAAATATTGTGTGAATATCCGTCTCCAGCACCATTATGGGCGAATTCACAATTCGTTACCGTGATGCCTGTTGTCACGGCATTGGTCAGAACACCATCCTGGTTATCATGAAAATAGCAGTAAGTAAGGGTAAGATTCCCCGTTTCTTGTTTTATACCTGCCCCATTCATATCAGCTACTGCAGAACCGCTCATTTCTATATGATCAAGTTTTATATCTGCATTAGCCAGAAAAATTGCTTTCCCATTTGGAGGGGCGATTGTGGCAATAAAATGTGCCATACCACCAATTCCTACAATCGTGAGTGATTTATTGATATTCACAAAATCATTCGTGTATAACCCTGCCGGAATTTCGATACTGTCATTTGTGATTGCCGCATTTACAGCAGCATTGAGACTTAAATATGTCTGCCCAGTTCTAACGAGAGTAATAGCCTTCAGACGTTGCTGTCCAGGCTGATAGGCAACGTCGGTGACAGTTATTACTTTTTCATATTTATGAAGTGAATCACCGTTTAATATAGCAATTACGAGATACTGACCCGGTTTTTTGGCTGATATCGTTACCTTATAGACGCTATCTGTCAGGGTGGTACTGTCTGAAGGAATCAATTTCCACTTAACAATTGCACCTTTAGGCACTGAGGCTGGGAGAGTCAGCGATAAAGGCTCTGTCTTACTAATACTGGTTTTTGCCGTAATAAGCTGGATAATGGTAGCTTGCTCAGTAGTCTTTTCTTTCTTGCAGGCAGCAAAAATCACCATTAACAGTATGGCAGAAGCCGTAATTAGTCTATGCAGAGACATAAGCGATTTTTGAAGAAACATAAGCGATTTTTAGCTAAGCTGATTAAAATTTCTTTTACGTCAACCATGAAAAAAAGTTTAAATCCCTAAAAAAAGTGACTACTAGAAGAACCAGGCATGTCTTAAATTAAAAAATGCCTTCTGAAACGACAAGCCACATAAAAATCACCTTTAAATTTCTCAATTCACCAAACTCAGAATCCACTGAAATTGCAAATCGTATTAAAAAAAGCGCCTGCATAATGCCAGATACCCAATACAGAGCCCACTGAAATTACGACCAGCATTAAAAAGCGCCTGAAAACGGCACTGATTTCCAATAGGTGAAACTCATTGAAAGTGGTGCAGTTTGCAGGCGCAAGGCATTGTATTTCGAACGCTAACCTATACAGCGTCAGATAAAGAGGTGAACGTAAAGTCACGAATCCTCATCGGCGGTATCAGGTAATTATTGGCGCTTTCGGTGCTGTAACAACGCTCAGGTTTACCCAGTAAATCAAGGTTATTCAACATGATAACCGGGCTTTCATTGAACCTGAAGTTCTTGACCGGGAATTTAATCTTACCATTTTCTATGTAAAATGTACCATCACGGGTAAGACCTGTCAGTAAAAGTGTCTGAGGGTCAACTTCCCTGATATACCATAACTTGGTAACAAGAATTCCCTTTTCAGTGCTTTTGATCATTTCGTCAAGGCTTGAATTGCCACCCATCATAATCATACGGTCTGCAGCCGGATAACCCTTTACCTCTTTTTTATGAGCCCAGTATCTTGAATAAGGTATATTTTTCACGATCCCCTTATCTATCCAGGTTACCTTTTCCTGTGGTCGTCCATCACCGTTCCAACCAGCTGACGGTAGTTCAGGATTCTCAGGATCTGAGTAGAAAGTTACCCGCTCATCAACCAGTTTCTGACCAAGACGGGTACCCCCGCCAGCCTTACTTAGAAAGCTTCGGCCTTCATCGGCACTACGGGCATCCATGCTGTTAAATAAGTATTCAAGCAGTACAACTGAAGCTGTTGGTTCAAGAATAACCGTATACTTCCCGGGTTCGATAGCCCGGGCATTTACCGAGGCCAGGGCCTTATTAACGGCTATTTCTGATACAGTTTTAGTATCCAGCTTAGATACATCATTATAGGCACGGGCCACATAACCTGAACCTGTACCTGCTTCATTTCTGACAGTCAAAGAGAAATTTACATTCGTTTCTTGCGAATACGCACTCAGCCCTTTAGAATTCATCAAGGCTGAAAAACTTGTTTTATTTTCAAAAAAACCAGCCGCATTCAGGTTCACAGCCTTAGCTGTCTGTATACTTTTACTCACTGCCTCTGCCCTGATATCAGGGGTTATGGCCGCAGTAGAAGCCGAAAAGGTTGGGGTTTCTTTATATACCTGTGGACCGAGGATAGCCATATGTTCAGGATTAGCAGGGGCTAGCCTTGCCAGATCTTCAGACATTTTCACTGCTTTTCTCAATGAATCATCATCAAGCTCATTGGTAGTAGCAGTACCCCGCTGATTACCAAATGCAGATGAAATTTCAAGATTGAGCTTGTCTATTTCAGAACTGGTAGAAACAGAGTTTCTTGCGTACCTGATATTACCACCTGCAGTACCATTAAAACTAACTTCACATTCATCGGCTTTAGAAAAACTCAGCACCTTTTTTAATATCGCTGCCGCTTCTTCTTTTGATAGAATTGCCATATATCTTATCTTAAATTTTTCTTGCTGTATTGATTACATTGACTCCTTTGAAACGCGCAGTTGAACTGCCGTGTGAAACAGCACTTGACTGAGTAGGCTGACCCTTACCGTCAAAAAATGAACCGCCTAAACGGTAATCACGCTGGTCGCAGACTGCCACACATGAATTCCAGAATTCCTGGGTATTTGACTGGTAGGCAACATCACGCAGCATACCTACAATTTTACCCTCTTTGATTTCATAGAATAACTGCCCTCCAAATTGAAAATTATAGCGTTGCTGGTCAATTGAAAAAGAACCATCACCAATGATATAAATACCCTTCTCAACATTTTTGATCATCTCATCTACCTTCAGTGAATTCAGACCTGGTTGCAGAGAAATATTAGCCATGCGTTGAAATTGTACTGAACTCCAGTTATCAGCATAACAGCAGCCCTGAGATTCTGTAAGCCCCAAAATATTTGCCTGGTCTCTGATTGCCTGGTAATTCACCAGAATTCCATCTTTTATAATGTCCCATTTTTTACAGGCAACTCCCTCATCATCATAACCTACCGCTCCAAGTGACCCCGGCTGTAATTTATCAGCAACAATATTTACTTCTTTACTACCGTATTTAAACGTTTTTGACTGCCATTTATCAAGGGTTACAAAGCTGGTACCAGCGAAATTTGCCTCATAGCCAAGAACACGGTCGAGCTCTGTCGGATGGCCGACTGACTCATGTATGGTTAGCCAGAGATGACTCGGATCAAGAACCAGGTCGTACTTGCCGGCCTCAACAGATGTTGCTTTTAATTTCTGGCCTACCTGAATAGCTGCAGCGGCAACATCTTCAAGCATATCGTAGCGTTTACCATAATTGGTAGTTACTCCTCTGAATTTCTGAGATTCATCAGGGGTAAGGTACTCATAGCCCATACCTACTGGTGAGCTGAGCGCCGCCCGGGTATCAAACTTGCCGGTGGCAGCATTGATTCTGGTCACATTGAAAGTTGGCCAGATACGGTGAATATCCTGATCAATATAAGACCCATCTGTTGAAGCAAAATACTTCTGCTCATTAACAGCAAAAATAGCCGAGTCTACATAATTTGCTCCATTTTTCATGGCCGCAGAGTTAACTGACAACAGCAAGTCAGCCTTTTCTTTAACCGGTACTTCAAAAGTGCTTTTCAGAATTGGTGCCTTCCAGCTTACCTCTCCATAACCTTTCTGAGGTGCAAGCTCAACAGGTTTATCATTAATCTTCGCATTTGCCTTGGCTACAGCAACAGCACGCTCGGCTGCTTTTGCAATACCGTCAATGGTCATATTATCGGTGGCTGAAAACCCCCAGGCCCCATTGGCAAGTACCCTGATGCCTACACCGTAAGACTCTGTATTGACAATATTCTCTACTTTATCTTCACGGGTTATAATAAACTGGCGCAGGTAACGTCCGATACGGATATCGGCATAACTGGCACCTTTAGACCTTGCCGCATTCAGGGCAATATCTGCCATTTGCTTTTTTATGCGTAGGTCGACACCTTCAAGGGCAGCCTGCTGTTCAATATTCTTTCCAAATACGGGCATACCAGGGAGCATGACAGCTGCAGCGGCACCCATGCCTGCCAGATAAATAAAATCACTTCTTTTCAAAATTGGTCCTCCTGTTCGATTAATTATGTAAACGAATAAATTACTACGGTACTGGTTGGTCTTTACGAAATTTCTGTTCAAGCCATAGATAAGTAAGACTCAAAATAAAAATCAGGTAATAGATAAATAAGGGGAGAGGGTTCCTGATCTGGCCCTTTTCGACATGGTTCTTAAGGATAGTCGTTTCATACTGCTTTAATAAAGCATCAGGCAGTAACCAGTCAGTGCCTGAATATACATAAAACCAACGTGATGTTTCATGCTTTGCCAGAAGCTGATTCCATCCCGTTTTCTTCGGCCAGTAAGTACCCGACCATATTTGCTGCAGGTCTTCATTCTGTCTCATACTGATGGCGTCCTGATCAATTCTAATTTCTGGAATAGCTACTGAGGGAGTAATAAAATGTATCAGGACAGGAGCATCTTTCCTGGGGAAACGTGTTTCAATCACCCAGTTCGCTACAGTACTTTTCTTTCGGGAGACAGCATTTAAAAGAGTTGACCATAAATACGCGTAATCTGATTTTTCTCCCCTGAGTAACCAGGAATACGAATGATCAATAACGGTTTGAATAATTTTGCCTCTGCCCAACGCAATTAGATTAGCTAGTATTTCATGTTCGTCATTCAGAAGTAGCGGTTGAGCATTTTTTGTAGCTGTTAGCACCAGTGGTAATAGGGGTATTTTCTCAGCCGAAATATAGGCTCCTTGTATATAAATCCTACTCAGGGTATCAGCCTGACGCGCTATTTTCTGCAGCACTGACAGATGAAGATTAATAGCTGTATGGTTATGTGTCAGACTATCTTGTTGAATAATCAGGCCCAGACCCTGCTCAGTTACCGCATGCGTTAAGGCCTGAAATTCAGATGCTGTTAGATTTTTTAACGCCTCGACATCAATAATTAACAGATCAAACCTGGTCAATAATGCTGAATTGACAACTCTAAGAGGGGTGACAGCTATATTTTGAAATGCTGACTGGTAGTTGGCAGCACTAGTAAGACTTAGCATAGCAACAGCATTTTTGTTTACCGAAAGCCAGTCTTTAAGGTATCTGTTCTCAAAAGAAGGTGAAGAATTCAGAATCAGAATATGAAGCGGGTCGTTAGCAGTAACTTCAACTGGCACAGCACCAACTTCTTTAAGATCGTCTGATACACTGGTTTTGAATGAATAGGTAAAATGCCCAGTAATTTTGGGTACCGTTTTTAGTGCAAACCTTAGGGTTTTACCAGGTCTGATGATGCATGAGTCAAATTTAAGCCCAAAACCTGTAAGATAAACTGATATAGGTACAGAGAGATTATTTACATATTCACCCCTGACTACAAGAGAATCTCCAAGTTTGATTTCATCGGCCCAGCCAATCTTGTTAAGGCCTGTTTTACTATAATCATTTGTAGAAATTGGTAAATTTTGCTTGGCTACAGGCAACAATCTGTCCGTTCCGGAATATATCATGATCATGGCAAGAGCTATAAGTGCCGCAGTGAGTGCAAGAGCCCGCATGAAGAGATTTATCTTAGCAAATCTCCTGAATTCAATGATCAATAGAATACACCAGACAGGAATAAGAAGAAGTGTATACAGCGGGTTCATTCTTATTTTTCTTGGGGAAGATTATTAAAATAAAACTTACTTAAATCTGAGTTTACAGGCATGGCTACGGTTGAACCAGGTAAAAGTTGTGGGCTGGGAATCAGCTTCAAGCAGACTTTTTCAATCTTATCAAGTAGCTGCTTAACTCCTGTTCCAGCATATCTATTACTACTGTCAAACCCATAAATAAGGTGATGCATAGCAGAAAGAGACGACAAATATAAACCAGGCTGAGCTACTGCCTCAGCACCTAAAACAGTACCTGCTTTTTCTAAAATCACTTTCTCAGCTGAAGAAATGGCAAGTGATTCTCTTAATTTTTCAAGTATGGGAATAGCCTGCCTGACAAGCTGTAACTGGTCAATTACTGACAGATCATTTTGTGAAAAAGATTGGTTTGAAATTTTTGACTGTTCACCAGACAGCCTCTTTACAAAGGGCTGCACTGCCATAGGATGAAAACTAGTTTTACTAACGTAGGCCCTGGTTTTTTCCTGTACGAGCTTCAATAATCTGAGCGCACTATATTCATAAGGCCTTGCATCAGATAATTTATAGGTTCTAAGCATGCGTTCAGCCAGCCACATCTGGTTTAACGCGGCTTTAAGTTCAGCCTTAATGACAGGCTCAAAAATATCGGCATCATCGGCATTATCAGGTTTCTCTGTAAACATGGCATCAATAGAATTTTTAGATGCCGAAACCGTTTGAACACCTTGGTCTGTTGCTTTATTTGACTCAGGGAATGTTTCTTCTTCTGATGATTCTTCACCTAGAAATTTACTGTAACGCTGCCTTAACAATTGCTGATCAATACCCAGATCATTACTTTTTTCTTTAAATCCGGAAGCAGTCAGCTTCTTCTTTTCTTTCAACAGCTTTTCTGTATCAATAATTAACTGACGTTCACTTCTGAAATATTCAGGAACCGGATTTAGTCCTTTTACCAATCCTGATACTTCAGATTGCCTGCTGGTATCTCTGAAATTTATATAAAACATTGCAGTACGAGTTTGTAAGCCATGATTATCGCTGGCTGTCAGATAAAAGAATAGTTCGTCACCGCTGCCAATCTGAAGAGTCTTCAGGCTAAGAGACTGGTGAAGACCAATTTTTAAAGGCTGGCCTGAAAAAACCGGAAGCATCGGTAATTGAAATTGCCTGAACTTCACAGACTCGCCGCCCCCGCTTGCAACAGTAGCCATAAGCCTGACCGATGACAAACCGAAATCATCGATAATTTGACCCCTGACTAGAACAGGTTTATCGTACCCAGGAGAAAGCAGGGTATACTGCCCTGGAGCAAGCATATATATCACCGGAGGCAAATCTTTTATTGCTGCCAGTTTAAAATAGGCTGAAAGATTATTTTCAATATTAATCTGATAAAAGCCCGTATTTTCAATTTTTTTTGAGATATGCCATTTCTGGCGATTTTTATCTGGAATAAGGTTTATCAGCTCTTTTCCATTTACAAGCAGTTGAACTTTTTGCGCATTTGAAGTTGTACTGATATCCCAGTTGATCTGTGCACCCTGAATAAACTGCACATCGGCAGAAGACTGGGTGATGGGCGGGCGCTTAGTATAGGCAGGTTCATCAACCACAATTTTTAAATTTTTAAGCTCAGCAATTATTCGCACAGGTTTACCAATTGGAAGATGCTGAACTGAAATTTTATGAATTCCTCCTAAACCTCCAATACCTTGTCTGCTTAAGAATGGCTTGTTTAAAATGACAAGCACAATGAGTAGTAAACCGGCTAATATAAACTGTCGGTAAAATGACTCTATCAACTTTAGTGATACCGGAAGCCTGGAGAGAATAGTATTTAGATGACCAGCCTGGATTCGCTCAAGCGTATTCCTATTCTTTAAAGGCTTCAAGAGCAAAGATGCACTCTCTTCAAGTATAGGAAAATAATGATCAAGCCTGAAGGTTATAAACTTAAAATCTATATGTCTGATCGCATAAACTTTAATTAAAAAAAGAACCAAAAGTGCACTCCTAATACACATATTAAGGAGTCTGTCAAACGACAAACCTGGAAAAATAGCTGTGGATGAGTTTGATAACAGGTAGTTCAGTATCCATGCCAGTTCAATATAAAGCAGCAGGTAAACTGATAAATAGAGACAGCGATTTAAATTTCTTAGCCTTTTCAACTTGAAATTTCCCACTTCAATTTTTTCTATAACAACCAGGTGTTCATCTGAGCTAATTAAATTAAACATACGATAACCACCTTTCAGCTATGAACAAAATGATAAGTAAAGCGAAAAGAAAAGGGAAAAGGTCGAATTTATATCCTGGTAGTAGTTGATTATGGGCGACTTCTGGTATGACTGCAGTAACTGGCAACAGTTGATCCAGGCTAATTACCCTTTTGTCAATGAAGTTATTATGCGGATATATATTTGATAATAACTGAACCAGAAATTGCGGAAAATCCGCTGACCATACCAATGAATTCCACCTTGAATCAAAACGGCTGTAAAAGCGGTAAATTCTCAACGGCGCATATAATCCAGGTTTTGATTCAGAAGACAATTTATTATCAGCGACCGGCTGTAATATCGGGTCAAGACTTAATACCTGATTGCCAGCATTATCTACCCAACGGGTTTCACCACTATTTTTTGAAATGTAAAGTTTTCTCAGCTCAATATTTCCTGTTATTAAGGGTTGAAAGATTTGCTGGCTGTTAGAAACGGTATCCGCTATTGATGCTGATATCTGTCTGAATTGTCCTGTGTTTGAGAGTAGCTCTTCTGATTTCTCATATTTGATCAGGAAGCGCAAATCTATATTTTCAACTGTCTTATCTACTGATAGGCGAAGGGGCAAACTCAGATAACTCAACCAAAGAATACCAGTAGCATGAGTTTGTGCAGGATGAATTCCTTTTTTATCAGGATCAAGTTTTATAAGAGAAATAATCAGTTTACGCTTCGTAAATTCTCTCGCGGCCCTAAAAGCAGCCGCTGCGTAAGCAGCATCATTGATCTTATCAGGATCATAGTAAATAGCGATACGGTAGCTAAGTGAATCTGGATTTAATGATAGTAAATCAGCTGTTTTTGCCTGTAATGATGAAGGTATACGATCAGGCATTTTACTTACTATTGGGTTAGTTTGTGAAGGTAAGTAGGTTACAGATTCAGCCGTTTGAAATCTCGTAGATCGTGGAGATGTGAATACCATTGTACACTCTGTCTTTCCAGAAAAAGTTTTATATGCTGATCTTAGCTGCCTGAATGATGAATCAGTGGGTTGGGTAATATGCCAGTGAAGCTTATACCTGATAGTTGGCCTAAGACCCGAAAAAGAACCCAGCTGATTATCTGAATAGAGATGTACTTCAACCGGACGGTGTTTCAGGGTATCAATCTTGCTGAGTAATAACCAGAACTGACCTTGTTCATGTTCTAACTTCTTTGATTTTAACAATCCAGGAACCAGAACTTTTTCAAGATTTATTTCGGCAAAACCAGAAGAAAAAGCATGGGCGGTATACCCCTGTTTAATCAGTGAGTCTATATTGTGCCTATTGCCATTATAATAAGCATTTACCGGAGACTGTATCAGAACCCACTTTTCTGGGGTTTCTGACTGAGTAATCCTATTGACATAAAGTCTGACAAACAGCAAGGCAAAAACGGAAATTACGAGACAACGTAATAACAGTAACCAGAGCTGGTTAAACATGCCTCTTTTCAGACTTGATCTTTCGGCCGCCCCTAGTAAAAAAATGCTGCCGATTTCAATGTTTTCGGCTGGTTTTTTATTCCAGAAATGTATCAGAATTGGAATGATTAAGGCGAATAAGCCATACAACCAATACGGGTTAAAAAAGCCGATCATACCTGGATTCTTTTACGCAGCTGCAAAAAATTTCTCAGGGCAATACCGATAGGCTGGTCAAGTGTAAAAAGGTGGTAAGCAACTTGACGTTCTAACATCGATAACCTTGTAGATGCCAGGAACAGTGATAAGTGATCAAAATAGTGTTGTTGCATGCTCTTCTTATCAAGCTGAACCTTAGTTCTGCTTTCCAGATCCTGCAAAGTTGAATGGTCTGGGAAATCAAATTGGAGTTCATTATTTGCCATCAGATGAAATACAAGTACTTCATTTCTCCTGCGTTTAAAGGCTTCAATATAGGTCGAAATTTCCCGATCAAGCTGATAGAAATCTGTCAAAAAAATAGTTAACTCTTTTTGTTGATTTCCTGCTATGTTAGGAGACTTAACCTGATCACCAGAAAATAAGTCATCTGGCTCAACACCTTCAAGCTGATGCCAGATATTGTTCAGGTGCTGGAAGCTTTGTGCTGGTTCAATACGTATAGGTTTGGTTTGATGCAAGACTGTAAGCCCGACGGCATCACCCTGCAGGTAGCCCAGATAGGCAAGTGAAGCAATTAAATACTTGGCAAAATCAATTTTACGAATACCATTCAAACCCTTTTTATCACCATCACGATGGTTCATAGAGGCACTTGCGTCTAAAATGAAACGAACACGAATACTCGCCTCAATTTGTGATTCACGTATAAAGTACCGGTCTGAACGGGCAAACATCTTCCAGTCAAGCTGACGCAGGTCATCACCAGGTTGGTAACTCCGGTACTGGCTGAATTCAATACCCTCGCCCTTCAGTAAACTTTTATTTGCACCGGCCATAAATCCATCGACCATGGTTTTTGCCAGAAGCGGTAGGTCTTTGATCCCCGCTATAATTTTAGGATCTACCAGATTACTCATGCATACTTTTAGACGGCCTTACAATTTGTTTCAATAATTCAGCAGTTACCATATCTCCATTAATCTGGTCAGCGTCAGCTTTAAAATTAAGTAAGATGCGGTGTCTGAGTACGGGATAAGCTAATCTTTGCAGATCATCAAGGGTTACTGAAAACCGTCCGTGAAATAATGCCCTGGCTTTAGCCGTTAAGATAAGGGCTTGACCGGCGCGTGGGCCAGCCCCCCAACGAACATATTCCTTCACAAAGGTTACTAGGCTATCGTCTGGTCGGGTAGCCCTGATGACTTGATTTACATAATTAATCATGGCATCACTGATAAAAACTTCCCGTACCAGACTTTGTAGATAAACAATATCTTCACCATCAATCACAGCTGCAGGTACGGGGCGTTCTGTACCAGTTGTACTGGCAAGAACCTTAAATTCTTCATCAGCTGTAGGATAACGTATTTTTATATAGAGTAAAAACCTGTCTAACTGTGCTTCTGGCAATGGGTATGTACCTGCCTGCTCAATTGGGTTCTGGGTAGCCAAAATAAAAAACGGGTCACCAAGAGGATATGTTTTACCAGCATAAGTTACAGCAAATTCCTGCATTGCCTCAAGTAGGGCTGCCTGGGTTTTAGGTGGTGTACGGTTAATTTCGTCTGCAAGAACAATGTTTGCAAATAAAGGGCCTTTATTAAACTGAAAAAACCGTTTGCCTGTAACATGATCTTCCTCGAGTATTTCGGTACCGATAATATCTGTCGGCATTAAATCTGGGGTAAATTGAATGCGGCTAAAACTCAGTTTTAACGCTTTTGCAATCGTTTTTACGAGTAAGGTTTTTGCAAGCCCGGGTACACCTTCAAGCAAACAATGCCCTCCTGCCAGAAAAGCAATGATAATTTCGTCTATCACTTCTTCCTGCCCAATAATAACCTTCTGTATTTCTTTTTTTAATAGCGGTATTTTAGCTATTACCGAGTTTACTTTTGACTCTATTGGATCCAATTACTTAGTTTTAAATTTATCATGCTACCTAAACCCAATTGTACTTATTATGGTTCTAAAAAAGGCCTTTTCATTTACTCGTTTACGTTACCATTCTGGTGACTGGGATACAGATCAACGTATGCCTGCTAATTTATTAAATTCATTAATAGAATATACCCGTATTCAAGTCGAAACCAAAGAACAGGTTATAGACCTTGAAAGCAATGATCTTTTTAATGCACCGTTTTGTTATCTCAGCGGTCATAAACTTGTAGAATTCAGCAGAAAAGAAGCTGAAAATTTTAAAAGATATGTGCTGAATGGTGGCTTCATCTTCGTAGATGATTGCAACCACGATATAGATGGCCTTTTTGCCAAATCTTTTGAAAGCCAGATGCACGCACTTTTTGGTGCAGGTGCGATTAGAAAAATCCCTGCAAACCATGCCATCTATCATTCGTTCTTTAATTTCGACAAAGGCCCGCCAACAACTTCATTTGAGCTAAATGGCTGGGGTGACGACCTTGTCCATGACTACCTGCAGGCCATTGAAATCAATGGACGCATTGGCGTATTATATAGTAATAAAGATTATGGCTGTGAATGGGATTATGATTTTAGAAATAAACGGTTTATGGCTGAAGACAATACAAAGTTTGCCGTCAATATTGTTGCTTATGCTATGAACTCTTAATCTTTATGTACAATCGTTCCATTCTTATAGACTTCACCACCCTTCATTATAAATTGTATGTTTTCGAGACGGGTTATATCTGCTAATGGATCAGCAGTTACAGCTACAATATCAGCAAATTTACCAGCTGAAATTGAGCCAACCTTATTCTTTAAACCAATCAGATCAGCTGCACTGCTGGTTGCAGACTGAATAGCCTGCATTGGGGTAAGACCAAATTTTACCATATATTTAAATTGCTTGCCATTGTTTCCATGAGGATAAACCCCTGCATCAGTACCAAAAGCGATTTTTACGCCTGCCTTTACAGCCTTTTGAAAACTCAGGCGTTGAATTTTACCAACCAGTTTCTCTTTATTAATAATTTTCTCTGGGGTACCATGTTTGGCATAATCACTCAGAATATAATCATCATCATAAATATCAGAAACCAGGTAAGTACCATGTGAGCGCATCATTTGAATAGCCTCATCATCAAGGAAACTACCGTGCTCAATCGATGAAACACCAGCTTTTACGGCCATCTTAATCGCTTCAGTGCCATGAGCATGAGCAGCAACCTTCTTACCCCATAAATGAGCCTCTTCAACAATAGCATTCATTTCCTGCTGGCTAAACTGTGGTGCACCCACACTTTCTTCTTCACTGAGCACACCTGCACTGGCACCAAACTTGATCACATCTGCACCATACTTGACGTTATACCTAACCTGGGCACGTACACCGTCAACCCCATTTGCCACCCCACTCATCTGTTTTGAATTTGCCCATTCTATATAAGGGGAGAAACCGTTCAAATCACCGTGACTACCCGTACTACCTATAAAAAAAGTAGCAGCCACAATACGTGGACCAGGAATATCACCATGATTAATGGCATTTTTCATGGCAACATCCATGAATGCGGTAGAACCCAGATCACGGCAGGTGGTAAAACCAGCCAGTAAAGTTCGACGGGCGTAAATATGTGCTACCATCGCATAATCTATAGGAGATTTTCTGAAAATATCTTCGTAATAGTTATCACCATGCTGACTTGTAAGGTGTGTATGGCAATCAATCAGACCGGGTAAAACTGTTGAATTACTCAAATCAATTACCACTGCTCCTTTTGGTATTTTGATATCAGCACCCACGGCGCTGATTGTATCATGATCGATTAAAATTAATTGGTTAAGTAACACCTTACCGTTGAGCACGTCAATCATTCGCCCTGCCCTGATAACTTTTACAGAATCAGACTGAGCCTGACAATTAACTGTCAGGATAACGAATAATGAACTTAAAAGGATTAATTTTTTGAATATCATTTTAACGAATATAGATTGTAGAGAAAATTACTGTTTGTAAACTTTGCCGGCCTTCATTACGAAACCAACCTGCATCAAGATAGAAATATCCTGGGAAGGATCACCTTCTACCGCAATAATATCAGCCTGTTTACCGGCTTCAATAGATCCCTTTTCTTTGCTCACACCCAGCAGGTCTGCAGCACTGACGGTAGCTGATTTAATGGCCTCCATAGCCGGCATACCTGCTTCAACCATGTATTGAAATTCTTTTGCATTCTTACCATGGGCATAAACACCCGCGTCGGTACCAAAGGCAATTTTCACACCTGCCTTATACGCTTTACCAAATGTAGTCTGAATCTGTGGTCCAACCTGCATGGCTTTATCAGCAATTACCTTCGGAAAGAAACCCATAATTTTTGCTGAGTCAGCGACTGACTTGCCTGCTATGATTGTTGGCACATAATATGTACCGTATTTTTTCATAAGAGCCATATCTTCTTCATTCATGAATGTACCATGCTCGATAGAAGTTACACCACCCAGAATTGCTCTTTTGATACCCTCAGCACCATGTGCATGACAGGCAACGGCCATTCCATAGTCTTTTGCAGTTTCAACGACGGCCTTGATTTCTTCAATTGAAAACTGGGCACCCGAACCATCTTTGCTTAAATCAAGAACCCCACCGGTTGAGGCAATCTTTATAAAATCTGAACCTCTTTTAAACTGCAGGCGTACTGCTTTAATCAGCTCATCTTTGCCATCAGCAATACCATCAACGGGACCTAATGGTTTACCATAAATTTCATCACGCAGACCATTTGAATTATCCATATGACCACCAGATGCAGAAATAGCTCTACCAGCCGTTAACATATCAGGTCCTGGTGTGAGTCCGCGTTCAATGGCCTTTCTCAAAGATATATTTACCCCTGAACCACCACAATCTCTAACAGTTGTAAAGCCTGCCATTAAGGTGGTTCTGGCATATACCGCTGAATGAAAAGCTATATCAGCATCAGTTTGGGTAAACCCATCCATTTGCGCTGAGCGGCCATACTGACTTTCAAGATGCACATGGCAATCTATTAAGCCAGGAAGCACTGTTTTATTCTTCAGGTCTATCACCTGATCGTTTGTGCCACCTTTTACATACCCATTTTGAATGCCGATAATATGCCTGCCATCAATTAAAATAGTTACTTCAGTTCTTGGAACCGCTGTTTTGCCATCGATTAGTTTACCGCAGTGAATATAAATTTTCTGTGCCGATGCTTGAAAAGCAATCAATATATAACAAACAGCTATTACGCTTTTTTTCATGAAATTAGTTCTATATAATTAAAGGTAAGATTTTCCTCCACCCAAAAGGGGCTGTCTGAAACAGACAGTCCCTCAATTCTTTCGTTTGATTTTATAAATGGATATTCTGAACCCTGTCGAACTGTTATAACAAGGAAGCATAGCTATCAAAAGCAAAATTATTTATGATTGACATATTGAGCTTAGGATTTGGGTCCCCAAATGAATAAGATTTATTGGTAAATTGTATTACTGAGCAATAGTCTAACATTATTTTAAAAAAAGGAATAAGGTTTCCAAACATCCGGTTCTGCAAAAAAAAATAAAGAGGATAGTCTCAGTTAAGCATCTCCTCTAAGAAAAATAAATGGTTTCGAGCCTGCCTCAAAAGTTCAAGAATAATGATTGCGCACATCAGCAAAAATACCACCGAAATCACTTTAATCAAATTTCTGGTTAATAAGATGTAAAAAAGGGGTCATCATAATCATAATTAATTTGCTAAGTCTTGGTGACTTTCATATTGTAAATATCATATGTTGGCATACTGTTACCTTGGGTATTATTTTACAGAATGACAAAAAATAAAAAATTATTTACCACAAATTGAAAGATATGGGCAGAATTTGCAATTATCTTCAGCCTCAGTTTGAATAAATGGTATTTCTGAATCAAAAATTTCTTCAATCTTACGTTTTAATGCTTCTATAAATTCTGTTTTTACAGTCTCTAACAATCCAGCTTCAAGTTGATAGTTTGAGCCCTGATTAAAAACTGTTTTTGTAGCCCCATTCTGGTGTTGGTTTCCTAAAATTTTTACCAGATAAAGATTCGGGACTACACTTTTTATACCCCGCACCTGTTCATAGATATATGTATAAAAAAGCGTTTGTATCATCGCCTTATTTGTTTTATGGCCATCGGTTTGAAATAGTTCTTCTACAGAATTAAATTTCAGTACATCTGACCCCGTCTTATAATCTACAATCCGGGTAAGACCTCTAAGTTCATCAACCCGGTCAATAATCGCTTTGAAATGAACGGAGGCTGGCTTACCCCCGATATCAATTAAAAATGAAGTATGATAATCCTTTTTATTTTCAAGCTCAATCAGGTGAAAAGGACTGATCTGCTCATCATGATCAAGCGTTTTTCTCACATACCTACCCGTAATTGCAAGCAGCACTTCATGTATGCCCTGAACAGCGGAGAGTGAATTAGCCTCTCCTGACAGGTCTTCATCATGTCCTGAGATATCATCTTTAACTGCCTGCAATTGAGATGTCATTGGGCCTGATCTGACACCAGCATTCTTTGATTTTATTGCTGTTTCCCGATTAAGCGCCTGCCGGCAGATCTGATCAATGGTACTGCGTTTTTCTTTGATCCGGTCCTGGGTGATCAATGGATCGGTGGCCATCAGTTCACCGTAAAATTGTTCAAGAACAGCATGTACAATAGTACCAATGGTTCTAGCCTCTATGTTCTCTTCAATTTTTGGAGCCTCTTTAAGCCTGGCCACGTATTTAAAGAAAAACTGCATGGGGCAGTTCATATAGGTGGTTAATGCAGTAGCAGAAAAGCTGATTGGAGTGGGATTATCCTGTTGAAGATATCGGTTAAGCTTTTCAAGCACCTGACCTTCTTTAGCCACCTCAAATCTGATTTTAGATTGCAGGCCAATTTCCTGATTTTGCTGAATATATATAAAGTTATAGGGAGATTCGAACTCAAGCTGTCTCAGGAAACGACTTGGTTCTCCTGAATTGTTTAAGTCAGTTTGTCCATTATAAATGAGACTAACCTGTTTTGAACGCTGAAGCAAGCGGTAAAACATATAGGCAGAAATAGCATCCTGATTTTCAGGCACAGGCAGATCATATGCCCTGCGTATACTATCAGGAATAAAACTTGGTGTACGGCTGGTTTTAGGTAAATGGCCTTCACTTACACCCAGAATATAAACATGATCAAAGTCAAGAGCCCGGCTTTCAAGCAAGCCCATGATCTGGATACCCTGCAAAGGTTCGCCCTGAAGTGGTACCGATATACTTTGCAAAACTTTACGCATTAAAGCCAGGACAAAAGAAACTGAGAGCTGACTTGTATATGCCTCAAGGGCATCACTAAGCTGATTTAGCTCTTTTAATACCCGGGATAAAAGTTCACTATCGGTTTTTTGAAGCTGGCCCAAATCAAGCTGTCGGTATAGAATATATTCGAAACAATGGTAAAGCTGACTAATTGCATCAGTTGAAACTAAAACAGGCTTGAAAAACCAGGTGGCTAGTTCACCTGCAGCTATTAATTCAGTTGCAGTAACTTCTGCCTGAGCATTTTGAAGAATTTGCTGCATCAGGCTGATGCGGCTGTTTTCATCAACCCCCGTTAAGGGATGTGAAAGAAAAGCGGCAACTTTACTGTAATGAACAAGGTTGTCAGGCTTATCTGTATAAGTCTGCTGAACATTGAGGTAGATATCAGCAAACCCGAAAATACCAGAAGACATCAGCGGGAAGCCCATGGTCACATTTACGGGCAGATCATCTCCTGAACCATCAGGAAATAATGATGGAATAGTTTGCAAAATAGGGAATAGTAAACTTTCATCGCCCAATACTATGGCAATTTTTCCCATTTGATCAGTTGCTCTCAAAAGTGGGTAGTCAGCAGCTAGAGATCCTGCCAATAGTTTAGCCTGAGAGATATGACCTTCAGCCTTATAAACCTTAATGGTCTTACCATTTGTTGCTATCAGCGGCTTATCTGAACCCAAAGCGTTAACAAGCCCTGACTTACGTGTATTTTTTCGTAAAAACAGACCTGCTTCCTGCAAATCATCCTGCATGTAATAGGCATCGGTGTCAAAGTAGAAAAGTGTCCGGTCTTCATTCTGCCAGCGTTTAAATATGACTGATTCTGTTTTACTAAGCGCATTGAAACCTACAAAAGCAAGCTTGTCGAACTTCTGAATAAAATCAGCCTTGCCGGCATGGCCTTCTGCCAGCTCACGGTAAATCTGACCACTGCTTGTTTTCCCCTTAAGATTTAAAGCCTCATGAAAACGGGAGTATAGATCTGGCATCCTGCGCCACATCCTGATAAATATTTCCTGATGGGCTTGTTGTTTTCCTGGGGAAAAAGATTTCCAGAAATCGCTTAAGAATACTTGCTGTTCATCGGTAAGGTGGCTGAATTGCTGTTTAATCAGGGCTATATCTTTAAGTTCTGCATATAAAATATGGGCATCAACAAGTTCAGCATCAACCTGATTAAAGTCATTTAAGATCGTCTGGGCAATTCCATAAAATGTATCAGGAGTAAGAGGTTCGGCTCCTTCATCCTGCATTAAACGGTTATATTCAGACAATAGGGTAAAAAACTGGGTATATGGGTCGGCAATTTCTTTATCAGAAGAGAGGGCAAAAAATTCCTGAGTTGTAAAAAAAGATGGGCTCCAGAAAGGTTTGCCGATAATTCTGGCCAGATGCTGCTGCATATAGCTGGCTGGCCTTTTATTCACAAAAATGAGGGCCGTATCCTGCAACTTCCCTGCCTGATGCTCGCATAAATGAGCTGCTACTTCAGCTAAAAATGATTCCATGAATTATACTTTTTTTAAGTTTCCAGTCAGCGCATAGAATAAATAGGTGTTGACCTGGGTATAACCCATTTCATTTAAGAGGTCTTCATATCCTTTAACCTGCCTGATATGCGCATTATCTTCATTTAGGGTGAACTTATAATCAAGAATTGTTACATGATTATCACCTATTAAAACCTTATCGGGCCGGTAACTCTTACCAGTAGCTGAAATAATTGATTTTTCATTCATAACCCGACCCCCGTCATTGAGTAAATTTTGAAGATCAGGATGATTCAAAACCAGACTAGTACGGCGATTAAAATGGGCCATCTCAAATTCTTTTATCAAACCTTCACTGCGCATACCCTGAAGTACGGCATCAAGTTCTGCGATATTGGTAAGTCTTGACAGTATTTCATGTAAAATTGAACCTTCGCGTAAAGAAATATTGTTCGATAACTTATCAAGCTTACTACTGACCGCTTCTATAGAAAGCACTTCACTTAAACGGTCTGACAAAGGATACTCACGCATTTGCAGAATTTCTAAACCGGCTATATCAGTGTTCTTTTTGTCTTGTTCAATAACCGGATAATCGATAACAAGGGTATCATTATCAATGAATGCTGATTTATAAGCAGGAAAAAGTTTAATGATTCCGGTTAGCATTTGTCCTATCGTTTTATAACCAGATTTAGCTTCTACTCCTGGTTTGGATCCCTGACAGATAATATAGAGATGTTCTCTGGTACGGGTTGCAGCTACATAGAGCTTGTTTATAGCATCCATATAATTAAAGAGTAACTCTTCAAAATACGCATGGGCCATTGGTGACTTTGCCAATGCCTTTGAATACGTAACAGGAATACTTGCGAGCTTATGGTACTGCGTGTCTTGAGTCGGCACCCAAAATACCGTATTGGCTTTACCATCAAGTAACCAGTTACAAAACGGAATGAGTACAGCCCTGAATGCCAATCCCTTGGATTTGTGAATGGTAAAAACCTGTACAGCCTTGGCACCGTCTGCCGAGGGCAAACAACGGTCACAGCCTTCTTTATTCCACCAATCAAGAAATGAACTTAACCCAGATTCACCATTTGCCGTAAAGAGCGTTACCAGATCACGAAAAGCAAACAGATATGCCAGGTGTTCTTTATACACCGGCAGGTTGAGCTCATAGGCGCCAATGATTTTTTCTACTAGTTCGGCCAGGGGTAAATGCACCCAGTTCTGGTAACTACGGCAAAACTTCAATGGCAGTAAACCTTCAAGACTTTCAATGGAGCGGTTTTCAAGCCCGATGAAGCTTTGAACAGGTAATTTAACCTTACGCAGGGCAGCATATAAACTAATACAACTTGCTTTATTGATGGCGCTTTCAGGAGTTACATCAGAAAGAACCTTTAAAGTATTCAGAATTAGTTTAACGGCGATATTTCCGGCAATTTTTAGTGCATCACCCGATATAACAGGTATGCCTGCCAGCATCAGGGCCTGTACAACCATTGCGGCTTCAGCATTGACGGTAACCAGAATACTAATATCATTGTAAGAATATCCTTTTTCACTAACCAGTCTACGAATTTCATGTACCGATAGCTGCAGTGCCTGTTTTCTATATGCCCCAATTGTAAAAGAACCTTCTTCAACTTCCTCATCAGTTCTAAGAACTTTAAAGTAAACAGAACCTCCTTTCAGGGTCTTTGCATGTGGCAGTTGCGGAGCCTGGGCATATACACCGGTAACTAATGAATCATAGCCGTTGATCTGCCACCATTTCAGCAGGTCAGAATTACCCTCGTCATTAATAACCTGATTTAAAATTAATTGTAACGCACCGGGAGCAAAGTCAAAAAGAACATTATTAAATTCAATTATCTGTTCAGTACTACGGTAGTTTGAGTCAAGTTGCTCTTCAATAATTGATTCAGTACCTATGGCCGTTTTTATACCGCTATGTAAAATATTCCAATCTCCATTACGCCAGCGGTAGATGGCCTGTTTGACATCGCCTACTATCAAATGATCTGTATACTTTTCTGTTGGAGAAGCCAATGCATTTTCAAGCAGGGGCCTGAAACTGTTCCACTGGCTTACCGAAGTATCCTGAAACTCATCAAATAGAAAATGGGTATAACGGTTACCCATTTTTTCCCAGATGAAAGATGGATTACCAGAATCATTGCCAGCAATTCCCTGCAATAATAATGGGGCGTCTGAAATTAGTAATGAGCCACTTTCTTTGCGGTAATCCTTTAGTAGCAGCGTCATTTCTTGCATAAGGCGCAGATAGTAAATCTTACCAATGACAATTTTTGCCAGATTATAGGCTGGCAAACCTTCGTCGTAAATTTTAAAAAGTTTAATCAGTACAGGATTAAGCCGCTGGTAAAGATCGCTTTGAAATTCTTTTTTTATCCAGATATCGGGATTATCAATGTAAGTTGAAAGCTTAGAAAACTGACTTTCATCAAGCAGGCCCCTTTTTACTTTCGTTAAAGCGTTCAGCGGAGAAGTTGTCTTTTTTTGTAAAATATCAGTGTTTGCGTCTCCAAAAATTACAGCAGCTTCTGCAATAACCTTTTTCAGCGCAGTTTCAAAATCACAGATGGTTATTTTTGTAAGCCGGGAATAATCATCAAACAACGTATCGCTGTCCTGGTCAAGCAGCAATTTCTGCAGAGCCTGATCAAAGGGTTGGAACCGTTCCTTAAAAATTTCTTCTGCCAGTTTAATCAGATCATCATGATAATTCCATGTTTTATCGTTTTCTATCCTGTCAATTGCCAGATTGATGATCCATTTTAATAATCCAGGATTAGTTGACAGTTTATCATTCAGCCGGTTTGCCACATCTTCAATAACTTTACTGGTATTCATTTCAAGCCCGTATCCCGGGTCAATACCCAGCTCAAATGCAAAACCCCTGATTACTTTTTGTACAAAGCCATCAATTGTATTTACCGAAAAACTACCAAAATCATGTAAAATCTGCTGATAATGTTCTCTTGCCTGAATTTTTAAAAGCCCGGCATTTAGAAAAGAATGAGCCTCTAATATAATCTCTCTTACATTACTATATTTATCGTCACCCCGGGCCAGTCCTGCCAGAACCTGCAGAATACGGCTTTTCATTTCTTCGGTAGCCTTATTAGTGAATGTAACAGCCAGAATTTCACGGTAGGCATTCTTTCCAGTAAAAAGAAGGGTCAGATAATGCGCAGTAAGACTAAAGGTTTTACCTGATCCTGCAGAGGCTTGAAGTACTTTTAACGGCTTGGGCATGGTAGTACAATGCTATGCAATTAGGAAATAGTTAACGAATTGAATTTATCAGAAGCGGCAATTTATCAGGCTGACGAGATTATCTGCTGGCGACAATTCATCAGACTGATGAGATTATCTGCTGGCGGCAATTTATCAGGGTAATGAGATCAATTAAAGATGGGAATTTTTGAGCTAGCTTAAAAAGGAAAGCTAGGATTTTTTGACAAAAAAAGAGTTCTGCCATGGCTAAAAATACCATAACAGAACCCCTGAAAAAAGGATTAATTTTATTTATCGTTAATCAGAATAGGAGTGCTTTTACCATTCATGATAATCACTTTGGCATTTGGTGATGTAGCTATAGCTTTCTGTGCCTGAATTGATTCATACTGTAATTGTTTGTCAGAAAGACCTGTACTTAAAATCTTTTGATAGTCAGCAATACCCTGGGCTTCTACACGCTTACGTTCAGCTTCCTGACGTTCTTTCTGAAGTACGAACTGCATTTTCTGAGCATCTTGTTCGGCTGAGATTTTTGATTCGATACTGGCCCTTACCGTTGCTGGCAAAACAATATTACGTACTAGTAACTGCTGTAATTCAAGACCATGGCTATTAAAATCTGTCTGGATTTCTTTGAAAATTCTTGCCTGAAATTCATCTCTCTTAGTTGAATATAATGAGATGGCATCATAATAAACAGCATTATCCCTGATTCGGGTTCTGGTTACCGGCCTGACAATTTTATCTTCATAATCGGCACCAAGGGTTCTTAAAATTTTCGGTGCTTCGATGGCCTTAACCCTGTATAGAACAGTCAGGTCAATTACTACTTCAAGACCATCTGCAGTCAGAACCCTGATTGCATCATCACCAGGTTTATTCCCTTCTGTACTTACACCCGACATGGTATAATTTTGTGTTTGTACATTAAAAGGTGTGACAGTAACCAATGGGTTTACGATATTCAAACCACTGAATAATGGGGTATCATCGACCTTTCCAAAAAGGCTGGTTACACCAACTTCTCCTGTGCCGATAACTTTAAACATAGAAGTTGCTGCACCCAGGGCAATCAGGCCTATACCAGCAAAAATCAATAGGGAAGAAAATTTATACAATTGTTGGTTTGTATTTTTGCCGAGTATCACAGCAAGAATCACGAGTATTCCGAGAATAATTAAGAACATAGAATATTAAATTTTATTTAAAGTTAACTTGTAAAATTTGAGCCGAAAGCTTTGTAAAGGAAGGTAAATGAAATTTAAAGGTTAGTTGGTTTTGATAAAGATAATGCCTTCAACTGATTCTTTTATTTGTTAAAGATTTCGTTAGTACCTTGTTTAAATTGTGAACAGGTTCACCCTGATATAAGCCTTGTATTTGCGCCAGAATTAATTTAATAACAGACATACTGGCTCCAAAGTTTCAATTCATTAAACGCATTATGAAAGAACTGGTATATCGTATAAATACTGAATGGACAGGAAATCTAGGTCTGGGTACAATGGATTACAAATCATATGGTCGCAATTTTACTATTTCTGGTGAAGGAAAAACCATCAATATTCCTGGCTCTTCTGACCCATCATACAGGGGAGATCCTTCATTTTATAATCCTGAAGACTTATTTGTTTCTTCTTTATCAACCTGCCATATGCTCTGGTACCTACACTTATGTGCAATCAATGGTATAGTTGTCATTGATTATACAGATAATGCAGTTGGTACACTAGAAGAACTTCCAGGAGGAAGAGGGCGATTTAAAAATGTTGTTCTGCATCCTGTAGTCATCGTTAGTGAATCTCTGATGATGTCTAAAGCAATCAGTCTTCATACTGATGCTGGAAAAATGTGTTTCATTGCAAACTCTTGTAATTTCCCCGTTTTACATGAGCCCAAAATTTCTGTGATCGTATAATTTTTTACTGCTTGTTATGTTCAACCGTCGTAAATTTATTTTCCTGTCTGTCACCACATTTCTGAGTTCTATTTTTTCCAAAACCCGGGCAAGTGAACCCCTTGATGCTCTTGACATGCTAAACAAGCCAATTGTTATTTCTACCTGGGATTTTGGCGTTGCAGCTAATCAGGCAGCATGGGCAGTCTTAGTCGCCAATGGAAATGCCATTGATGCGGTAGAGCAAGGTGTAAGAGTACCAGAGGCAGACCCTAAAAATCATTCTGTTGGCCTCGGGGGGTATCCTGACCGAGACGGCAAGGTTACCCTTGATGCAAGTATAATGGACCATAACGGAGGTTGCGGAAGTGTTGCTGCTCTTGAACATATCGTTCATGCAATCTCTGTAGCCAGACTTGTCATGGATAAAACCCCCCATGTTATGCTTGCTGGCAATGGAGCATTGCAATTTGCACTCGGGCAAGGTTTTAAAAAGGAAAATCTACTAACTGAAGATGCAGCAGCAGCCTACAAAGAGTGGTTATTAAAGTCAGCTTACAAACCCGAAATAAATACAGAAAATAAAACAAGTACTCCAAAAAATCTTAAGGGTGGGGCTTATAATCATGATACAATCGGGATGCTGGCCATTGATTCAAAAGGCAATCTATCTGGGGCTTGTACAACCAGTGGAATGGCATTCAAACTGGCTGGCAGAGTTGGAGATTCTCCAATTATCGGGGCGGGGTTATACATCGACAATCTTATAGGTGGGGCAACTTCTACCGGGGTGGGTGAAGAAGTAATACGAATTGTTGGAAGTTTTCTAGTAGTTGAACTCATGAGACAAGGTTTTTCGCCCGACCAGGCATGTAAAGAAGCTGTTATGCGGATTATCAGGAAAAGACTTGATACTGCAAAAGAAATTCAGGTTGGCTTTCTTGCCCTCAATAAAAAAGGAGAGTACGGTTCATTTGCCATTCAGCCTGGTTTTTCATTCGCTGTTTGCGATCATAAAGATCAAAAGTTACTGCTTAAAGGAAGAAGTTACTTTAATTAAAAGTAACGTGAAAACCTATTTTGAGTAATGAAAACAATATTAAATTCTAAATTAAGCTGCCTTTCATTGTAAAGATTTCGAATGATAATTATAAACGGCATATAATTTGATCAATATTCTTGCAATCAACATTTTATGGCGAAACGATTACTCATTATAGATGATGATCCTGATATCCTTGAAATTTTAAGTCTCATCTTCAAAGCCGAAGGATATGAGGTAATTCTATCTTCTGACGGAGAAGAAACTGAACATATAGATTCTATTTTACCAGACCTTATCTTATTGGATTTACGACTTGGAAACCCTAATAAAAGCGGGGCTACAATTTGTACCATGCTAAAATCAAAACCCGACACACGCGAGGTTCCCGTTATTTTAGTTTCTGCTGAAAAGGATATCAAGATGATTGCCAAATGCTGTGGCGCAAATGCCTTTATCAGCAAGCCTTTTGATCTAAAACAAATTTCAGGTAAAGTCAGGGAGTTTCTTCCTGCCTGAAATAGTTCTTCATTGTTAAAGCTGAAAGATTTTTTCGGCTTTTAAAACTATTTCTTCCAGCTTTATCCCTTCACCCAATACACCTTTAAATAAGTCGCCTGTTGAACTCAGACGGTCAGGAGCATTATGAATTGTGAAATCGTGCATTTTCAAGCCTGGTTTTACTTCTTCCCAATGTAAAGGCATAGACACAGTTGCACCAGGTTTTGGTCTCAATGAATATGGGCAGGCGATGGTTGCACCCGCACGATTTTGTAAATAATCAAGATACATCTTACCATGCCGATTTTTTATTAGCCTTTCTAGACTGGTAAATTCTGGAATTTCTGCATGAACAACTCTGACAATTATTTTTGCGAATAACTGACTCTGCTCGTAGGTATAGTTGCCACCCAGGGGTATGTAAATATGCATCCCGGTTGATCCTGAAGTTTTTGGATATGAAACAATTTTAAGCTCATCAAAGATCTTTTTCACAACCAGAGCTGCCTGAATAACCTGATCAAACGTATTTTTATCAGGGTCTAGATCTATAACACAATAATCAGGGTTATTTGGGTTTTTTACACGACTAAACCATGGGTTCATTTCAATACAACCAAGTGAAGACATCCATATAAGGGTAGCTTCATCATTACCAATAAGGTACTTTTTATGTTTTCCGCTTGTGTTGCTATAGGGAAAAGTAATCGCCCATTCAGGTGCCTTTTTACTGACATCTTTCTGGTAAAAAGCCTGGCCTTCAATACCCCCAGGAAAACGATTCAGTGACAATGGTCTGTCTTTAAGATAAGGCAGGATAAAGTCAGCAATCTGGTGATAATAATTGATCAGGTCGCGCTTTGATATGCCGTCTTTGGGCCAATAAACTTTACTCAAATTGGTTAATTTTAGATCATGCCCGCAAACAGTTCTTACCTGAGTTTCATCTTTTGGGTTAAGCAATGTTTTTCTGGTTGACAGAATTTGTGATTCAAGCACCACGCTTGTTTCGCTTTCAATTTCATTGATAACATCCTTTGCTTTTTTATCTGTTCTCATACCTTGAAATGATGGATGACGAAATACTCCTTCTGCAGTGACTTCGGTGAAGGAAACTTCACATACAAGTTGTGGTTTTAACCAAATTACCCCGGGGTCAGGCTGAACAGATCTGAATCTTGAGGGTTTATTTATATCAGGAATTTTTTCAAACGGAGATTTATGGATGACCAATGGTTTAAACAAAGAAATAAGTGAAAGCTGGTCATGATCAGAAAAACCTGTACCTACTTTGCCTGCAAAATGTAATAAACCCTGCCGATAAACGGCAAGCAATAAAGAACTAAATCGTTTTTTGGTATCCTGGTTTCGGGTATAACCAGCAATGATGACTTCCTGTCTTTTATGAACCTTAATTTTTAACCAGTCTTTTGACCTAAGATTATCGCTGTATTTGCTATTCAGATTTTTTGCTAACATGCCTTCTAATTTTAAATCAGAAACAGCTTTGAAAAATTCTACCCCCTTTGATTTAAACCCCATACTCTGGCGTAGCCTGTCATCAGTAGTAGGAAAGACTCTTTTGAGAATTGACTGACGCTGATAAAGCGGTAAAGACCTGAGGTCTTTACCTGACAGCCATAAAATATCAAAAACATAATAAACTAGTTCCCCGTCAGCTTCACTTCTCCAGTTCTGAAGTCTGCTAAAATCAGATACCCCTTTTTGGTTGAGAACTATAATTTCACCATCAAAGACAGCATTAAGTTTTAATGTTGTCAAGAGATCATATATAGGGTAGAACTTTTCATTAAACGATTTTTTGTTGCGGGATATAAGATCTACCTGTTCGTCATTCAGATAGGCTAACGCCCGGTAACCATCGAATTTAACTTCAAATGAATAATTTTTATTATTAAATGGGCTATCAACCAGTGTTGCAAGCATAGGCTTGATACCCTTGGGCATAGGTGTAGCTGGTAGATCTTGCAGGTATTGGTCAGGATTATCGTTATCGGAAGCGGGCCGGCGATCTGCAGCTGGCAGTTTTTGCTTATCGTGCCGGCGATCTGTAGCGGGCAGTTTTTGCTTATCGTGCTGGCGATCTGCAGCGGGCAGTTTTTGCTTATCGGGCCGGCGATCTGTAGCGGGCAAAAGCTGGTTATCTGTTATAGATGCGGCAATAATTTGTTCAATCGTTTTACCTGAAACGACTGATTCATCGTTTAGGGTAATATCTTCACTGCTGGCAAACTTATCAGTATGCTTGATCAGTAACCAGGTATTTTCACCCTTGCCATGAATTTTTACCAGAGCAAACCCTCCATTGAGTTTTTTGCCCCTAAGGGCAATTTTTATATTACCCTTTTCCAGCTCATCAAGCAGATGCTCGACCTGTAGTAGTTTTGATTTTCCTTTAAGACCTTCAACTTCATAGGTTCCCTCATCCCAGATAATAACAGCTCCTGCCCCATACTCACCAGCAGGAATGATACCTTCAAAGTTACGATAATCATAAGGATGATCTTCAACCATCATTGCAAGCCGCTTCACGCCAATATTTAATGATGGCCCCTTCGGTATGGCCCAACTTTTAAGTATACCCCCAATTTCAAGCCTGAAATCATAGTGCAGATGAGATGCTGCATGTTTTTGAATAACAAATCGAAGCTTGGCCGATGTAGGTTTTCCACCTTTCGGTTCAGAACTAAAATCAAAAGACCTTTTTTCTAAATACCTGGATAAACTCATTTCAGAATAATCTAGCCTGAAGACCTCATCAAATTGCATGCAGAACTTTCTTTTGTATTCTTTTGTTTACAGGCTGTTAGGTTATTTGTTGTCAGCTAATAGTTGTAGAAGTGACTTTTCAATTTAAAATCTCATTTGATAGTTTATAGTTAGTTTTGAGTTTTAATTACAATAAATACAATGATCCAGTTGACCAATATTAATCGAATTAGACAGAATATACTAAACATAACCAAAGACCTTAGCGATGCCCAGCTAAATAAAATTCCAGCTGGATTTAACAATAATATTATCTGGAATATTGCACATCTGTCTGCTGTTTTACAGCGAATCTGTTATGTGCGTTCAGGTTTGGCTGGGCATGTTGAGGTAGCATTCAGTGAAGAGTTCAAAAATGGAACCCGACCAACCCGTGATCTTACTGAGATAGAAATAAAAACTATCAAAGAACTATTAATGACAAGTATTGAACACCTGGAAATTGATGTTGCTTCATCACTATTTGTAAATTATGAAGCATGGAACACTTCAATAGGTATTGAAATTAATTCACTGTCTAATGCAATAGCCTTTTTACCCTATCATGAAGGCCTTCATGCAGGTGCAATTCTGGCGATAAAAAAACTTGTCTGATTTATATGTCAACCTATATCAGAGAACTATCTGTGAGATGGTCAGATCTTGACCCAAATTTCCATTTGCGTCATTCAGCTTATTATGATTTTGGTGCACAACAACGGATTGAGATTCTTACGGCCTATGGCGTTAGCCCTCAAGTAATGAATGAACAGCACTTTGGACCTGTGCTTTTCAGGGAAGAATGTGTCTTTAAAAAAGAAATCAGATTTGGTGATATCGTTTACCTCAGTACTCAAATTTCAACTATGCGCAGTGATGCTTCCAGATGGACTTTTCGCCATGTTTTTTTGGGTGACGACCAACTTACTGCTTTAGCTATTATTACAGCCGAAGGCGCCTGGATGAATACATTACTTAGAAAGCTTTCATCGCCAGTACCCGAAATAGTGGTAACGGCAATGAAAGCTTTTCCAAAAACTGAAGATTTTCAGCTCCTCTAATTTTTATGTATTTTTTAGCGAGGCCATATCTATAACAAAACGGTAATGAACATCGCCAGCAAGTGTACGCTCATAAGCCTCATTTATCTGGTCAATATTGATGATTTCTATGTCTGAAACGATAGTATGTTCAGCACAGTAATCCAGCATTTCCTGAGTTTCTTTGATGCCACCTACTAATGAACCTACCAGGCTTCTACGGCCAAAAATAAGATTTGCAGCATGTACTTCAGAAGGTGTTGGTGGTACGCCCAGCAAAATCATTACCCCATTGGTTTTCAGCAGGGGCAGATATTCATTATAGTCATGCAGTGCTGAAACGGTATCGATTATAAAGTTAAAGCCTGAAGCTAGCTTTTGCATCGTTTCAGGCTGGGTAGTCAGTGCAAAGTGGTGGGCACCAAGTTCAATGGCATCTTTTTCCTTTTTAGGTGAGCGTGATAAAATAGTAACCTCAGCACCCATAGAAGCAGCAAGTTTTACGGCCATATGACCAAGACCACCTAAACCAACAATAGCAACCTTATCCCCTTTTTTTACACCCCAATGGCGAAGCGGAGAATACGTAGTGATTCCAGCGCATAATAAGGGGGCAACACTGGCAAGGGGCAATTTATCCGAAACCTTTAATACGAAATGCTCAGTAACGGTGATATGGGTTGCATAACCACCATACGCGATTGTTTTCTTGTCTTGCTCAAGAGAATTATAAGTCTGGGTATGACCATTTTCGCAATATTGTTCCAAATCTTCTGTACAATTATCGCAATGACCACAGGAATCAACAAAACAGCCAACTCCAACAGTATCACCCACCTTATGATTAGTTACATTTGCTCCAACCCGTGTTACAGTACCAACAATTTCATGACCTGGAACTACCGGGTATATAGTTGCACCCCATTCACCTCTTGCAGTATGTATATCTGAGTGGCAAACACCACAGAATAAAATTTCAATTTCAACATCCTGCACACCAGGCTCACGTCTGTCAATTTTAAACGGTACAAGTGGAGTTTCGGCACTCAGGGCCGCGTAAGTTTTTACGTCTTTCATATTCGCAATCAAATTATTTTCATTAATACACAACAAAGATCGCGTATTGTTCTTACGTGTTGCAACATATAATTTAAATCAATAATTTTAATTACCATGAAATTATGTACCAGGTAGTTAAATATAATTTAGCCCTGTAATTTTGTGCTATCACAAAACCAATTGATAGAATAACCAAAACAAGCATTTCTTACTAAAAATGATACACAGGTTACCTGTTTTTTCTGAATGATTAAATAACTTTGAAATTCTTAATAATTGGTATATGAAGCTCAAAATCAAACTATTCAATTTTATCATTCTGGTATCGGTTTTAGCGTTTAATCAACAGAATGCTACAGCCCAGGATAAAACGGGTTATCGAAAGATTAAATCTTTACCCATCAAAAGCGCTGGAGGCTGGGATTATTTATTTGCTGTACCTGAACTCAACAGGCTCTATGTTTCACATGGTAATCAGGTAAATATCATCAATCTGAAGACAGGAGATTCAACAGGAATTATCTCAAACACACAGGGTGTTCACGGCATCGCTGTAGCGCTGGCCTTAAATAAGGGCTATACGAGCAATGGAAAAACAAATACCGTTTCTGTATTTGATTTACGTACAAATAAAGTCATTGCAACTATTCCTTGCGGATCAAACCCAGATGCTATTTTCTATGATGATTTTTCAAAGAAAATATATACCTGCAATGGTAAAAGTGAGGATGCAACAGTAATTGATGTGGCTACAGATAAAGTTGTGGCTACTATTGCACTAGGCGCAAAACCTGAAACAGCTGTTTCAAATGGTAAGGGAAAAATCTTTGTGAATGCTGAAACTACTAATGAAGTTATTGTCATTGATGCCATGACCTATAAAGTCGTAACCCGTTATAAAATCAAATCAGGTCAAGAACCTACTGGTCTTGATATTGACCGTAAAACCAATCGTTTATTTATTGCCTGTGGGGGAAATAAAACAATGGTCATCATGGATGCTACAAATGGTGATAACCTGGCAAAATTTCCTATCGGTGGTAGCGATGGTTTGGTTTTTGATCCTGCTCTAAAGCTGGCATTTGCTTCAAATGGAGAAGGCACAATTTCAGTAGTTCGGGAGTTAAATGCTGATCATTTTAAGTTGATTCAAAGCATTCCTTCTGAAAAAAGCGCACGTACCATTACGATTGATTTAAAGTCACATCATTTATTCCTTTCAGCAGCTAAAACGATAGCAAACCCAGCAGGTGGGTACCCTAAAATGGTTCCCGGAACATTTCATGTGCTTGAAATCGGAAAATAGACACTAAACAAACAGACCCGTAAGCTTGACAAAACAGGCTTGGGTCTTTGTTTTTGTTATACTGAAAGTAAAATTTACTTCACATCGTCATTTATTTCAATCCAGTACCCATCAGGGTCTTGGAGGTAAATCTGTTTGATGCCGTCGGGTCTAAGTTGAATTGATTTTGCTGAGATATTCCAATTTCCATATTTTTGACCTACCGCATCCAGGTGTTGTATAAAGCGATCAACTGAGGCAACCGAAAAAGCCATATGAATATTAATATCATGGGCAATTCTTGACGTGGCACCCGATACCACATGAATCTGGCTATGTGGGCCGACCTTAAACCAAACATGCCTGCCATCATGAAATGGTTCAGGGATAACGGGTAACTGAATGATATTGGTGTAAAAATCAACTGCAGTTTTAAGATCAGTTACAAAGATGGTTGAATGACTAAATTGAGGAATATCAGTATTTTGTGCCTTAAGTTTTGCCGGATAAGCCACTCCTAAACCAAAAAGAAGGTAAAGTATTTCGTTTTTCATGTCTTAATATAAGACATTTTTTAAATGCATTTTTTCAATTATTTCTTCTATAGTTCCTAATTCACCTATACGTGGAAAGACATGTGTAAGACAGTTATTATGAGACGCTAAACTGGTGTCACTCATGGCATCTACTGCAAAGCTGACATTATAACCATATTCAAGAGCCGCTCTTGCTGTACCTTCAACCCCTATGCTGGTTGACAGGCCTGCCAGAACCACTCCGGTAATACCTCGGGCTTTTAATTGTTCGTGCAGGCCCGTATCAAAAAATGCATTCCAGGATTTCTTGGTTATAAATAAATCATTTGCATCAGCATTTAGCCTATCATCAATTTCAAAAGCGTCAGGGCCGGAAGTTGTCTCTTCAGGCTGGGATTCCTTTCGTGTTTTTGTCCAGGGAGCACCAGCAGGGTTTACATTTACCACAATCACAAGCTGGTCATTTCTACGAAATGCCTGACCAAGTTTTGCAGCATTTGTCAATACTTCAAGGGCCGGATGAATCAATTCGCGTCTGGTGTTTAAATACTGAAAGTCTATCAGAATCAATGCTGTTTTTTCGTCAATGGTTGTTATCATCGTTTGTCTGTTTAATTCCTTTGCTAAGAAAATCGCGTAAAACATATTGAAGAATTCCCTGGTTCCGGTAATATTCAATTTCTATCAGGGAATCAAGTCTACTCTTGACTTTAAACGTTTTTTCTTCTCCTGAATTATTTAAGACACTAACCTGAAGAATTTTACCCGGGCTTAATGAGTTCTCAAGCCCGATAACTGAATAAGTTTCATTTCCTTGTAAACCCAATACCAGCGCATTTTCATTCTCGAGATATTCGAGGGGTAAAACACCCATACCGACAAGATTACTGCGATGTATGCGCTCAAAACTTTCCGCTATTACGGCTTTAACGCCCAGTAAAATTGTACCCTTGGCTGCCCAGTCACGAGACGAACCACTCCCGTACTCTTTTCCTGCCAGAATAATAAGGTTGACTTTTTCTTTTGCATAACGTGTGGCAGCATCATAAACAGACAAGGATTCATTTGATGGAAAATGTGTCGTAACCCCCCCCTCAACAGTTGCAATTTGGTTTTTAATACGCACGTTGGCAAATGTTCCTCTGATCATTACTTCATGATTACCTCTTCTTGAACCATAAGAATTAAACATTTTCTTATCAATGCCTTGAGAAATCAGGTATTTGCCTGCTGATGAATTAACAGAGAAAGAACCTGCTGGAGAAATATGATCAGTTGTTACCGAGTCTCCCAATTTTAAAAGTACTCTTGAATTCAGAATATCTTTTACAGGTTCTGGCACCTCAGGTAAATTTTTGAAAAAAGGAGCTTCTTTAATATAGGTTGAATCGGGTGCCCAGCTATAATTCTTACCTGTTGGGGCATCAAGTTTCTGCCATTGCTCTTCACCGTCGAAGATAACAGCATAGGTAGATTTATAGTCATGCTCCTGAACAGCAATGAGCATGGTATCATTTATTTCTTGCTGGGTTGGCCAGATATCATGTAGAAAAACAGGGAAACCATTTGGGTCAATACCCAATGGTTCAGTTTTAAGATCAATATCTATTCGACCAGCCAAGGCAAAAGCAACCACTAACATAGGAGAGGCAAGAAAATTCATTTTAACCTGGGGATGAACCCTGGCTTCAAAATTTCGGTTGCCTGACAAAACTGCAGACACCACCAGATCAGAACGATCTACCGCTTCAGCTATCGGGGCTGGTAAGGGCCCGCTATTACCAATACAGGTTGTACAGCCATAACCTACCGTATGAAAATGCAGAGCTTCGAGATCTGCCAGCAGGTTAACTCTTCGCAAGTATTCTGTTACCACCTTAGAACCTGGAGCCAGACTTGTTTTAACCCATGGTTTTACCTGAATACCTTTTTCAATTGCTTTACGTGCAACCAGGCCTGCACCAATCATAACCGATGGATTAGACGTATTGGTGCAGCTCGTTATGGCAGCAATGACAATGGAACCATCACTCAGGGTGAATTCTTCATTATCATGCTTAATGCGCATGGTTCTGATTGAAGATGCCATTACCTGAGTACTGGGTGAAATTGTAGTGGGGGTATCTCCTAGACTAGCAGGTGACCTTGTTGCTGCCGTTTCTGATAGTATCCCTTTTAGTATCCCTGTCACAGCATTTGCACGGCCAGAAGCTACAGATGTTTTACCTGCAGGCAATTCAGGCGAGAGTTTGCTATCTGTAAATGTAGTACCTGACCCACCCTCTGACAACCAGGCATTTTCACGCCTTTCAGAAACCGGGATATAATCACGGGAATATTGCTCTTTTATCAGGCGGCCGAAAGTAGCATGCAGGTCTTGAATCAGAATTTTATCCTGAGGTCGGCTTGGGCCGGCGACAGAAGCCTGAACAGAGCTCAGGTCGAGTTCTATAACTGCCGTATACCTGATTAAATGCTCATCTTCACGCCAAAGCATATTTTCCCGGGCATATTTTTCAACCAGCCTGATCTGTTCTGGCGACCGTCCTGTGCGACGTAAATAGACAAGGGTTTGATCGTCTATTGGAAAATAAGTCACTGTACACCCAAATTCGGGAGACATGTTCGCTATTGTTGCCCGGTCTGGCACTGTTAACGAATCAAGCCCTTCACCAAAGACTTCGACGAACTTGCCAACAACGCCAAACTTACGTACAAGGGCAGTCGTAGCCAGAACCATATCTGTAGCAGTAACACCTTCCTGTAATTTGCCTGTAAACTTCAGCCCGATAACCTGGGGGCAGGTAAAATATACGGGCTGCCCCAATAAAGCTGCTTCAGCTTCAATGCCTCCAACTCCCCATCCAAGTACACCCAAACCATTTATCATCGGAGTATGTGAATCTGTTCCAACAAGAGAATCTGGAAAGACCCATCCATCACGCTCAATGACAACTTTAGCCAGGTATTCTAAGTTTACCTGATGGCAGATACCCATGCCTGGTGGCACTACAGAAAAATTATCAAGACCCTGCTGTGCCCATTTTAATAATTGATATCGTTCTTTATTACGTTCGTATTCGAGTTCAACATTTTGTGACAGGGCAGCACTTGTACCAAAAAAATCAACCTGTACCGAATGGTCTATTACCAGATCTACAGGGATTGCCGGATTAATTTTACTCCCATCACCTCCCCGGCGAACTACTTCTGCCCTGATTGACGCAAGATCGACCACTGCCGGTACGCCCGTAAAATCCTGCATGAGCACCCGAGCTGGTTTGAAGGGAATTTCCCTTTCTCCCGGATGGCCGTTCCAGGTTAAAAGTGTCTCAAGATGTTCCTTGGTAATAGCAAAATCGTCCTGATTTCTCAGGACATTTTCAAGAAGCACCCTGATAGAAAATGGTAACGCCAGGATAGACTGGCCTGATAGATGTAATTCTCTGATTGATGCTGATTTATGATCCATATGCGATAATCAAATTGAGCCAATAATTATGAGAATGATTCAGGCTTAAAAGACGGCCATCGGGTAAAAAAACGGGGTAAAAATGGTTTTTCACTAAAGAAACAGGTAGTTCTAACGCTTTAAAAAAGGGTTTAATAACTGTATTGTACTCTAGAGAAAATCATTAATTTACAAGCCTAATCTAAGCAAGATGAAAGTTACACTATTATTGCCTTTCATAATGGCAACAATGATTCTCATGAATTCATGTACAAAAGACGGACCAACCGGACCAACCGGACCGACTGGTGCAAATGGTGCAACAGGACCTGCCGGACCGGGAGGACCTGCTGGGCCGGGAGGAGCCAATGGCTTGCCAGGAACAGCAGGAGCTCAGGGCGCTACCGGGGCCAAAGGCAATGCAAATGTAATTTTAGATAGTTTGACTATTCACACTGCAGACTGGGTACAGAATGGCGTGGCAAATACGGCAACTTACGCCGCCCCAGACCTAACAGCTTTAAGATTACACAATAGTGCAATTTATGTAGCCATGTTTATAAACGGGAGTTATTTCCCCCTACCGTATAATAATGGGACTTTCTCATTTAATTATTATAGTCTGAGCCCAGGAAGTATTACTTTTTCGACCAATAGTTCACCCTACTACTATGATATTTTAGTGAAATACGCAATCATTCCGATTTCGGGAGTTGCTTATTCCAAATCACAAGGATATAAATTAGAAACCTATCAGGACGCCCGAAATGTATTTAAGTTCTAAACCAAAAAATTAACCGGTGCTTAGCTCACCAGTGATGGAATTCTTTCAGTTAGTTCAAGCCAGGCGAGTTCACTTTCTTCAAGAGACCTGTCTAAATGGTGTAATTCGCCTGATAACTTTTCCATTTCATGCTGACTGAGCACCGGATTTTCAAATAGTGAATGTATCTCTTTCTTTCGGTTTTCAAGTGCTGCCATTTCCTTTACAAGTTTCTCAAATTCCTGCTGCTCTTTAAAACTTGGTTTTATTGCTTTTTCGGACTTTGCAACAGGAGCAAAATTTTGTGGTATATCTTTCTTCAACCCAGAACTCAGCTTTCTTTTTTCCTGTGCTTCACGTAAGATGGTCTCCTCTGCTTCTTCACGGTAATCAGAATAATTACCATTAAAATCACGAATCTCACCTTCACCCTCGAAAATAAAGAGATGGTCAACAAGCTTATCCATGAAATACCTGTCGTGACTTACAATCACCAGACAGCCTGGGAATTCTTCGAGAAAATCTTCAAGAATCGTCAGGGTCTGAATATCGAGATCATTGGTCGGCTCATCGAGAATCAGAAAATTGGGGTTGGTCAATAAAATTGTACACAGGTATAAACGTCTGCGTTCACCTCCGCTTAATTTTGAAACAAAGGTATATTGCTGGTCACCGGCAAAAAGAAAACGCTCAAGCAGTTGGGAAGCTGAAATCACTTTATTTTTTCCTAGTGGTAAAAACTCAGCTATATCTTTTACCACTTCGATTACCCGCTTATCTTCTGGCAAGATCATACCCTCTTGGGTATAATAGCCGAAAACAATGGTTTCTCCTACATCAATGGTACCTGCATCTGCTTTCTGAGCACCGGTAATCAGCTTTAGAAAAGTTGATTTTCCTGTTCCATTGTCACCAACAATACCTATACGGTCTCGCTGCTTGAAAACAAAACTGAAATCATTCATGATCTTTTTACCAGGAAAAGCCTTGGTAACATGATGAAGTTCAAGAATTTTTCGACCCAGCCGGCTCATCATGACTTCAAGCTTGACCTGTTTTTCTTGTTGACGCTGTTTTGCCCGCTCTTCTACCTGGTAAAAGGCATCAATTCGCGCTTTTGACTTGGTGGTACGAGCCTGGGGTTGACGGCGCATCCAGTCAAGTTCTTTACGATACAAGTTTTTTGCTTTTTCGATGCTGGCATCCTGAGCAAGCAATCGTTCTGATTTCTTTTCAGTAAAATACTGATAGTTTCCAGCGTAACGATATAAAACACCAAGGTCAATCTCTAGTATCACATTACAAACCCTGTCTAGAAAGTACCTGTCATGGGTAACCATTAGTAAAGTAAGGTCACTTTTAGTCAGGTATTCTTCGAGCCATTCAATCATCTGTAAATCAAGGTGATTGGTAGGCTCATCGAGAATCAGGAAATCAGGTTCTTGAATCAGGGCCAGGGCCAATGCAAGTCTTTTTCTCTGCCCTCCCGACAGCGTTGACGTATTTTGTTCGAGATCATGCAGCTTGAGTTCAGTCAGAATCTGCCGTATCCTTTGCTCATAATCCCAGGCTGCATGGGTCTCCATGGCATCCATGGCACGCTCAAGTAATTTATAATTTTCAGGATCTAGTAGTGCTTCTTCATAATCACTGATAACTTTGAGCAACGGGTTTTCTGCTGCATAAATGGCATGAAAGAGGGTAATATTTTCAGGAATCAGTGGCTCCTGATTTAAAAAAGCAATGCGTGAATTCTTTGCAAAAGCGAATACACCTGAATCAGCTGATTCATTGCCAAAAAGTATATTTAGCAATGTGCTCTTGCCTACTCCGTTTCTGGCAATCAGGGCCACCTTCTCTCCTTTTGAGATTCCAAAGCTAAGCCCTTCAAACAGCTTACGCAGACCCAATGATTTCGTTAAATTTTCAACTGACAGAATGTTCATTCCTAATTTTTTTACAAAAGTAGGAATATCTTTTACAGGAGGCTCTGTCTGGCATGAGATTAGTCAGGTAAAAGCATATGAAATAAATCAGCGTGGAAATACAGGATCTCATTCCGGTTCAAATCTTAATCTTGCCAGATTGATAAATCTATCTGTAGGTATTAGCTATCCCCTTGGCAAACAAACCTCCCTGTCTATTGAGCCATTTTTAAAATTTCCTTTAAAAATAATCGGAACTCAGCAATTTCATCTAGGATATGGGAGTACCAATTTAAAAAAGAGTTTTTAAAATAGGAACAAAAACCCTTAGAAAGCTTCATTTATTGAAATATAAAGACCTTTTAATCTCCGTTCTCCATGGGGTTTTTCGCCTATTGCATAATCTACCCTAAAGGTTGAACGTGAAGGTAAGTCGAAAATATAGCGAAGCCCACCTCCAAAATTGGGTTTTAGATTTTTAAAAGCAAATGGTTCGTAACCATATACTTCACCAGTACCTGCAAATACAGCAGCAGCCACTCTTGGAATAAAACGATAACGATATTCGGCCTGTGCAGCAATCATATTTTTATCCCTGAAACGGCCAGAATAATAACCCCGCATTATTTGATTTCCACCTAGCTGGCTCAGGAATGAAAAAGGTACATACTTATCGAAAAACCCAGAGGCTACAAGGTTCAGGCCTATAACCTGAAAGTTATCAAAGTGCAAATAGTGCCGGGCATCAAGGGTATAAGAAATCAGACTGCCCAGTGATTCGTTTAAAAAAGAAGGGGAAAAAAGTACAGTTGATCTAACATAATCTCCCTTGTCTGCATAATTCTGAAAGTCACGGGTATCAAAATTCAAGGTCGGGCCAATATTGAAAAGGCGCCCTCCTGTTCTACTGGCAATTGTACTCAGGCTGTCAAAATAACCCTTTCTGGTAATTGGTGAGATATGAATATATGTAAAACCAGCATTTAAACCCAGATAGAGTTTATGAGAAATACGCTTCTGGATTTCTCCATTTGCATTTAACTGAAAATACCTTACTCTGGTTAGATTTGCAGCCAGGGTATGGTTTCCTATACCATAAAAATTTGTCGGATAATCTTGAAAATCTAATGTTTGCTGAAACCTGAAATCCCGGTTATTTCCCCAGATCAGTGGTTTGAACCGATATCGGATTTCATAAAGATGAAAAAATCCGGCATTTACATATAAACTTGTTCTTAGTGCCTTAACATCAAACCTGTTTCTGTAAAATGAATAAATTAAGGCCAGGCCTATACCAAATTTTTGTTCCTGTGAGTATCCGACTATAGGTACTGCGATAGGGTTTGAAGAGAAACCCTTAGAAGAATCACGGTCTATCTGAGTTGAATCTACATACACATATTTTTTATACATCCGGTTGTAAACCCGCTTTAACCCGGCCTTTAAACCTTTCGCGGAATCAGGGCTTTTCGGCGAAAAGTCTTTCTGAAGATACCGGTTATAGAAACGTTTATACGTCTTTTTCACAAATGAGGAGTCTTGAGCCCTAACATTTGAACCGGCTGAAAACAAGAACAGTAATAGACATAAAAGGTATTTCATACTACAAAACAAAGGCAATGACACTGTTGGTCAGGGTAATTATTTATAGTTCAATAAGTGCGCCATTTACCCTGTATAGCCTTCTTTTTCACTCCCGGTTTAAATTACTTTAATAAATCAATACTTCTTACCGGCACAAATTAATTATACGACTAAGCTGTAACTTTAATTTAATCATTGCGTAAAAATTATTTCAAAGTATAACTATGGCTGACTCTGATCTTTTGGCTGTGCTTTCGGAAATGCTTATTAAGCAAGACCGGCAAACAGAACTTTTAACTCAATTTATGGAGGTTTCAGTTCGTCACTTTGAGTCTGAATTGAATTTTAAATCACAGCAGGCTCTATATCATGATGAAGAAACTCATTACAAACGTGAAGACCAGCGTTTTAATAATCAGTTTGTAGAAAAGCTGACGAATATCGAACGCATTTTATCAAGAATGCTTGATCTTGAAGAGCGTGTTAAACGCATTGAAGATCTTTTATTACGTAAAGCCAGCTAAACTTGGCCCGATTCATGCAAAAAGTTCAGAGAGAAATAATCTGAATGCAAAACGGTACAATTCTACAATATTTTCATTCTTACTATCCTGCCAATGGCGTACTGTGGAATAAAATAAGCGAAGATGCTGTTAGGCTTTGTAAAATGGGTTTCACCGCAATATGGCTTCCCCCTGCTTATAAAGGCGCTTCTGGCAGTAATTCAGTTGGTTATGACGTATATGACTTATATGATCTTGGTGAATTCGATCAAAAAAATTCAATCATGACCAAGTATGGTACCCATCATGAATTTCTTCAGGCTGTAAAGAATGTACGCAAAGCCGGAATGCATTTCTATGCTGACATTGTCCTGAATCATAAAGGGGGTGCCGACGAAAAAGAACAGGTTATTGTTAAACGGGTAAATCCTGATAACAGAAATGAAATGGTTGGTGATGAGTTCACAATTGAAGCATATACCCGTTTTACTTTTTCAGGCAGAAATAACAAATACTCAGACTTTATCTGGAACCAGGAGTGTTTTTCTGGGGTTGATTATGCTGCTGACCTCGATGAAAGTTCAATCTTTAAAATTTTAAACAGTTATGGAGATGCATGGGAGGAAGGGGTTGATAGTGAAAGAGGAAATTTTGATTACCTAATGTATGCCGATATTGAATTCAGAAATAATATTGTCAGAGAAGAATTAAAAAAATGGGGGCTCTGGTTCTGGCGTCTGACCAATGTTTCAGGATTCAGACTTGATGCCGTAAAACATATTGATTATCATTTTTACAATGAGTGGCTTGATACTATCAGGCACGAAACTAAAGAAGAATTATTTGCCGTTGGAGAATACTGGGCGCCAAATGATTTAGAATCAATGCTAAACTATATAGATAATACAGGGGGTAGAATGTCACTTTTTGATGCTCCGCTACAAGAGAATTTTCATATTGCAGCATCTATTGGTAAGGACTTTGATTTACGTACCATTTTTGATAATACACTTTTGCAGACAAGGCCTGAACTTGCCGTCACCCTGGTAGAAAACCATGATACGCAGCCTTTGCAGGCTCTGGAATCACCTGTGGCTACTTGGTTTAAGCCCCTTGCGTATGCGCTTATACTATTACGGGAAGCAGGTTATCCCTGTGTTTTTTTTCCCGATCTTTTTGGTGCAACTTATACTGGCAAAGATGAAGAAGGCAATGAGAAGAAAATTATAATTGATTTATGCCCGAACCTTGAAAACCTGATACACCTGAGAAAACTTTATTCTTACGGTTTACAGGTTGATTACTTTAAAAATGAAAATCTGATAGGATGGATTAGAAAAGGAAGTGAAGAATTTAAAAATTCGGGATGTGCTGTTGTTCTATCTTCTGCCGAGCCGGGAAGCATACGAATGGAAATAGGTCGAGATTTTGCAGGGAAAAAAATGAGCGATGCATTGAGCAACTGCCAAGACAGTGTTGTCATAGACCAGGATGGCTATGGCGATTTTTCTACGCTCGGAGGTAATGTATCTGTTTATGTAACCAAAGAATCGAATGAGAACTAATAAACTTAATACCCAAAAATGAATACCCCTTAAATCAATAAATGGGCAGGACCCGAATGGCACCTGCCCATTACCACGATTTATATTCAGAGTGAACTAAACTAATGCATTTAAGAACCAAAGCAACCCAAAATTGAAATTGATTAGTATTAATCAGTTCTACACGTAACGAACCCCCTTAAAATCCGTTACATGAAATCTGAATACGTGAATAGCATAAATATATGTGCTGTATCATTATTGTCACATCTCTTTATCGACAGATTGCATAATTGTTACGATGAATAAGGTTATTTGGTCGCTAAGTTGTTTTGCGAAGATATTATATTAATTTTGCCAAGCATATTGGGCTTATGAACATTAAATTCAGTTGTCTCATTGTTGATGATGACGATTTTTCACTTAGGATATTGAAAGAACTGGTTGATAAGACCGACTTTCTTGAATTAAAAGGCGCGTTCGGAAATTCACTGCAGGCTGCCCAGGCCTTGCGTGAAATGTCAATAGATATTCTTTTTCTTGATGTAGAGATGCCCACCATGAACGGATTTGAGCTCATACAGGTACTGGAAAAAAAACCACAGATTATACTGGTATCAGGCAGCGAAACCTATGCAATTAATGCCTTTGACTTAAATGTAACTGATTTTCTAATTAAGGGTCGTTGCAGTTATGGACGATTTCTGCAATCTGTAAACAAAGCGCGCACAAATATTATCAGGGAAAATGGGGAAAAGCTAGAAAAAGCGAATCCAGTTGACAGTCGCACCTTTTTTATAAAAGTTGATTCAATGCTGGTAAATTTTGATCTGCATGAGATACTCTGGGTAGAAGCCAGTGGAGATTATGTGATGATTAATACCCTCAATAAGACACACAAACTGCTTACGAAACTTAAAAATGTTGAAGAGAAATTGCCCTCACAAGACTTTGTGAGAGTACACCGTTCATTCATTGTAAGAATAGATAAAATCAGAAATATTGATAATGCAAATCTTCTGATCGGTAATAATATCATTCCTATCAGCAATTCTTACCGTCACAACCTGCTAGAAAAGATTAATACTATTTAATACTGATTTCTTAAAGGTCATGCATTCTTAACTTTTGGCCAACATATTGATACTATTTTCTTCAAAAAGAGAATATCATATGAATATGATTCAATTGAATCCGCAAATCGTTGTTTTCACCCCACTAGGTCCAGGTCTTGCTTATTTTATCATTGATTATGGCATGAGTGTCAATACCTGCTGGGTTATTCGTCTGGCTAAAGGAGAAATCAAGCATTTTGATTCAAATAATATCAGGATTGAAGGCAACCCTACCTACGGATTTCCCTTAAAACCAGAGCTTCCTGATTCCTGGAAGCAGGTAAAAGGGTATAAAGACCATCCCCTTTTTTCGAGTTTTCTAAACGATAAAGAAAATTAAAATCAGTTAATTTTTATGCCTTACTGGCACTTTTTTTGCCTTAGACAATATAAACTAAAACTATTCGATATGTCTGATCTGCAATTAAGTGGCAAGTGGAATGAATTAAAAGGCAAAGTAAAACAAGCATATGCTGATCTTACCGATGATGAGTTAAAGCATGAAGAAGGCAAAGATGAAGAGCTTCTTGGACGCCTGCAAAGAAAAACAGGAAAAAGTAGAGATGAACTCGTCAGCTGGTTAAAAAGCCTATAATCTATCGACAGGCTTATGCCAGACCCTAAACTGTAAAAGCCGGATACCGCGTAATTACTTTCCGGCTTTTTCAGTTTATTAATAAAACCCTCACTTTTCTTCTTCAATCAGTAAACTGTCTTGAGTATCTTTCAATCTTATTTGAGCAGATGATACCAGAGGCTTTTCGGGCTTTCCAATAGTATGATACGCACCAGTACCTTGCAATATGCCTGCAAATAAAGAAGTATTATCAAACAACTTTAAACTGGCAGCTATATCAGCATCTTTAGACAGCGAACAAACTAGTTTACCTTTTTGAAAATAGTAGCGTTCAACAATCTCATTGCCGAGAAAATCTTTTATTTCTTCCTTAAATTTAAACAGGTCTTCGGTTTTATTGTGAGAAATTTTTGACTTCAGAGAGGTGTACTCTGATTTAATAGCATCGAATCTTTTTTCGCGTTCAGCAATTTGCTTCAGGTCATCCATGAGCCGCTCGGTACTTGTTATATAATCATAATTTTTAGTAGCCAAAAACTCTGTAAAGGCTGCATAATCAGCGTCAGTAAGTCTAAAATCGGCAGCAGGTGAAATCGAAAGATGTGAATTTTTATATAAGGTCGCATAATCAAAGATTAACTGACGGCTGGCAAGTGCATATAGCACGTTACTGAATGTTTTGGCCTTGGTGATCAGATCGGGATAAATACCACTGCCATCATACACCAAACGCCCTGCACGCGTCTTAAATTCTACAATAGTAGAATCTGCCACCTGATTTACAGATCCGTCTTTATTACGGTGTACATAGTCGAGGGCTTGAATACAGCGACCACTGGGGGTATAGTATTTTGCTACCGTAATCTTCATCAGGGTATTATATGATAACGGCAGGGTTTGTTGCACCAGGCCTTTCCCAAAAGAACGCTGCCCTACAATAACTGCCCGTTCAAGATCTTGAAGTGCCCCTGAAACTATTTCTGAAGCAGAGGCTGTTCCCTTATCTACCAAAATGATAATTGGAATTTTAGAATCCAGGGGCTGGTTTACTGCTTTATAAATTATTTCGCCCTGATGATTTCTCCCACTCTGGGTGACAATATTCGACCCCTTTTCAACAAAAAAATTAACGATTTTTACTGATTCCTGTAAAATGCCTCCCCCGTTTCCTCTCAGATCAAAAACCAATGAAGTAATATGCTGGTTGTCTTTAAGATCTAAAAATGCCTGCTTAACTTCTGAAGATGAATTTTCAAGAAAATGATTTAATTTGATATAACCTGTATGGTTTTTTAAAATGCCGTAATACGGGATATTACTGAGCTTGATCTCTTCCCGGCTAAGTGTTTTTACAATTGGTTTGACAATACCCGGACGTGAGATCAGCAAGTTTATAACCGACCCTTTCTGGCCTTTTAACATATCACTTACCTGCAGCCCGTTATGGCTGTTTACCTCCATATCATTAAAGCGTAGAATACGGTCCCCTGCCCTGATATCTGCTTTTTGGGCCGGGAAGCCCTCATATACATCCCGAACAATCACTTTTTCATTCAGCTGAAAAATTAAGGCTCCAATACCCCCATACTGAGGATTTACGAACTTCATCTTGAATTCTTCAACTTCTGACTGGGGTATGTATTCAGTATAAGGGTCAAGAGAATCAAGCATTGCATCAATGCCTTTTTTTATCAGCTCCCCGGGTTTTACCTCATCAACATACTTTAAATTTACCTCACGGTACACGTCTGCGAAGATTTGCAGGTTGCGGGAAATATCAAAAAAATCATCACTGTACCTGAAGGCAAAAAGGCCGGCAAGCAATACACCTGAAAATAATAAAATAGCTAAACCTCGTAATTTCAGGGGAAACCGTTTCATAAGAATTAGTAATAGTCTAAAGATTATCAATCAGGTAGAGACTCAGAATAAATCTGTTATTCAATACTCACTGTCAGGCCCTTTAATACAAGAATATGGTAAAGCTCTACAAGTTCATGTTTGGCTGCTTCAATAAGGATACATTTACCCTCATTATGAACTGTAAAAGCAATTTCTGTTGCTTCTTCATACGTTTTCTTGATAAACTTTACAAGACAGGCGATTACATGCTCAAACGTATTATGATCATCATTCCATAAAACCAGTTTATGCAAGAGATCTGTCTCTGAAAGCGTCTCAGTTTCTACAGAAATCTCTACTAGTTCTTCCTGCTCTGTTGCAAATGTCATTACAAACGTGATTTAATTAAGAAAGTTACGGTTACTGCCAGAGTATAAATTACAACCTGTTATTGTCTATATTAACCTGCATCTTGCGAAGCATAAAAACTACATAATTACGATTTTGTTTGATCAGCCTTTCGAGCCGCTCAATTAATTCATTTTCCTGTCCTTGAACATACGTAAGGTCTTCAACCTTTAGATTATTGTACTTACGCTGAACCTTTATGCGTATGCGGTCCCAATTTTGCTGTGGTATTACAATTTCTGCCATAACTACTGATTAAGACAAAAATAAGAAACAAAATCAAAAGCGCTCTGCCCCAATTCTGTTAATTTTTAAAGCTTGGTATTTTTTTTGTTGAGTTAAAAACCAGAAATATTTTAAACCGTTTTAAAATCATTAAAATTTAGACAAAAAATGAAAACAAAAAAATTACTATTGCTGATTGCCCTGGTCATATTTGGGTTCAGCGCAGCACAAGCACAGATACCTGGTTTATCTCTGGGAATTAAAGCCGGATACCTATATTCGACATTTCCAACTTCAATTTCTGGGGTTACAGCTAAATCAGGTCGTTCAGGCTATCAGATCGGTGTATTTGCCCGAATAGGTGGTAAAACATATTTACAACCAGAATTCAATTATGAAGGACAGCGTGGTACGATCAGTTTTGTAAACAATTCAAATGGTACCTCAACAACAACAACATCGACCTTAAAATTTAACAGGGTAGATATTCCTATTTTAATAGGCCATAAGTTCATTGCCCTACCGTTGTTGAACTTCAGAGGATATATCGGTCCTGATTTTGGTTTTAAGACCAATGCTTCAAACTCAGCCCCAAATAATTTTAATACCAATGACTACAATTTTAAGACTACAACTGTAGGGGGTATTTTAGGCGTGGGTGTTGATGTAGGCCCTGTAACCTTTGATGCCCGTTATAACCTTGGATTTACTCAGGTAAATAAAGGCTTTAATACCAAACTTAATTCATTTGGTATTGCTGTAGGCTTTAAATTCTTATAGTCTATAAATAGCCCCACAACGCGGAAAAGGCAATGCATAAGCATTGCCTTTTCCGCGTTGTGGGGTTTTACACAAATCGTATTTGCCAAAATAAGAAAATAAGGTTATTCCCACTTAAACACTTTTACTGCCACAGCATAGGTGCCCACGCCCCAGGCCAGTAAAATCAAGATCTGGAATGACACATCTATTAGTGAAGCACCTTCAAAAGCGATTTTTCTCAGGGCATCATTCATATAGGTAAGGGGTAGCGCTCTACAAACAGGCTGTAACCAGGTGGGAAATGAGTCAATGGGAAAAAATGTTCCTGCCAGCAAAAACTGTGGTAGTGTAACAATATTGGCCAGCGGAGGTACCATACTTTCATTTTTGGCTATTCCTGAAATAATAAAGCCAAAGCCCATAAATACCAGAATCCCTATAGTACAGATTGCCAGCATGTTCAGAACTGTCACATAGCCATGGATAAGGGTGAAACCAAAAGCAAAATGCCCAATCAGTAATATAATTACAGCCCCAATCAGTGAAAAGAGTAATCTGCTCAAGGCTTCTGCCAGAACAATACTATAACGCTTCACAGGAGTTGCAAAAAAACGTTTTATAACTAGGGTTAGTCTAAGGCTGATAAATACGAAGGCAGTGCCAAATACCCCTGAACTCAGTAGTGAGAACCCAAGTTGACCTGGCAGAATAAAATCAATGGTCTTGTAAGCCCTGCCCTCTGCGGTGCTTTCATTGACCAATACGGGCTGATCTGATGGTTCTTGATTCTTCTTGCCTGCATAATAAAGAATATCGGTAATGACAGATTTTAAAATGGTGCCATTTTGCAAAGAAGCCTTGGTATATCTGATTGTTAATATTAGCGGGGGCTTCCCTGAAAAATTCTTCTGAATATTTATTACACCATCCAGATTACCTCTGGTTAGATTTTTCGACATCAGAAGACTGTCCTGACCGTTAACAAATTTGATCAGACTCACCTTTTTAAGAGACTGATAAATAAAATTACTGGTATCACAACCCCGCTCAACACCCAACTGCACTTTAATTCCGCCATTACCAATGAAGCCAAAAACCAATATAAATACTAGTGGAAAAGCCAAACTGAATACTACCGCTGAAGGGCTTCTGATAATTGAAATGAAACTGGCTTTAGCCAGTGCTAAGGTTGCTCTCGTATTACTATAAGGTACCGGGTTATTGGTCATTTAAGGGCAGGTGGAATTAAAATTATAAATTAATGGCAGGCTTTTAAGAAATTATTCTCTCAGATCTTTACCCGTCATAGAAATAAATACATCTTCGAGTGTTGCCTGCTTTACTTTTTTAGGTGCTTCAAAGCCTGTTTCAATAAGTTGATCTATAAAATGAGCGGGGGTATCAATTCCACGAATCGTACCTGCATCAATAAAAGCTACCCGGTCACAAAGAATTTCTGCTTCATCCATATAATGGGTAGTAATTACAACAGTAGTACCCTCTTTTCTAATTTCAAAAATAAGGTCCCATAAGTTTCGCCTGGCCTGTGGGTCAAGACCTGTGGTTGGCTCATCGAGAAAAATAATTTTTGGTTTGTGTATTAGGGTTGTAGCAATGCTGAAACGTTGTTTCTGCCCACCTGAAAGTTCTTTAAACTTAGCCTTCGCCTTTTCACGCAGATTGACTTTGTCAAGCATTTCAAGGGCATTCACCCGCACTCCGTATAAACCAGAAAAAAGTTCAATGATTTCGGTAAGACTTAAATTAGGTGAATATCCGGCAGCCTGCAACTGCACACCAATGATCTTCTTAATTTCGGCGGCCTGGTTGTCTACAGAAAACCCGTCAATAATTATATTACCTGCTGTCTTATCTCTCAATGTCTCTAGAATTTCTAGAGTCGTCGTCTTACCAGCCCCATTAGGCCCGAGTAAACCAAATATTTCACCTGCGTAAACTTCAAAGCTAATACCGGCAACAGCAGTAAAATCACCATACTTCTTCACCAGATTTTCAACGCTGATGATTACATTTTCTTCTGTCATAAATTCACACGACTCTTTAAATAAGATGCTGGGCTGTCTTAAATTTATTTGTCAAGTTTAGCCTTTGATTTGCAATTTAGTGCATTTGCTAAAACCCAAGAAAACCGTTTATTTTGACAAATCAAGCAGGGTTTTGGCTTGGGTTTCGCCCCATGCTGGTGACAAGTCAGTTGCAGGTTTGAATGTTTTAAATTTATTAACGGCCTGCTGTAAAATAGGTCTGGCAGCTGCCTTACCGCCTCCATATTGTTCTGGTGTATAATACAGTTGCTGACCATTTATAAAATCTACTCTGGGGTTTGCCGGGTTTAGGCTTGCAGCTGAATCAAGTTCGCCCTTAGCCTGTGGTATATATATCTGGTATCTACCACTTGGGTCAATTGCCATCTGCATATAAGAAATCTGCCCTTTAAGAGCCAGAATCTCACTTTCATTTGGCTTGATTAAACCGGCCTGCGTAATCTGAGCCATAGACTTATCAAAAATCTTATCTGCTTCTTTTGGTGTTGTCATTGTTTTTAAACCTGCAAGAAAATTATAAAAGGCAGCATAGTACATAGGAAGCCATTGGTTTTTTTCATTCATGCTAATACGCTCGAAATAAACAGCCGTATTCTCGAGGTCAATGGCTGTTGTCAGGGTTTTTGCCTGGTCAAGTCCTTTTTTCATTTGAAGCTGATAACCTGCAGTCTGGGCAGAAACAATTCCTGCAAAGCACAAACAGAGTATTGTAAAAAGCGATATCATATTTAGGGCTTTCATTTGTTTAGGGGATTTAATGAGTTAAATTAAAAATATTTTAGCATTCGGCAGTAAAATTAAACCAGAAAGATTTCATCCTGATGTGCAGAAAATAGAGAGCCAAAAAAATAATTTGTTCAATCTTAGTGAACAGGTTATCTTATATAGCCAATGACAGAATATTTCAGGCAAGACTTAGCATGTCAGGTGATACCCAAGATCTGATCACTTCAGATTGCAATACGGGAAAACTACACAAGAAAAAAGCACCAATGGCTTGTCTACTCCCTGTATTGATTTTAACGTTATGCAGCTGCGATGGGTTGAATCTATCCATTCATTACAGGTCGAAAGCATCCTGTCAGTAGCAAAGGTTCTTTCCTGCTGATAATTACTTGACAGCAAACTAAATCTGTGGGCATTTAACCATATAATGAATTTAGTTTTAACAAATTCATTTGGTAAATCTTGGAGGGGAAATTCATGTAATTAAATTAGTAAGTGAGTGTAAATTATTATTACTTACTGTAACAATTTAAGAGTAAATACAATTTACTATGTTAAACGGTAAACGTTATTTACAGCCCGAAAGAGGTGAAATTCAAGAATTTTGAGACCCTTAACGGCCTTGGCAAGGTCTTTACGGAATTACCCTGACAAATTTTTAAATTTTCTGGCATGATTCCAATATCAATATGGCACTGACTTTGAGCTTTAAATTTTATTTATAAATTAAGATTTATGATTATGAACAATACCCTAAAAACGACATCCGCTATATTATTAACAGCGATTTTACTGACAACTACAATTACGGGTTGTGATACTTATAAACGCCAGAACACGGCAACTAAGGGAGGCATTATCGGTGTTGGAGCTGGTGCTGCTGCAGGAACCGTTCTCGGTCATGCTTTTGGTAATACTGCTCTTGGAGCTATCTTAGGCGGTGCGCTGGGAGGTACAGCAGGAGTACTAATCGGACGCAGAATGGATAAACAGGCCGCAGAATTACAAAATACCCTGCCAAATGCGAATGTTAAACGGGTAGGTGAAGGTATTGATGTTAAATTTGACTCTGGAATTTTGTTTGATGTCAATAAAACCGCAATCAAACCTGCTGCTAAAGTCAATCTTGACAATCTAGCCGTTTCTTTGCAGAACAACCCTCAGACTAAAATGCAGGTTGATGGGTATACTGATAATACAGGCAGTGCTGAGTATAATCTAAACCTGTCTGACCGAAGAGCAGACGCCGTAAAATCTTATCTGATGGCCCAGGGTGTTGATGCCTCACGGTTAACGAGCGTTGGTTATGGCATGACTCACCCTACAGCCGATAATGGTACAGAAAGTGGTCGTAGTCAGAACCGCAGGGTAGAAATTGGGATTATGGCAAATGAGCAAATGAAAAAAGATGCTAAAACTGCAGTTTCAACGGGTAACGGGCAGTAAAGAGTTAGAATTTCAGAATTTTTCACACGCAACAAGTTTGATGCAGTACCTTTGCAGTTCTTAAGAAATGCAGTAAAATTTTGAGTGAGCTTTTTCTCTCAGATTATAGGTTTATAAATAAGAACAATCCATGCTAACAACCAGTAATGTAACCCTCCGGTATGGAAAAAGAGTACTTTTTGAAGATGTGAACGTGAAGTTTACCGAAGGGAACTGTTACGGCCTGATTGGTGCAAACGGAGCAGGAAAATCAACATTCATGAAAATTCTCTCCGGTGATATTGAGCCTAATTCAGGTACGGTCTCACTCAATAAGGGAGCAAGACTTGCCTTTTTAAGGCAGGATCATTATGAATTTGATCATTTTCCAGTTCTGGAGGTAGTCATGATGGGTCATAAGCGCCTGTATGAAATTAAGGCGCTTAAAGATGCGCTTTATGCTAAAGAAGATTTCAGCGATGCTGATGGTGAAAAGGCATCTGAACTTGAAGCTGAATTTGCTGACATGGACGGGTGGAATGCTGAATCTGAGGCCGCAACCCTTTTAAGTGGACTTGGAGTAACAGAAAAAGATCATTATAGCACCATGGAAAGCCTTAGCGGTGTTGATAAAGTGAAAGTTTTATTGGCCCAGGCACTCTTCGGTAACCCAGATGTATTGTTGCTTGATGAGCCTACCAATTACCTTGATGCAGAATCGATCTTATGGCTTGAAAATTTCCTGGCTGATTTCAAAAATACCGTCATTGTGGTTTCACACGACAGGCACTTTTTAGATTCTGTTTGTACATTGATTGCTGATATTGATTTTGGCAAGATTCAGCTCTACACCGGTAATTACACTTTCTGGTATGAAAGCAGCCAGTTAGCTCTGAGGCAGCGTTCAGACCAGAATAAAAAAACTGAAGAAAAGCGTAAAGACCTGGAGAGTTTTGTTGCCCGGTTTAGCGCCAATGCTTCAAAGTCAAGACAGGCTACCTCCCGTAAGAAATTACTTGAGAAGCTGGTCATTGATGAGATCAAACCTTCGAACCGTAAATACCCTTTCATTAAGTTTCAGCCAGAACGTGAAGCAGGCGATCAGATTCTGAATATTGAAGAAATGACAGCCAGGCATGAGACAGAAACCCTGTTCTCAAAATTAGACCTGCTGGTCAATAAGGGTGATAAAATTGCTTTCTTTTCTAAAGATGATTTGGCCGTATCTACCTTGTTTGATATTCTCAGCAATGAGGTAAATATACAGGCAGGTACCTATAAATGGGGCAGTACGATCAAGCCAGCCTACTTTCCGAAAGAAAATGCAAAGTTCTTTAAAGAGGATATTTCACTTGTTGATTGGCTCAGACAATACTCAGCAGATAAAGATGAGTCATTTGTACGCGGGTTCTTAGGCCGAATGCTCTTCTCAGGAGAAGAGGCCCTGAAAAGCGCTACAGTTTTATCAGGAGGAGAAAAAGTACGCTGTATGCTGAGCCGCATGATGCTGCAGGCACCGAACCTGTTGATCCTTGATGAGCCGACCAATCACCTAGATATGGAGTCAATCATTGCCCTGAATAATAGCCTGATTGACTTTAAAGGTACAGTTCTGTTCAGATCTCATGATATACAATTTGTCAATACCGTTGCAAACCGCATTGTTGAACTCACCCCCGTTGGTTTTATCGACAAAGGAATGAGCTATGTTGAATACCTTGAGAGTGAAACCATTAAAGAACAGAGAGACAAGCTATACAGTAAATATGTTCCTGTAAAGCGTGAGCTCGTGCTTGAGAGCTAAGAGTTTTTACCCCAATGTTCAGAACTTTTATATATGGAAAGTTTTTGATTGATAAACTTTTAAAATCTCTTTATTTTGGGTTTTTATTAATTATTTTAAGTTTTTTTATTCCATTGTTATTCACTTTTAATTGTCATTCCTTATAATCCCTTCACATAATGAAGGGATTATTTGTTTTTAGGGTTTTCAGGTATTGATTAAGAAGTCAAAAATTTAAACATTTCACAATAAGTACCAAAAAATCAATTGAATTACCACATTAAATTTGGTTAATGTGACACATTTAAAGGTCACACTATAAATACATTTGTAATTTTTATTTTACATCTCTACTATTTATCAAATTGCAGAATTAAAATTCTTGCAGGCATCTGCTGACTTGATTTATATTTAACGGTTTCAATAACAATTAAAACCCTGAAATCTAAAGATAGAAGTACATTAATTCATACTTAATCATTCCTGATATAGAATTATCTATTACATAAACTGCTCTATTAAAAATTAAAAATGGTCCATATATTTATATTTGGCTTTATACTAATCCATTTATACTTGAATTTTGATATAAGATTCCTTTCTGAAATAATAACTGTTTGGTAGTGGGAAAACTAAGCCTTACTTTAGAATAAGCAAACACCTGATTAGCAATATTATTTGAATCCAATTAAACGATAGAATTCCTGGAGATTTTTAAATAAATATTTAATTTCTAATAATATTTATATTTGTGAATATGGTAATCGAATCAACATTATTCCCTAAAGCTATGAATCAATCAGGTTTATCGACTTTCATTTATGTTTTCAGGCTGGTTGTAACGGCTATAATTGTTTTGTTATTTACTCAAAGGTGTTCTGCTCAACTGGTAGAAGGTCAAAAAGCTGTTGATTTTGGTGGTGGCAAATCAGACATTGGATTATTTGCCAATGCTGGTTTCGTATTTTATTTACCTGGAAAATTTTCGATCCGTGCAGGTTCCTTCTTTGAAACGGGAAACCCTTATCAATTTTCTTATCGCAATATCGGATTTGATGCGCTATTTCGCTATGATCTGGTAAACCTTTACAATATCTTATATATAAACCCTCAAGCTGGACCTACAATAAATTATGATCATATCAGCCCGGTTAAAAAAGCATTTACATCATCATTCAATGCTGGGCTGAAACTAGGAATTGAGGCCGAAGCTCTTTTAAATGAGAAGTTCAGCTTCATTGCATTTTTTAATCAGATGGTATTGGCTAGAAAAAACTTTGGTAACCAGCGATATAATTATGGGCTTGGTGTAAGGCTATATATCGGCAATTAAATTTTCTTTATTCCCAGTCCTGATTTATTCATACTAAAACACTTAAGAAAATGACAAAAATTAATTTTCATTTTAACTTGGTATTTATATTCTGCCTTATTTTATTTTTTGGGGCTTGCAAAAATCAAGGCAATGGTATTTATCCTCCCGTTGATTTACACAGTGATTCTATACAAAACTTTTTCTCTGGGACCATTCAATACAGGAGCTGGAAAATTAATTCAGAAAGTGTTAGCCCCCCTGTGAATGGGTCTTCCATTTATCCAATAGATAAATGCAATAAAGACGTCACTTATATTTTCACCAAGTTTTTCAGTACCAGCCTAAGTCATGAGGGTGAAATGTCGGTCAATTACCATAATACTGATTGTGGCGGCGGAAAAAGGAACAATATGGCCATTGGCTCTTTTTACATCGACGTCAATCCAGGTAAACTTGAATTTGCGGATGATGGAAATAACAGTTTACAAACCAGATACAGAATTATAAAATCAACTGTAGATAGCCTTGTTCTTCAAACCAATATTGGCTCCAGTGTAATTACCAAGATTTACTTATCAGCTAAATAAGCCATGAAAAATTTCTTAACCATCGGATTTTTCATACTCATACTGGCCAGTATTCCTGGATCAGGTGCCGGTCAAATTATCATTCCGGCTAAGTATATGGTAAACCATTTTTACAATGGCCTGAATACAGATGTACATAATAACCCTAGCGACTATTATTTAAGGGATATCACTGTTTACATAAATTCTTTTGGCCCAACCAATGCCATTGAATATCCAGAATACAGTGGTGGTAATCAGAATCTGGGTTATGCTACACAGGCACCGACCGGAACTGTCTGGGAGGTTTACAGTCTGACTGGTATGCCAACTGTACAAAATAAAGCCTTGGCTGCAGTTTTTTACCCGAGAACCTATACCTATCAGCCCTAAACAGCAGATATTGGCAAACCATTGATATTAACCGCAATGATGGTAGGTATTACCAGAAACAAGGGTGATGCGGGCTCTTTCGCTCATGACCCAGTCTATATCAATCAAGCTGTTATCACTGTAGAACAACCTGGTTTTATAAATCAAAGCAGCATCAAGTACCTATGTAATACAGATCCGGTAATTAGTTTAATGGATTATTTTCAAGGTGCATTAGACGCTACCTTTTACCTTGATGATACAGGCCATAGCAGTTCAGCAATTTATCAAATCGACCCCTCTATCATACCGGCGGGAAAACATACGATAACGGCCTATAAAAATTATGCAAATGGAGATTTCGTACAGACCGTTCCAATAATAATTGTTGCCCCATCCCAAATTACATTTAACCCATACCCGTCAGCCATATGTGAGAACGGGGGTATTGTTAATATTCTGGCAATCCCCACAGGTGGCAGCTGGGCGGGTACTGCTATTGATAATAACGGAAATTTCAATCCTGCAACAGCAGGTATTGGCACTTTTGTATTAACCTATTCATTTATCAATCCAAATAAGGCTCAGAATCCCAATGGTTGTATATCAACAAAAGTTGCTACAATTTCAGTAGTACCGCTTCCAAATGTAAATGCAGGAACAGATCTTACCGTTTGTTTTAATGGGGGCAGTCAAAAATTAACTGGATCACCATCTGGAGGAATCTGGTCTGGTGCAGGCGTTACAGGTGATTATTTCGATCCAAAAATTGCAGGTATTGGAAATTTCCCTCTCCAGTATACGTATACTGATAATGCAAGTGGATGTACGAATTCAAATAAAATTCAAGCGACGGTTAAGCCGGTAACTGATATTGTAGTGCCCGCTGACATTTCTGTTTGCATTAATGCTTCATTAGTAAATCTGACTGCCTTGCCTGCAGGTGGCTCATGGAGCGGAACCGGAGTTGAGAATAACAGCTTCAGTGCAACTAAAGCAGGTCTTGGCAATAAGGTTCTTGTATATACATATATTGACCAGACCACAGGGTGCAGCAGCAATGCAAATTTCTCTATTACAGTACTAGATATTCCTGTGCCTGTTGCGCCTGCCAATTTTAGTATTTGTCAAAATTCCAGTCCCATACTTCTTCAGGGTGCTAACCCTATCGGTGGCACTTATAGCGGAGATGGTGTACTTGAGGGTGTTTTCAACCCTGCCAAAGCAGGAATTGGAAATCATACCTTGACGTATTCCTATAAAGACCCAAATGCCGGCTGCATCGGTTATACCTCTTATATAATTACAGTAAAACCTTTACCCGTCATTTCAGCAGGACCTGGATTCGAAATCTGTCAAAATGCAAATCCAATTCAATTGAACGGCCAGCCTGGTGGGGGGCTTTGGTCAGGAGATGGAATTTTTGCCGGACTATTCAACCCGGCAATAGCAGGTCCGGGTAATCATATATTAACCTATACGATTCAAGACCTGAGTATTGGCTGCTCCAATTCAGATACATTAACAGTCAGCGTAAATTCTATTCCGCTCGTTAACGCAGGTAATGACACAACTATATGTAATAATGCTTCAGCTATACAGCTACAAGGAAGTCCTGCAGGTGGCACTTGGGCTGGGCCTGGCATCAATGGTAGCCGCTTTGTTCCTTCAGAATCAAACATCGGATTAAATACCCTGAGCTATACCTTCACCAATTCTACAGGTTGCTCTGTGGTAGGATATAAAAAAATAACAGTATTAAAAACATTGGCAGTATCAGCCGGCAATGCATTGACCCTTTGTGTAAACAGCCCGATCTACGATCTAAATCAAGATGTAAGCTTACAAGGGGGAAATTGGTCTGGGACAGGGGTAAACGGTGGTTATTTCAATTCAGGAAAAGCAGGAATCGGGGTATTTAACCTGGTTTATGCATACCCGAATCAAGCTGGCTGTATAAGCACTGCTACGAGAACCGTTTCAGTTTTAGGTATTCCTGGCAGGGTAATTATTACGGGTAACTCAAGTGGGTGCAATGGAGATATTGTCCAGCTCTTTGCTCAGGCTGACAGTGCTACCAATTATGTATGGTACCATCAAAATGAGATAAATCCATTTGCTACCGGCTCGCAGGTTAATGTGACAGTTACCAAAACAGAACTAATTTATTGTGTTGGTATAAATGCATTATCGTGTGGATTACCCAAACTCAACAGCAATTATATTACGATAAAAAGTTTAACACCAACAGCCACACTACTCTCTTCACAAACCTCAATTCCATTCGGAGGTCTCGTGCATTTTACTACCGGGAATAACTATAATGTTCAAAATTTCCAATGGAACTTTGGGGATGGTGCAATTTCAACTAATCAAAACCCATCTCATTATTATTATTCAAAGGGCTCATTTAAAGTACATGTAATTTTAACCTCTCCAGAAAACTGTACAGATTCTCTCAGCCTGCAAAACAATATCCTGGTGGGCTCAGATGACTCAATTGCGATTCTTCAACCCCCACCAAGATTGGTAAGTGAAGACCAGAGCCAGTTTGATGTTAAAATATTTCCAACTCCATTCAAAGATCACATCTACCTGACTTTTCATTTGTCTCATCCACAATTAGTTGCGTTGAAAATATATGACACATTTGGAAGATTAATAAAAATCGAGCAATACGAAGGTAAAACAGGTAACAATAAATTCACACTTGCCAATTTAGGGGCCCTGGTCATCAAAAATTACTATCTGGTAATTTTGAGGAGTGAAGAATTAAATGAGTTAATCAAAGTTTTAAAAATGTAATTATGAATCGGCTTATAACTGTATCATTATTTTTAATGGCTTTATCCGGATGTAGTAACCGGATAGAATCTATAGGTACCATTCCATCTTTCCCTTCCGTAAAGATTATGGTGAAATCATCACTTAAATCATTTTTTCGGGACTCTATAAAGTTAAGTAATCCCAATTTTAATACTTATGGAATTGAACTCAGGTTATCAGATTCAGATAAATACTACAATTCTCTGACCTACATTTTCGAAAAAGGGAATGGTAAATTGGTTTATCGAAATGACACATTGAATATAGGTCTTTTACCTTTTATGAACTATAAATGCCTGGTAAAATTCATCCCTGGTTCAGAAGGGCTCACCAGACTCATATTTAAGGCTACTGATCAATTAAATAATTCGAATTCTTCTGCTTTAGAACTGTTAACCTTTAAGAATTTGCTTCCTGTAGCGGACCTTCAAGTTAGCCCCGTTAAAATAATTGATCCATTAGAGTACCTGCTTGACGCCAGCCGGTCTTATGATCCGGATCATAATTTTGGAGGTGGTATTGTTCAATATATTTATCAGGTAGATGGTCAGATCATTTATACATCAAAAGATCAGATTAAGCATATTTTTTCTTCACCTGGAGTATTCACGATAACTATACAGGCGGAAGACAATGATGGTGGTTTTTCTTCGGTTTTAAGTAAGGAAATTTCTATTAACTGATATATGAAGAAAATACTTTTGTTTCTTTTAGTACTGGTCTTAATCAAATCAGGCTATGCCCAAGGTACCTATTTACGTACAGCAATGCCATTTTTGAGAATAGCTCCTGATGCTCATTCAAGTTCTATGGGGGAAACAGGAGCTGCTACTAGTCCTGATTTAAATTCTCTTTATTGGAATAATGCCAAAATAGCTTTTTTAGAGGGTGATTATGGTTTTTCTGCTTCCTATGTTCCTTGGTTATCACAGATTAAATCTGGTATATCTAATCTATACTTTACAGGTTACAGAAAACTTGATTCGAAACAGGGCATTGCGATGTCAGTAAATTATTTCACAATGGGCAAGGTGAATTTTTTCGACGAGGTTGGCAATGATATAGGCAGGTATAACCCAAACGAATTTTCTATTGAACTCGCATATTCAAGACAATTATCTCCCTCGATGAGTCTTGGTTTGACCGGTAAGTTTTTACATTCAGATTTGGCAAATGGACAAAACTCATCTGATGGTGCATTACTGGCAACCTCAGATTATGCTTTTGATCTCGGTTGGTATTATGAAAATACGACTAACAATTCAAACAGGTTATCATATGGAATAATATTGTCGAATATAGGCCCCAAAATAAAGCAGAATACAGGCCAGAGAGGGCAGTATTTGCCGATGAATCTTCGAATTGGGACACAATTGCATTTTCAGGGTGTGTTGAACTCAGTCAATATTTCATTAGATGTAAACAAGCTACTGTTACCAACTCCTCCTGTTTATAAAAAAGACTCAGCAGGAAATTCTACGGGAGAAATATTAAAAGGTGAGGACCCTGACAAATCAATACCCAGAGCTATAGTTGGTTCATTTTCTGATGCACCAGGAGGTATAAGTGAGCAGATCCGTCAATTTACAGCAGGAATTGGTTTCGAATATGATTTTGCCGAGAAATTCTTTTTACGTGCCGGTTACCATTACGAGAATTTAAAAATCGGCGATATGCGTTATATGACAACTGGTTTTGGATATGCCGGAAATAGTCTTAGACTCGATATGTCTTATATTCTACCTTCAGGTATTTACAGTCCTTATAAAAATACTTTTAGGATGACTATTGGCTTTAACATAATTCAATAATAGGCAATGAGTAACATATATTTAACCCTATAATTTAAAAGAAAGAAACAAATTTAACTCTTACCAGCCCTTAGACTAGTTGAATTTCTGGCTTCTTATTCTATGCCAAATTCTACGCCATCTCATAAAATAATTGTATACGTACTCACCAATGAGCAGGAAGACAGCAATTACAATCAATTTATAAAATACTGGCAAAATGGGGTTACCGTAAATTTAACGGAAGGTAAAAGATCTGCCGTCAACACCCGACATCGATATATCGATTAACAGTAGGTCTGGCATTAATTTAATCTCTTCAATTACCCTGCTACCCTCAAGGATTGAGTAAACTTAATATCCCAGGGCTTGAAGAATTAATAACAATGAATCAACGACAGCTTCATCATAACCGGCAATTAGAATTTTCTTTTTATAAATATCCATAATTGATTGGATTAGCCAAGGACGGCCGTTTAACAAATTCTTACAATTGTATTCGTAAGAATGTATTAAAATGTTTTAATCCTGAACATTAACTGGTAGCGAAAAGCAAAAAGTTGATCCCTCATCTTCGATAGAGTTTACCCAGATTTTGCCCCCAAGTCTTTTTACAATTTCACTGGAGATGTAAAGGCCCAGCCCAAGACCAGGAAATGTATGCTCACGGGTACCGCTAACACGGTAAAACTGCTCAAATACCCGGTCTTTATTGTCAGCCTTAATACCAATGCCAAAATCCTGAACACAAAATACCACCGAATCATCTTTAAATTCAGTAGAAAGAATAATACGATCAGCATCAGGAGAATACTTGACGGCATTAGATATAAGGTTCGTAACCACCTGCCAGATTCGGTCTCGGTCACCGTTAAAATTCTTTCTGAATGAGAGTTCTTTATTGATTTGATGTTTGGGAGCAGTTTGTCTGAAGTCTTCAATTACATCTTCGACCATTTGGTCAAAGTCAAAAACTTCTTCATTGAATTGCATCCTTCCTGAATTTATTTTTGTCACATCAAGCAGATCTTCTATCAGACTGGTAAGCCGGTTGACCTGCTTATCCATCTTGCGGGCAAGCTTACTATTCTCTAAATCACCGGCCAGATCAAATTTCATTTCCATGAGCTGGGTATAAGCCTTAATGCTGGTAACCGGGGTCTTTAGCTCATGACTGGCGATGCCCAAAAAATCATCTTTTTGGCGCTGAAGCTCTTTCTGTTCGCTGATATCAGTATTACTCCCATACCATTTTAAGATTTCACCCTTGTCATCACGTAGGGCTAAGGCGCGTACAAGATACCAGCGGTAATCACCTAACTTGTCGGCAACCCTGAATTCAACCTGATAAGGCTCTCCCGTACTTAGTGAATGACTCCATACTTTCCATGCATTAGCCTGGTCATCAGGGTGCACCGATTGAGCCCAGCCCGTTCCCAAGGCCCTGTCCATCGAATCATCATTGCGATCATACCAGCGCTGATTGATATAATCAAGCAGACCATCGGCGGTAGCTGTCCAAACTACGATGGGTACAGTATTAGCTAAAAACTCAAACTGTGTAAGTGCCTGATTTAAGAGCTCATTTTTCTCAGTAACAGCAATTTTTGCCATAACCTGTTCGGTAATATCAACGGCAACTACGATGATACTACGGGTAAGCCCATCAAGGCCTTTAATTGGTTGAAAAACAAAGTTTACATAAACTTCAGTTAATACCCCGTCATGTTCAAGCAGGGCCTTTGCCTCATCTCCAAAATAAGTAATACCTGTAGCAAATACCTGATCAAGTAATTCAATAAAAGGCTGCTCAGCAATCTCTGGCAAAGTTTCAATGATGGTTTTGCCAAGTCCTGAGCGTTGCTTTCCCCAGATTTCGAGCATTTTATTATTAACCGAATCAATGGTATGGTCATATCCTGTCAAAATACAAATAGCAACTGGAGCCTCATTCAGCATATAACTTATTCGTGCCTCACTTTCAGCCAGTTCATCAACCTTTTTAGATAGCCTGAGCTCAGCACTCGCAATTTCAATATTACTCAGTGTAAGATTTTTCAGTGCCTGGGCTAGCTCTTTATTTGACAATAGAATTTTCTCATTCAGCAATTTCTGCTGGTTATGAATTTCAAGTAGCTCTTTGCGGGCAACCACTACTTCAGTTATATCCTGGGCTGAGGCGATCAGGCCATCAATTTCCCCACTAGAATTTCTCAGAGGATCATAGAAAATGCTGACATATTTACCAACCTGCCCTTCAGGTGTATCATAATAAAAGAACTCTTCCTCTTTTTTATAGCTTATGCCCGTTTCATAAACCTCTTTCAAAAGGCGTGGAAAAGGCTGGTAAATGATTTCAGGCAAAAGATCAAGTAAATACCGACCACAAATTTCTGATACAGGGCGCTGCAACAAATCTGCCTGGGGTTGATTGGCCAATTCTATATACATATCAGGCCCACGTAAAATAATCATGGGGTAACCAGCTGCCAGAACATAGGCTCTAAGGCTTTGCTGGCTGTCAGGTAGAGAATATTTGCCATTGATTACCGGGCGGCTAAACTGACTGCCTGCCTCTATTGATCCGTCATTCAATGCTTCGAGAGCGGCAGTAGCCAAAGCTAATTCAGCCGTTTTTACTGCTAGTAACTCTTTAGTATGCTTTAATTCGTCAGTAAGATTACTGCCGTTCTTACCTTCTTCTTCAGGCTCATGCTGTTTAACCATAATTAATAAGAATTGAGCCTAAATAGGTTAGTTTCTCAAAATTAATTGGTAACTAGACTCTTGACACTAATCTATTTGCCACAGATTAATGCTTATAAATTCAGTTACATACTCAATCATGATACAAACACCCTGATTTTGTAGTTTTCAAAAATATAAAAAACTTTGCAGAGACTCATTTTTGGCAATAAAAAAACCGAAAGTACGATAAGCTGTACCTCCGGTAGTCTGGAAACTGTCTTTAAGAATGTACTGATACGTATATCCTGGTAAGCATTAGTTTATTTATTGACCTGATTATATGATCATCCATATCGCAGTCGGCCTGAGTATCTAATCGGCCTACTGGTTTATCTTATTTGGTAAGCCACATATCTTTTGTGATATCATCTGTACCACCAGTGCATACTGAACAAGGTTATTTACGCCCATCGGACCTTTGTAAATATCTTTTAAAGAATTTACATCATAATCAGCAGAACCATAAACCTAGAACATATAAGAATAACTGTTCGGAAAATAGCTCACATCAGGAATATTTGGAGAATACTGAACGTTTAAGTTCAAATTGCCTTCAACACGAAATGTTGAACTGAAGTTATATCCTGTATTGATATTGAAGTTATCAAGATTGAGCCTGGTATTTGAAAACATCCCTTTCTGGTAGGTATGAGAATACGACAGGCGTACATCACTCTTCTCACCCGTTGTTGCCAGAGAAATATTATCAGTGGTTATCATACCGGTTTGAGCAAAATTCGTAAAGTTATTTGCTCCTCTTGCTTTATACGGAGTGGCTGTTCTAATGCCAGTAATTGGATCATACGGACTGTCATAC
>JANLVJ010000053.1:0-2150 GCA_031363945.1 bacterium | reverse complement strand
TAACACAGGTGAGTATCCTGAAGCTTTACAAAATTTTGCAGGGCACCAAAATAATTTCCAAGATGCAGATTTCCGGTAGAACGAATTCCGCTTACAACAATTTCCATAGCCTCCTAAAGTATGAAATTTTTAATAAACCCTAACTCAGGAAGAGTTTACAATTGATTTCCTGTATACGCGTATTACCCAAACAAAACCTTACTGATGATCATGCAATTTAATCTTCGCAAATTCATTTTCTGCCTATTAATATGTATCCTGAATTTCACCACCAGCACCTATTGTCAGGTAAAATTATGATATAAGAGGCCTTCCATGGTCTGGAGAGAAGCCCTTCCTGTGGGTAAGGGTAATTTTGGTAGTACAGCAGGTATGGCAGAAATGCTCATGCAAAGTCAGGAAAGTAATATTCACTTACTGCCAGCCTTGGCATCTGCTTGGAAGAATGGTAAAATCAAAGGTCTGGTGGCTAGGAGAGGGTTTGTGGTCGATATTAAATGGGGGAAAATAAATTAGTTTCAGCCCGTATCAAGTCAAATAACGGGGATATCTGCAAAGTACTTTCCCGGCAGCCATTTTCAGTTCAGGTATTAAAGTAGTATTCTCAACACAGAAATGGGTAAAATGAACTGATTTTTAAGACAGAGAAAAACAAAAATTATGAAATCATGGTAAGAAACTAAATAAGAATTCATTGGTATATTGCCAACCTGTACCATACCTAAAAAACTGCTGGATGAAGATTGAACGTGAAACTGTTTTGAAAATGGCCCACCTGGCCCGGATTGAAATTGATGAGCAAGAACTTGGAATAATTTCTACTGATCTTGAACGAATTTTTAGTTTTATGGAAAAGTTAAATGAGCTTGATACTGATAACATTGAGCCTCTTATATATATGACTGATGCGGTTAATGTACTCAGGAAAGACGAAGTTAAACATGAAATCAGTCATGTTGAGGCTTTGAAAAATGCACCCCAGAAAGATTCAGATTATTTTAGAGTTGCTAAAGTCATAGAGCAGTAATAATATGGAAAGCCTCATATCAATCTCAGGGATAGGTAAAAATTATGTTGTAGGGGAAGAAACAATTCATGCTTTACTCTCAGTTGACCTGAATGTTAAAAAAGGTGAATTTGTTGCCCTTATGGGTCCTTCGGGTTCTGGGAAATCAACATTGATGAATATTTTAGGCTGTCTTGACTCACCTTCCTCTGGTGAATATATTTTAAATGGGATCAGGGTTAGTGAGATGACTGATAATGAGCTGGCAGAAGTCAGGAATAAAGAAATTGGTTTCGTCTTTCAAACTTTTAACCTTTTACCCCGTTCAACAGCTTTAGACAATGTGGCCCTACCGTTGGTATATGCAGGGATTGGTCGGGTTGAGCGAGAATTGCGGGCCAATCAGGCACTTGATAACGTTGGGCTGGCGAACAGAGTAAGTCATAAGCCAAATGAGCTTTCAGGGGGTCAACGTCAACGGGTAGCTGTCGCACGTGCATTAATTAACAACCCTTCGATCATTCTTGCTGATGAACCTACTGGTAACCTTGACTCAAAAACGTCAATAGAAATTATGGCACTGCTTGAAGAAATTCACCGTAAGGGGAATACAATTATTCTGGTGACCCATGAAGAAGACATTGCCATGCATGCTCACAGGATTGTTAGAATGCGTGATGGTAAAATTGAAAGTGATCTTCCTAATCTGAATATTCAGACTGTTGGTCATTTAATTGAAAGGGAAATAAACTAAAAAATTGAAAATTTACACAAAAACAGGAGATAAAGGACAAACTGCATTAATAGGTGGAACCAGAGTTCTTAAAAGTCATTCAAGGGTTTCAGCATATGGTACTGTTGATGAATTGAATAGTTGGATAGGTTTGTTGCGTGATCAGGCAGTATTAGAGGCTTCTGAAAAAGTAGTTATACTTCTTATCCAAGACAGGCTGTTTATAATGGGTTCATTGCTAGCTGCCGATCCTGAAAAGTCAAGAATGAGGCTGCCAGAACTATCTATTGATGATGTTTTGAAATTAGAAACTGAAATTGATATAATGGATGCCCTCTTACCACAGTTGAATAACTTTATATTAACCGGAGGTCATCAGTCTGTTTATTTATGTCATCATGCACGATGTAT
>JANLVJ010000052.1:0-1621 GCA_031363945.1 bacterium | reverse complement strand
TAAATGAATTAAAGGGAAGTAAATTGAAATTTCTGAGTACAAAGATGATAATGCTTGATAAAAAAAATGACCAAGCCAATAGAAAAAATTTCGCAGGGCGGTACCCCTTCTTTATCAGTTCAAGTGAAATATAAAATAAGAAAAATGAGCCCGTAATCGCACTAATCTGTAAACCTGCCAGGCTTATTAACCTATAACCCAAAAGGCTTGAGATAATACAAAGTATGTAAATAACATTGAATGTGTTAATATATACCAGCATCGATGGAATCTGCCTTTTGATATCTAAAAAGCCTTTAAAAAATTCAGCTACGGCAATGCCCGTCAGTGCAGGAATGAAGATCATACTTTGCATAGACAGCCATGGGCTTTCTGGCCATAAATATTTATAGGTATACCCATCTAGTACAGCCTGAGCAAGGCCCACAAATAAAATATAAATAACATATAGGAAATAGTTTCTATCTCTGACCGAAATGAAAATGAAGAGATTAAAAAGAATCATGACAGCAATAATGCCGTAGTAAATGCCGTAGATCAGATTTCTCGAGATCTCTGAATTATAGATATCACTTGCTGAACCTATATATAATGGCACTAGTATCAGACTCTTTGATTGTATTCTGAAATAGTATTCTTGCTGCTGTCCGGGGCTGATGCTAAGTTTGAAAACGTGATTCTGGCTCTGGGTTGTTCTTGTTGATAGTCTGATTCCAGTACCTGAAATTTGCTGCTTGTAATGATTTGTGCTATCGGCGAAGAAATCGACCCTGTCAAGTGGAGGATATTCAAGATCTACATACAGGAATGGCTCTTTTGATGCATTCTTTATTGAGAATCTGAACCAAAAAATACTGGTTGAAATTTTGAAATTAGGAACCGCTGCTTGTAAGAGTTTAAAAGATGCCGAACGGCGGCGAATGCTGTCAAATGATAAAAAACCATTACCATCTTTATAATAGTACAGGAAATTACCAATATTGGTTTTACCCAGAGAATCCCTGTACTTAAAAATAACCTGACAATATGCCTTAAAACTGGTAAATATAAAGCATAGTAATAGAAGTAAAAACAGCTTTTTCAAATGGTTTTTAATCTAAATGGTAAAAATCACTCACATCTATAACTGGTACTCCTAGATGAAAGTCAATTTCAAGTCGACCTCTGGCTGTATTTTCAATTATGACCTGATTTGGTTTTTCTCTTAGTCTAAACATCCACTCTCTTTCTACTGGCTCAGCATGTTCCATCGTTCTGGTATCTGGTACAACCATAGCTGTTGCAATTAAATCATCTTTCGGATAGTAAAATAAGCCATTATTGCCAATTTCTGTAACCAATACACATCCTGTAGAAGTACACATTTTTACCGTTACCGGTGCACAAAGCATAAAGGTCTTATAAATTGGAAGCATTCCGATTAATGCTCCGGTTACCCGGCCCAGAATAATACTCCCGATACCCATTCCCGTGACTTCCCTTGAATTCCAGAGTCCACAAATTTCCGAAGATCCTTTATCAACAAGCTGATTGATTTTTGAATCATATCGGCTTATAGCAGTTTGTATAGGCAATGGCATAACTCCGTCATACATTTGAATTCTTGCTCCGCCATAAACTT